>CAYMSH010000007.1:27956-37822 GCA_964392945.1 uncultured Planctomycetaceae bacterium | reverse complement strand
GCCGTGGGTGTTTCAGAGCTTCCGGAATCTTTCGATGTGCTTTTCTATCGTTTTGGTTTCTTTGGGGATGGGAGGTTTGGGAGAGAGCCTGTAATTATAAAGTTTATAATTGCTGGCAGGCAAAGGACTTCGGGGGAATAAATGCTTGCGTGTCCTCCATTTTACACTATACTAATGGTGTTGGGAGTGGGCGATAACCCCCAACTGAAAGGCAATCAAATGAAACAGGCAAAACAGACAAAACAGGGGAAGCGTACAAGGGTCTTGGGGCTTTCTTGGATTGAACGCAAGAACGGAAAGAAGCTTTGGGAAAAGACCATCAACGGTAAACGCTATACGTCTGCTGGCGATGGGTCTGGTTCACCGAATGAACATTCCGCAGAAGTAGCATGGGTAAGCATCAAGCAGAAGATGGAGCGTAAGAACCCCATGCAAGGGGTAGTGATTCTCTCTCCTTCCCCTTCCCCTCTTCCTCCCGTTGTTGTTGAAGCAACTGCCCCCGTCTTTAACATCATTGAAGAGATAAACCGTTTCTGCGCACTCCAAACCCAACGCCAGCAGGCAAAGCAAATCTCAGTTCATGGCTTAGCTTCCATCCTACAAGATACGGGAGATTTTCGGGATTGGCTAAACCGTCAAGAGATAGAAGCGATAACAGAGCAAACGCTGATGGACTACGCAAGCTGGCAAATGCAACGCTATGCCAATGGATACCAAAAGCGTAGCACGTTAGAGAAAAAACTGTTCTCTGCCAAACGTGTAGTTAAATGGCTTTGGGAGAATCGAGTATTAGCCGATATGCCCCGCAACATAGATACCGTTTTTAGAGTCAAGAAACCCAAGAATGAAAAGAAGGATTCCAAGGTCAAGACTTACTTAGATGAAGAAATCAAAACGATTCTTGCAGAAGCTCCTGAACGTACCAAACTCTACATTCTGCTTGCTCTCAATACCGGGATGTATTGGGCAGACATTGCAGCCATGCAACATGAAGAATTCAACGGGACACACATTACCAGATGCAGAACTAAAACAGGTGAAGCAGGTTCTTGGTTGCTCTGGAATGAAACCAAGAGATTGCTGGAGAAGTATGCAACCGACAAAGACGATTCAGAAACTATGCTGCTCCACAAAGACGGTAGCGAGTTGTACGGCTATTCAATCAATGCTGCTGGCAAGGTGAGAAGATGCAACCATATGCAATCCAGTTTTGCCGACTTGCTTGAACGCTTAGGAATCTCTGGTACTTTTCGCCAACTCAGAGCAACAGGGGCAAGCTTGGTAAGGGATGAATCAGATAGCGATACGGCCAAGCTTCATCTTGCGAACAGCAAACAGAGCATTGCAGAGAAGCATTATCTTGCAGACAACTTTGAAGGTTTGGATGCAGCATTGCGGAAGGTTGAAAAACGGCTTGGAATTAGTTAGGGGCTAACCGTGCAGAATGACGGGTTAATAACGCCTACATTTTGAGAATTCCGGGTTAATAACAGCATCCTCGTGATTGTCCAGAACTACAAAAATGTCTTGTGAATTGATACCTAGATTGATACCGTATTGATACCAAGCTTAGAAAGTGCTGTGTTTTACGGTACTTCCAATGCGGCCGTAATTCAGTGGTAGAATGTCAGCTTCCCAAGCTGAACGTCGTGAGTTCGAATCTCATCGGCCGCTCTCAAGAAAGGTCATCAACAACAGTTGGTGGCCTTTCTTGCATCCATCATCATGATAAGCGAGATTCGGACTCACGCGGATTGCGAGGCGGGGCTTATTGTTTTCGGCGGTAGGCGTTCCACATTTCTCTTACGAAACCTTTCTTCGGGGCGTCGTCTTCTTTTATCCAGCGGTCTACGTAGTCGAAGAATGGCGGATGGGACCAGGCTTTTTTCAGTTTGGTCAGGCGGGCGGCCAGGGCTTGGCCCACCCAGGTTGGTCCGTTTAGTTTGCGGTAGGCTTCGGCTTTTACACCGTTGTTGGAGCCGGATCCGAAGGTTGACCATTTCTTTGGGTCGGCCTCCTCGAGTCGGGCGTTGGCGTTGCCCGGGGCGATTGTCCAGAGGGCCTGCTTTGGGGCGGGGCTCTTAAAACGCGGCCCGTAGTAGGTCTGCTGGTCTTCCTGGAACGTGGCTTTTACGGCCAGCATCTCCTTGTCGCCGAGCATCAGGCCGGCGAAAAGGATGGGGTACTTGCGGCCGGAATTGTGCCCGCCGTTGGCGATCCATAGATCGTTGTAGGACTGTGTTGCTGCGTAATAGTCGATTCCCTTCTGGACGAACCGGAGGAGGAGGGTTTCGCGTTTCTTTTTGGGATCTTCGAGGCACAGCAGCAGGGCGACTTGCGAGACGATGTTCGTGATATCCCGGCCGTAATCGGGCATGTTCTCCAGCGGATGCATCTTGCGATTCACCCACTGGCGCATGTGATCGAGCCAGATCCGCTGGAGGTATCGCTCATACGGCTTGGCGTTGAGGACGGATCGCGGATTTGGGGCCTTAAGGCGCGGCAGGGCGTTGCGTTTGAGTTGCGAGCGGGTGAACTGCTTCTTCCACTTTCCGACGTATCCGGGTCGGAAGGCTCCCGGCGGCGGGGGGCTCTTGACGCAAGTGAGCACGGCGGCCGTGCGGAGCGGGCCGCGACAGTATTGCCTGCGTACGGTGTCAGGGGTTTTGACGCCGATTTTCGGCACGCTGGCGCTGGTGACCAGAGACTCGCCCGGTTTGAGGACCAGCGGGAGTTTGATTCTCAGCGAGGCGTCGAATCCGGAGATGCGATCGTCGTAGCCCTGGGTTCGTCCGGCCGGCGGGTTTACGACCGATCCGTGTCGCCCGGGCGATGGTTTCGGCGTGATGCTCTTGAGCGTAACCGGGCCGACGACCCACCAATCGCCGGTAACATACCGCCCGGCCTGGATCGGGGCGCTGAACGTCCAGGTCACGCCATACTGCGAGATCGCCAACCGCTCCGGCTCGGCGGCCGGCGGCTGTGCGGCAAGAGTCGTGAGTACTGATGCAACCAGTAGCGGTAGTGGGATGTAACGAGTCATATGTCACCTGAATACTAGTGTTCACAAAGGTTACGGTTTTGCCAGCAGATCGGACAGGGCCCGAGCGAATTCCCGCAGGTCCATTTCGAGGTCAAACAGATTGTGTTCCTGTAGTCGGATCAATCCCAGAGCGGTTGGTTCTGAGAAACCATCGTTCACTATTCGTTGGGCTTCCCGCACTGCATCGCTGTTCCAGTGTTCGCAGACGGCCGATCGTGTTTGATTGAATTCATCATAGTCAAGCATTGCGATCACGCGGTAGATATCCATTGCGTGATGGCGGGCGAAATCCTTGTTCGGATCAGCGTTGCGATCGCGAAAGGCGAATAACTTCATCAGCAGAAATGTAAACGCCTGCAGGATCGATACGCTGCTGCGGTACGGCCGGCTGTCTGTGCAGTCGCCTTCAACGCCGATTTCCTGCATGTTGTCCTGGAAGCCTATCGCTTCGTCGGTCCTGTGTGCATGAAGGCCGACTGATTCTTCGGCCGGTCGGACCCTTCGATCTCCAATATCGAGTCTATCGACCAGTTCCGCAGCGATCGGTCCGGTAAGGAGATCGATCTTCACGCTGGCGCCATTGTCAAGGCGGCGAACGAATTGCATGTACTCGGCGCCGGGAATTGGTTGGTATCCCAAATCATCCAAGGCTCCTCGGAGCAGTTTGAAGCGCTGCGCGTTGACCAGGATTTCCGTCCGGATCAGAATATCCATGTCGTCGGTCGTTCGGGGGCGGGGCCATTGTTCGCTTGGAAGCAGCGGATGATAGTCGGCGCCTCGGGCTTGCAGATCGAGTTGCTTGAGATACAGACCGAAACCTCCGCAGAGAATTATGGGAAAGTCCTTTCCCTCCAACTGGCGCAACAGATCGAGCAGGCAGCTTTTCAAAACGCTCATGGACCAGTCATTGATCACAGTGTTTTACTCCCGTCGGCCAGGTCAGCCAGGATCCGTTGACGAATGTCTCTCGCGGCCTGCTGCTGGCGAGGATCGCCATTGGCCAGTTCAACATAGGCTTGGATTGGAGGTGCGACCAGGAGCCCGTCTTTGTCGCGCGGGTCAAAGTAGACCCAGTCCGAGAAGGTCTGAACTATCTCCAAATTGGCAAAGCGCTTTCCTTCTTCGTATTGACCGCCGGTAGCCGCCAGGAGTGGGGCGATCGGTGCGTCAGTGTATACCGAAACGATCGGTTCGCCGCCGAATGCGCAATACTGATTGGCCGATGAGGCGCCGGTAAGCACGAAGCGTTTTCCCTGTGCAGCGGCCGCCTGTTGCAGCGGGGCGACTAGTTCCATTAGGCCCGAGACATTGCACCGACCGAGCCAGCTGTTCGATGTCTTTGCCGGCCGGTAATTCGCTCGCAGGGAATCGAGAATCTTCTCCGGTTGGATCTGACGAACGGATTTGGCTTCACGCGCGATCACCAGATCTTCGGCCAACTGCTTGAGGACTTTGGACACTGTCGAGAAGGTGGTCCTCCCGCCTCTCGCGTTTATGAATTCCACCAGTTCCTTGACGCTGCTGAACAACGGTTGGAGAAGAAGTGCTTGGGGAACCAGAGCGCTCTTGCGTCTATAGACGTTGCAAATTCTTGCGGTGTTGGGATAGCGATTTGGCTCGCCGGTCCTGAAGATCAATACTCCCTCAGCCACGATAACACCGTTGCCGCAGAGATCTACGCCGCAACATTTCTTTTCCTGCAACTCATTCAGGCGATCTTTGGACAGGTACGGGGCGATGACCAAGGGCAAGTAAGTTCGATCTGGAAACAGTCGTCCCCATCCCGTGGAACGCTGTTTGGCTTTGTAGATAGCGTACAGTAACATCTTGGGCGTGCTGCTCGGGGCGATCGCAGAAGTGAAGAAGAAATCTTTGTCCGAGATAGAGGTGCTGAAATTGGCAATCGCTATTGAAATGTATCCCGGTTTCTCGTCAATCGGAGGGCTTGTGACGGGGCACAGCGTGAGTTTCGCAGGTCCCAATTCGAGACTGCGTTGCTCCATGACTTTCGTGAAGATTTCCTCTGTGGTTAGCATTATCTTGGTAATGTGCTATTTCCTGTTTAAGAAAATCGGCTAAATCAGGAAAATAGTTTAGTCTTATATTGAATATTGGTCAAGGGGTTTTTGCATGTTTCCGCGTTTGTTGCCCGGTGAATAGGTGCTATGTTACTGATTCTGCAGGACTTCGATCATTGCTGCTATGTTTTCGGGCTTTGCGTCCGGGGGGATTGCGTGGGCTGGGGCGGCGATTAATCCGCTGCGTGATCCTACTTCGTCCAGCAGGCGGCGGGTCTCGGATCGGGTGTCGGCTGCGCTGCCGAATGGGAGGGTCTTTTGCGTGCTGATGCCGCCGTAGAATGTCAGGCGATCGCCGTAGTGCTTCTTCATTTCGAACACGTTCATCACTTCCGGCTGGAACGGGTTGAACACGTCCAGGCCGCATTCGATTAACTCGTCAAACAACTCCTGCACCGCGCCGCAGCAGTGGATGAACACGTACTTGCCGTTGGCCTTGGCCCCCTGATATAGGCGCGTGATTTGCGGTTTGATGAACTCGCGCCACAGGTGCGGGCCCATCATTAATCCGGACTGCGAGGCCCAGTCGTCGCCGAAGAGGATCGCGTCGATATTCCATCGGCAAACGTTTTCGATCAGCGACAGGTAGTAGCTCGTCAGGCGGTCGAGCAGGTCGTGTACGAACTGCGGGTCGGCGATCATGGCCGTCAGGAGGTTCTCCATGCCGGCAAGCGACCAGGCCCGTTCGAACAGGTTGTAGCTGAGCTTGGCGACCGCCAGCGTGTCGCCGAACTCGTTTCCGGCGGCTTCGAAATCGGCGTAGAGTGACGGGGCGCCGGGGTCGGGAAACTCGAAGTCGCCAAGTGATTCCGGCGTGACCAGCGTGTTGACGACAACGCCAATGTCGGTATCAACGCTGCGGTCCCACTCGACGCCGAACTCGTCGCGCCAGATGTTTGGGCGGACCTCGCTCATTCGCCGCGCCCGGTGCATCGACAGGCAGTTGCCCAGTTTGGCTTCGAAGTCCGGATCGCCGTAGAAGCTCGCCATCTTCTCGCGGGCCGGACCGGTGAAGCGGATGTGGTAGGGGACCGTATCGACCGGGCGGCGCTCGATGGCGTCTATTGTTCGCTGTCGGATGCTCATGATTACAGTTCGGCCAGGTCTTCGTATACCTCGACCAGCGCGTGGTAGGATTTCTCGAATATCGGTTTGATTTTGTCGTAGGCCTTCGCTGCGTCGGGGTCGGGCTGGTGTGTGCTGTCGACGCTCACAAACCGCCCGATCACGTCGAAGTTTTCAAACGCTCCGCATGCGACTCCGGCGGTCACCGCCGCGCCCATGGACGTCGCTTCTTCGAGTACGTTGAGTTTGTCGATGCGGCAGTTGTAGATGTCGGCCATCATCTGGCGCCAGACGGCGCCCTTGGCTCCGCCGCCGATTACCGTGACGCTGTCGAACGGCACGTGAGCCCGGAAGATGTCGGCGATGATGCAGAGGTTGTACGTCACGCCTTCGAGCACGGCCCGGAGCATGTCGGCTCGTTTGTGGGCCAGCGTCAGACCGATGAACGCCCCGCGAGCGTTGGGGTTCCAGCGCGGCGTGCGTTCGCCCATGAGGTACGGAAGGAAGATCAGTCCGCCGGCGCCAGGCGGTGAGCCGGCTATCTTGGCGTCGATAAGTTGGTACGGATCAACGCCTTGCGCCTCGGCGTGGGCGACTTCGGCCAGGCATATTTCGTTTTTGAGCCATTGATATGACGACCCGGCGGTCTGCATGGTCCCGGCCGGGTGCAGGTAGCCCGGGACCACGTGGGCCCAGTTCATCGTTCGCATCTGCTCATCGACGATCGGCTTTTCCGACGCCATCGCGATCCACGACGACGAGCCGACGTATCCGTACGCCATTCCCGCTCGCACGCATCCTACGCCGACAGCGGCGCAGCTTCCGTCGCCGCCGCCGATCGCCACAGGCGTGCCTTCCAGCAGTCCGGTGGCCGCGGCCGCGTCGGCGGTGATCGTGCCGAGAATGTCGGTAGACGCTCGGGCGTCAGGCAGCATCGCCGCGTCGATACCGGCGGCCTGGATAACCGTGTCGGACCATTCGAACGTATTGAGATCGAACGCGTTTGTGCCCGATGCGTCTGAGTAGTCGGTTGCGATTTGCCCGGTGAGTTTGAAGTTGATGTAGTCCTTTGCGTTGAGCATGCGGGCCGTGGCGGCGTAGATGTCCGGCTCGTTGGCCTTGAGCCACATCAGCTTCTCGATCGAATACGAAGCACTGATCCGATGGCCGACGATGGCGTAAAACGCTTCGGCCCCGATTTCGGCGGTGAGGTGATCGGCCTGGGCGACGGCCCGCTGATCGCAGTAGATCATCGAGGGGCGAAGCGGCTGGCCGGCTGAGTCTACCGGCAGGCATCCCATCATCTGGCCGCTGAGTGCGACACACGCGATATCGGACGGGTTGATCTCGGCCAGCAGGGCGCGGGTCGATTCGCAGACCGCCGGCCACCAGTCGGCGGGGTCCTGCTCGGCCCAGTTGTTGTTGAAGAAGTTCGTGTCGTAGGCGCTGGTGTGCGAGGCTACGAGTTTTCCATCGGTGTCGAACAGTGTGGCCTTGTCGCCGGATGTTCCGATATCGTGTGCCAGCAGGTATTGAGGCATGTGGTGCTCCTTCATTGTCCGCTTGCGTCTGCGGGATTGTCGATGGTCAGTTTGTCGCCCAGCACGCCGGCCAGGTCCGGCAGGTCGTAAACTTCCAGCGCACCGTGTACGACGTTTATCAGTTGTCGCCTGACGATGCGTTTCTTTATCACGTCGGACCAGGCCCCGAGCGTTCGGTTCAGTTTCACCGAGGCGAACATGTCCGGCTCGATCGCCGCGGCGTGCAGTGCCGGAACGCCGACGTGTCCGACTGCTACGAGGTCCACTGAAGCGGTCTTGAGGCGTTTGGCCAGCCAGCGGGCGCAGACAAGCGTATCCTCGGCCCGCATTCCCACGAACGATTTGCCCAGCAGATACGCCGAGCAGGCGTCCTGCCAGTCTCGACCGAAATGGGACGAGAATTTCCCCTGTTTCTTCTGGGCCGTTTCGCCGATCCCGCGCAGGTCCGCGGCGAGAACCACGCGTCCTGCGGCCAGGAGCTTGTCGATCGCCTTGGCGTCGGCGGTCTTCCCGGCTTCGTGGAGATAGAGCACTGGCGCTGCGGCGGTCTTCTGCGGGGGCGTGAACAGCAATGCCGGCAGGTAGACGCCTTCTTCGGGCTGGATGATCAGTTTTTCAACGCTGCAGTTGTCTGGTTTGATCACGCCGGCAGAGGTGATTTGCGGCTCCGGCAGTTTGTCCAGGCCGCGGATCCCGGCCAGTCGGGCTACTTGCTTAAGGGCCGCGGATCGCCGGTCCGGGGTCCAGAGTTCATTGCGTTTCTTCGCCAGCACGGCGGCCAGGTCGTCGTTGATGTCGTAGGCCGATCGCGCGCCTTTCAGGGCCATGACCTGTCCCGTAGGCGTGCATTGGAACTCGGCTTTTGTCAGGATTTTCAGGTCGTCCGGCTCGGTGATGGGCTTGTCCTTGCCGTCGAGCCATCGCAGCATCCATCGCGTTGCGGCCACTCGCAGCGGCTTGTGGAAGCCGTGTTTGGCGTCGTACTCGGCAATGTCCACGAGTTCGGGCAAGCCCAGCAGCATGTAGATCCGCTTGGCGTTGCCGAAGGTCTCCCACGTTCCGCTGATGTCGAAGAAGTCGCGGGTGACGCAGCATATGAGCGTTGGTTTCGGAGCTCGCATCAGGACGTAGTCGGCTTGATGCATTCCGGCGGCGATCTGTGCGAAGATGTTCTGTTCGGCGTCGGCCGGTCCGATGGTCTCGTACAGTCGCCGGCTGCTGGTCAGGAAGCAGCTCGGCGCCGCGCAGGATATGCGTTCATCCAGCGCCATCAGATACGATGTCTGCGTGCCGCCGCCGCTGTTACCGGTGCAGCCGATGCGCTTGGGATCGACTTCCTTCCGCGACTGCAGATAGTCGATGGCCCGCATCCCGTCCCATATTTCAAACCACGCGGTGTTGCGTCCCAGCAGGGTGCTGCCTACGCCGAGCATTGTGTGGGCCTTGGTGCCCCAGAATGGAGGGCGACCTTTGCTGTCGAGCAGTTGGGCCCGCTCTCCCTGATCGACGGGGTCGAACACCAGCGCCGCGACGCCGTTCAACGCCAGCAGCGCCGAGACCTGTTGATAGAAATCGCAGCCTTTGCCCAGGGCGCTGTGCCCGCACGGCACGATCACGCCGGAGTGGGGCGGTCTGTGTCGTTTGGGATCAGGCAGGAACAGCAGAGCCGTAACGTAGTGTTTCGGCTGGGACTCGAAGATGATCTTCTCGACGCTGAAGCCGTCGCGCTGGATTCGTCCGACAATCTGCGGGTTCAGCGGCGTTCGTTTTGGCCAGGGGCCGAGCTGTTTGGCGAAGAGCGGGTTTTGACGCTTCTGGTATTCTGCGATCTGCTCTGGCGTCTTGAGCAGCTTGTATTGCTTGTTCCAGGTCCCGCATGCGGCTTGGATCTGCTTGAGCAGCAGTCGCTTCATCATGTCGCCAGGCGGTCCGCCGTCAACTTTTTTGGGCAGGACGGCGCCGACGTCGGCGAAACCGCAGGCGGTTGCGACAAGAAGTGCGGCGCATGCGGCGCGAATACGGAAATGTGCTTGTGTAATCATGCCTTCATTGTCGCCAAGCGATCCGATTTCGCAACAGTTTGTGGGGGGGGCGCATAAATATAAAAAAAAGGAAACACCGCCCGGAAATATAATAGGG
>CAYMSH010000007.1:0-27946 GCA_964392945.1 uncultured Planctomycetaceae bacterium | reverse complement strand
TGTTTGTGGGGTCTGAGCTTCATTAACATTACGCCAAACGAGCGCTTTATTGTTAATGAGGCTCTGACCCCATTTGCGATCGGAAGAGCGTATCGACGACGTTGCGGATGTACTTCTCGTCGGACAATCCGTCTGTGGCTTCCGGCGGGAAGTCGAGCATTGCTCTGAAGTGGTCCGCCAGTTCGGTAAACAGGACTATTCTGCGTTCGGGGTCCAGCGAGTCGCGTCGGAGCAGGGCCTGTAGCGCAAGCTTGGCTTCATCGGGCGATATCTTCTGCCGGAGTCTGGCCTCGATATGCGGATACTTCGAAAACGAGTTGTACTTGTCGGCCCCGGCGTTTACCGCCGCAAGATTCGGCAGCGCGGTCTCGACGATTCTTATGACCACGGTCCCGGCCGCTATGTCGCCGAGCCGCTGGCTTCGCCTGCTCAATACGCATACGACTCCGCCCAGGAGGTACAGCACCGGCAGGCAGTCGGCCAGTCGCAGCAGGTTGCGTGCGGCAATCTGTGCGAACGTAATCCGCAGCCCGTGCTCGTCTACAACCTGCAGGCCCAGGACCCGCTTTCCGAATGTCTTTCCGCGGCAATACCATTCCAGGACGATGCCGTATCCCATCCAGATCGTAAAGGCCAGCAGAACCTGCACTGCGCCGATGAGGTCGGGGCTTATGAAAGCGGCGAAGGAGGTCCCGATCAGCATCCCCATAATGAAGCCCAGGATGATGATCGTGTCCAGGAGCCAGGCTATGAATCGGGTGATCGGACCGGCCAGCGGCATTGAAAACGTGAAACCTTCCGGCGTTCGTATGACGAGTTTGTCGAGTTTCGGTGCGCCCATCAGCGGCCCTCCGCAGGCTGCCCGCCTCGGCCCGACAGGCCCAGCAGCATCGCCAGCAGGGCCAGTTGGACCATGCCGAACGCGATTTTCAGCCAGTAGGGGATCGCCGGTTCGTGGTATTGTGACAGGTACGATTCGATCACGCCGGCCCAGACCATCAGGATCGCTACTCCGAATATCAGCGTGACTGTCGCCGGCAGTGTCTTTCTCATGCGCGCCTTGAGGCAGTCGCGGTTTCCGTGGCCGATCATGGCCGCGGAGATCAGGAAACCGGCCTGGGCGCCGATAAGTATCGCCGGTATCTCGATAGACCCGTGGGGCAGGAGCCATGCGCTGAGGAACAGGCCTTGCCCGTCGGCGATGTAGTCGATCATGACTACTCCCAGGACAATACCGTTGTAGAACAGCAATGTGATTGTGCCGATTCCGAACGTAAAGCCCAGCGCCATGGCCACTATCGCCACCCGGATGTTATTGGCCATCAGTTGAGACGCGAACGAATTCTTCGCGCCGGCCATGTGATCCTCCTGGCGCGACTCCTCCTTTGCGACCCGCTCGCTCGGGGTCTGGTAGGTGTGTGAGAATATCGCCGGTATCATCACCTCTTTGGCCTCGGGCTGCAGAAGGAAGATCGCTCCGCCGAACGTTGCGCCGGCAAGTGTGACGACCGCAGCCAGCACGAACGCGGCGAAGTGTTTTCGGAACGTTCGCGGGAACGTGCCGAAGAACCACTTCAGCGGCGAGAATCGCGTGCGGTTCCTATCGAGTGAGTGTATTGCTCCGTATGCCCTGGCCACGAGCGATTCGAGATATCGCGTGACTTCCGGATCGCTTGAGAACGTGTTTATTCTGGCCAGCGCGGCGGCCGAGCGTTCGTAGAGATAGTGCAGCCGCTGGGCGTCGTTGATGTCGAGCGACCAGCCGGCCTGCTGTTCGAGCATGCCGGTCATATGCTCCAGTTCGTCCCAGGTCGGTCTCTCCTGGGCTATGAATCTCTTGAGATCGATTATCACAGCAGTTGCCTGTGTTTGAGGTTAATGTACTGGGAGACCAGCCTGGGGCATAGGTTCTCGTTGTCCACGAGATTGAATCTCGCTCCGGAGTGCTGCAGGCCCTTTTGAAGCTCCTCAATTTGGCCGAGCCTGAGGTGCCCGCCGAGGTTCTGGTATATGTCTTCTACGGACTCCGGTTCGGGTCCGGTAAACAGTTTTCCAACTCCCCAGGGGCGGATCATGTTGATCACGACGAGGTGCTGTCTGGCGATCAGCGGCAGTGAGCGTGTGAAGTTCTCGGCGACGATCGAATCGTCCAGGCATGTCAGGAACACCAGCAGTGCTCGGCGTCGGAGCCGCATCCTGATAAACGCCAGCAGTTCCGAGAAGTCCGGGGAGACCATACTGGGTTGTAGTGCGTACAGTGCGTCTCGGCAGGCGCGGTAGTGTGCTCGACCGGTGCGTGCGCGTACGAAGTTATCGACGCGATCGGAGAAGCTCATCACCCCGAATCGATCTCCCTGCCTGTCGGCGGCCATTCCCAGGATCATCGCCGCAGTGACGAATCGTTCGAGCATTGTCGCCGCCGCCGGGTTGTCGAGATCAGCGGCGGTGCGGTTGGGAGTGTCAGGCGTTCTGGCGCTGAGTCGTGACGAATCGATGATTACGTTGACTTCCTGGGTGCGTTCGATCCGGAGCACTTTCGTGATCGGTCGAGCGCGTTTGGCGGTGGCTTTCCAGTGTATTTCGTCGTATCCGTCGCCTGGTACGTATTCGCGGAGATTGTCGAATTCGCGGCCTCTTCCGACCTGTCGCTGGATGTGGGCTCCGACGCCGCCGCGGTTCAGGAATATAGCCGAGACCCGCTTCTGCTCGCTCATCAGGTCGGGGTGTACGCGGATTTCCGCCTGGCAGGCTGTCGTGATTCGCCGCAGCCAGAGGCCCAACGGAGATATCGTAGCGACGCAGCATTCGGGCAGTTCGTACTTGCCGCGCACCGCCGGCAGGCAGTCGAACTCGACGGGGCGGCTTGTCTGGGCCGGAATGTCGATCCACTGGACGCATTGGTCGCATCCGATGCCGCTGTCCAACGGGGCCGCCACGGCCAGGTGAATCGCCGAATCGGATTTGTTCAGCAGCGTCAGCGTGACTTTCCCTTCGACGTTCTTGCTCAGTCGCGTGATCGCCGGGGCCTGGATCTCGATTTGGTTCAGCCGACTGCCGACCGACATCGCATCTGCGATCGCCGCGGCCAGCAGGAACGCAGCGGTAGCCAGCGGCACTATCGTCAGCGACTCGTCGCCGGCCGAGATCAGCGCCGCAGGTATCAGCAGCAACGCTGCGATCCAGATCAGTATTGCCCGTGGAGCGATCATCTAGGTACGGTAACCTCCTGGAGGATGCTCTGGATCGATTCGGCTACGGTGTGTCCTTCGATTTCGTATTCGGGCCTGAGTACGAGCCTGTGGGCCAGGACCGACGGGGCCAGCAGTTTGATGTCGTCCGGCGAGACGAAATCCCGCTGGTCCAGAGCCGCGTGTGCTCTTCCGGCCTGCAGGAGCGCCTGGGTGGCTCGCGGGCTGGCGCCGATCAGTACTGTTTCGTGCGTTCGCGTGGCTCGCACGATGTTGACGAGGTATTCCAGCAGTTCCTGGCGGACTGTGATGTCGTTCAGCGTGTGCCGCAGTTCGGCCAGTTGTGACGCCGAGACGATCGTCTCGACCTGGCCGCTTGCGAGTCTCTGTTCCGGCGAATCGTCGCCGAGCATTCTTTCGGCCAGGGCCAGTTCGTCTTCCAGGTTGGGGCATTCCATGCTGATTTTCAGCATGAATCGGTCCTTCTGTGCCTCTGGCAGAGGATATGTTCCTTCGTATTCGATCGGGTTCTGCGTGGCGAAGACCGTGAAGTTCGTGTCGAGTTGGAGTGTCTGGCGATCGATCGTTACGCAGCGTTCCTGCATGGCCTGGAGCAGTGCGGCCTGGGTCTTGGCCGGGGCGCGGTTTATCTCGTCGGCCAGGAGGAAATCGGTGAAGATCGGGCCCTTGACCAGATTGAACTCGTTGTTCTGGAAGTTGAAGACGTTTGTGCCCGTGATGTCAGACGGCATGAGGTCCGGTGTGAACTGGACTCGAGCCGATTCGCATCCGAGCACTTTGGCCAGCGTTCTGACCAGGAGGGTCTTGGCGATTCCCGGAACGCCTTCGATAAGCGCGTGATTGTTTGTGAAGACCGCGATCAGGGCGCAGGTTATCACGTCGTCCTGACCGATGATCACTTTTGCGATTTCACTTCGCAGTCGGACCATCACGTCCTTCAGTTCGTTAGCGCTGAATTCCATACTATTATTTCCTTTCGGCCAGTATTCTGCAGATTTTCTTGTAGGCTTTCACCGGGTCCCGCTGTTTTTCCGGGCGGTTGTTCTCGGCCTCGACGATCGCCTTGATCTTTTTCCTGTCGGCTCGCTGCCTGGGGCGGGAAGCCGAGACCGACGCCGACCAGCGGGCCAGGCATTCGCCAAGGAGTTTCCTTGTCGGTATGCACTTTCTCAGCAGGTTGTGCAGCCCGAGAGCCGAACTCCTGCCGGCTATCTCACTTCCGCCGAACCGTTCGGCGTGTTCGGGGTCCCTCGGCAGCAGGCTGACTGAGGACTTCCAGACATACAACGCGCCGATCGCCAGCAGCACAAACAGCAGGTTCGCCAGCCCGAATTCGCGAGCCAGCGACGATATCGATTCGGTGTTCGCCACTCCGAGGTGAGTTTCGTCGAATATGATCGAAGTTCGGCCGGCCAGCCACGCCAGGAGCTGCGGGTTGCGGGTCGATTCGCCGATCATGGCTTCGTTGCTGAGGAAGAAACTGTCGGCGCAGATCACGATGCTGCCGGAGCCTATGGCCCTTTCGACAATCACTGGCTCGTCGGCCTGCTGGTAGATCACCTTCCAGTCTTCGCTCAGCCCGGTGAAATACAGGCTTCCTCGCCACGGGACTTCCGGCCAGTTTATGCTGATTTCGTTGGTTCCGACGGCCGGCGATCCGTGCAGTTCCCGCCAGTCGTCGTCATCGCGTCGTCCTATAGATATGCCCAGATCGCTGTAACGAGAGTACGGTTCGTCTCCCCAGTCCGGGAATTCTTCGTCGTCATCGCCTTTGTCTTCGTCATCGTCCTTGTCTTCGTCTTCGTCTTCGCCTTTGTCTTTGTCTTTGTCTTCGTCTTCGTTTTTGGGTTCGGCATCATTGTCATCATCATCGTCATCGTCGCTGATGCCGAACAATTCGTCCATGGCGTCGAGGGATTCGGTCAGTCCGGCATCCGGGGTGAAGGACAGGATTACTCGTCCTCCGCCTGAGGCGAATTCGTGGATCGCCTTTGCCGCGGTCTTGCGTTTTTCGAACGGTTGTGACGTGACCGTGTCGAGTTCGTCGGGCATCGCTCCGGTGTCAACGCCGAGGTAAAACAGCGTGTCGCCGTCGTCTCGCGTCAGTTTTTTCAGCGGTTTGTAGTTGCGCCTGACCGACACTCCGTCCAGTTGTTCAAGGCTTTCGTAAAACGCCCTGACGCCGAGCGGATCGGTTCTCAGCGACGAATACGGACTGTAGACGTCGCCGGATTCGAATCGCATCAGCATCAGCCGGACCACGCCGAAGCCGAAGGCGACGATAACCGCCAGGGCGGTCAGTCTCAGGATTAACTGGCCCTTACGCATTTTCGATCATCTGTCCGATCGTTTGCTGGTTATCGATGAATGTGTTGATTATCTCTTCAGTCGCATGCCGCGTTCCGTACCAGACGGCCTCGAAGGCTCTTACGTTTCGCCCGAACGCCTCCAGCAGCAGCGGCACGGCGTGCGAGCGTCTGGCCAGTTCGCGACGGTAGTCCAGATTCGATTTGAACCTGGCGATCGAGATTCTGCCGTTGTCGGCCAGCATCGCCAGCGACGCCAGATACATCGCTCGCAACGCGAGTCTGGAGTCGCCTTGTTGGGCCAGTTTTCTGGCCATTTCGAGCCACCCGCTTTCGGGCAGATCGTCGGCAGTTACGTTTTCGTCCTCCAGGTCGATCGCCGACATCTCGGGGTCCGGTGCGTTTGCCTCCCTGGTCTGGGCCAGCTTGATCCTGCGCCAGATCACTACGCACAAAACGATCGCAATTGCGCCGATCGCGATGAACACGAGGTATCGAAGCAGAGCGACCCATCCCGATTGCCCCGACATGCCGCCCGAGCCGGATCCGGACCCCGGCCTGATAGTGCGCCGGGACGGGTCAACCTTGTCGCTGTCGGGGAACAGGAATTTCCATATGCTCTTTACTATGTCCGAGGCGCCCTCGCCAATGTACTTGACCCAGTCCCAGAGCGTATCGAACATCGAACTGGCGAACGAATCATCGGCCTGGTCTTCGTCGGGGTTATCGGCGCGCTTGACTCGCCATGCGTATTTGCGTTGCGCCATTACGTCGTCCAGCGACTTGTCCAGCGCATCGGGCGATATCTCCGATCGCGTCTGCTCGGTGACGATCGGCTCGGCGTCCTGGGCCGAGGCGCTCTGCGGCGCGCCCAGCAGCGTCAGGCAGCAGATCACCAGGCACCCGGCCGCGATCAGGGCCCGCAGTTCGCTGCGAAGGTCCTGGCCGGTTCGGATCGACTGGCCGTAGAAGCATCTAAGCGTGTAGAACGCTTTGATCAGCGGGTCGAGGCAGAGATACTGGAGCGACAGCAGTATCGCAAGGAACGTGGTGTTCATTTCGGAGAAGCCGCCGCGAGTGAAGACCGATTCGATATCGAGGAACATTTTGGCCAGTTGCGGAGGCAGCAGTATCGCAGTGGCGATATTGAACAGGACGAATATCCCGAACAGCATCAGCACGAGCATCGCCCAGATGTTCTGTGCGGGCCAGACCCTGGCCTGACGCCATGCCGAGGTCAGCGGCTTTTGGCCCGGATGATCGGTTCGTTCGTCTCCGTATACGCAGGCGTTCTGGAAAAACGCATAGGCCCAGGGCAGCGGAAAAATCACGATCGCCGCCAGCGGGATTACGATCAGTCCAAAGGGCTGGATCGCCGCCTGCCGAACCGCCAGGCGAAGAATTCGCCGCACGGGCCAGGGTTCCGGCGGCTGTTGGCAGAGTTGGGCCATGATTCGAGAGGTGTAGACCGCCTGCCAGCATTTCATCCAGACAAACGCTGCGGCGACGGCCGCGGCGCCCTGGGTCAGTGTTTCGGCGGCGAATGCGCTCTGCGTCACATCGGTGAAGAAATACAGCAGCACGAGTATGAACGGAAGGGTTCCTATGTAGTAGCACCCCAGCGTACCCGGGCGGCTGCAGCGCACCGCGCCTACGGACTCTTCGAGCAGTCCCAGTATTCCGCCGGCGGGTTGTTGTCGCTCGCGTTTGGCCATTTTTCTACTGTTTCGAGATCACCACATCTTCCCTTCGTGGAATTCGTGCGGGATGCTCAGTAATAATCGTCCGAGATAGTAGTATGCCGCCCAGGCTGTCACGACCCCCGCGATCGCCGCCAGATACAGGCCCAGCCCGGCCGGAGACCAGCGAGCGGTCTGGGCCTCGGTTTCGGCTGTCAGGCAGTCGGCGCATATGACGCGCCCGTCGTGTTCGGTTACGCATTCCCTGCAGAAGAACCGCTCGCATTTCGGACAGCGCGCCGCCGCTTCACGATTAACGTGGTTGTCGCAACGACGATGCGCCAGTTCCGACCCGGCGCCTCGCGACGAAATAAACTGTTGAAGTTCGTCCTGCAAGGGGTTTTAGACCTCCGCCTGGCTGAAGGTTTGTGTTCGGGTGCGTGCGGCCATCCGTTTGAGTGCGTAACTATGACGGAACGTCACCAGCAGGTGTCTGCCGACCAGGCAGAGGATGCCGGAGACGAAGACCGAGGCCAACTGTATTGCGTTGAACACCATCTCGGTCTGTTCAACTCCTTCCGGGCTGAATCCGCGAGAGAGCATGGCGATCGAGGCGAACACGAGCAGGAACGGCATAGCCAGGGAGTGTGCGAATGCGGCCCAGACGATCATTCTCAGTCCGTTTGGGATATCCGTTCCCGACTGCCTTGCCGCGGCGGCTATCGCCATCGCGAACTGCGCCAAGAACGCCAAGGCCAGCAACCAGCCGGTGGCTTCCTGCTGGACCCCCAATTGCAGCATGCCGAAAATCGCAACGAACATGATCATCACGATCAGCAGCATGTGGACCTGGCCCTCGTAATGTCGAATTTTGCTCGGCGCCGGCGCGCCCGGGGTGCTGCGCTGCAGGGGCGGGATCAGCGGAGCCTTTGCGGCGATCTCCTCGTCGCTGACCTGGCCCTGGACCTCGGATATCATTGGTCTTACGGTCTGGAGGAACAGCCTGGCTTTCGACAGGCGGCCGAAGCAGGGCAGTCTGTGAACGTTTACCGCGGTGTAGACGCAGCAGATGCACGTCGGACCCATGCCGATGTTCAGCAGGAGCGGGACTGCGAACACCGCTGTGGCGATCAAGAACCCCGGGGACTGATCGTTAAGCACCGCGCCGAGGGCCAGCAGGCCTGTGAGAACTCCCAGCAGGATGTTCCAGACTTGTCCGACCTGGGTTCTGCATATCGACACGGCCTGGATGTCCGGCAGGTAGAAGCGGCTGTAGTGCTCGAACCACAGGAAACGCTTGACTACGAGTATGTGGTCCTGGGCCAGCCACGCCGAGGACCGCTCGAATAAACGCAGCAGCGATCCGAGGCCGGTGGTGGGCATGCGTCTGTATTTGTCGCCGTTATCGGTCATTAACCTAATCCGAATATCGCTATCGTAACATCTCGTATATCCACATGCCGAGCCACCATAATTGCCCAAGCGAGATTACGATGGCCAGAATCCATCGCACCTTCAGCCGGCCGCGGGGCGGTATGCTTATCGGCGAGGCGATGTACTTTATCGCCAGGAACAACGCGGCGATCTGCGTGACCAACAGCGGGATAATCGCAAGGTATATCGCCAGCTTGTCGTAGAGGAACCTGTCGGTGTCCAGGGCTCCGGGTGTGTTCTTGCCGCTGTCGTTGTCAATGCACACCGGACACAGGCTCTTGCCGCCGAAATCTACATCGCAAAGGGAGCAGAGGAAGCGTCCGCAGTTGTCGCACGGGACCGAGGCGGTCTTGTGCGGATGGTAGTAGCAACCGGCCTGGTCAGAATCGGTGAGTCTCTGTCCCGATCCGGCCAGGGATGGTCCGGAGATCAAAGATGCGAATGCGGCCGTCTGCACCTCCGATCCGCATCCGGAGCATTTCCCCGCCGGTTGGTTGTACCTCGCAGCGTGGATTGTACTATTGCATTTTGGACAGGTTATCGCCAAAACTCTCCACCATACTATCTGGCGTGGACCACCCGAGTGCCACATATAAAGTCATGCAGTGCGCATTTTTGTTTTGTCATGCCGGCCATGTAGAACGGGAACAACGACAGCAGAAATCCGATGAACCCCGAGATTATCATCATCCCTATTATCGTATCCTCGCGTGCTCGCATCGAACCGGCTCTGAGGAGAACTGCGGCCAGGACGACGACGATCACCATCACAACGTACGCGATGACGAGATCGAGGACCGCCGCCCAGCCCCTTGCAAACGCACGCACGAATGTTATCGCCCGCCCGTCGGGAGTGCGAACTTTCAAGCCGCAGGCCATCTTCCCGGGCGTGGCTCCGAACTTGCCCAGGAAAAACGTGACATACGTCAGGAATACCGCCACATACAAAAGGAGTAAGAAAAACTGAAACATCATCATCGTATCGAGGCTCATTCGCGACGAGAACTGAATCGCAGAGCCTGCCATGCTGATTATCGAGATCAAGACACTCAGGATCAGCGTGTCCAGGATGCCCGCTCCGACGCGAATCCAGAATCCGGCGAAACGGATCGGACCGATCTGGCCGGTCTCCTGCATCACGACTCCGCCTTCACGCACTCGCTGGTAGAACGTGCTCTTGCATTCGGCGCAGACCCAATGGCTCTGGTACTGGACCATGTCGTCGCTGGATCCCTGTCGATAACACTGGGAGCACTGGACGATCGACACCGGCGGGCCGTCGGGATTGTTCGGGGGCGGGGCGATCAGGACCTGGTATTGGACCCAGTCGTCCATGCCTTCATGCCAGACGAGCGTAACTCCCGTGACTTGCCCCTGCGCAACCAGTTGGTCGAACGCGTCCTGATCGTATGGGCCGAATCGCTGACCGCCGATTGCGTAGTACCAGTCCACTTCCTTGCCTTTCTTTTAGAACGCCGCCATGTCACCCGATATGACGGAAGTTTATGGCGCCCAGCGTATAATGTCAACCGAGCACGCCGTCGCCTGGCGGGGGGGGGGAGGCTCGGCCCTGGAGAAATACTCTTTCACGTCTGCTCGGCAGTCGCTATGCTGGCTGCCGACAAGGGATCCGCATGTTAAACGGCGGGCAAGGCGCCTGGGACGGCAGATAAGGGAAACTGGCCGAATGTTCAACGTACTGGCTCTTACAACACAACAATCCGACGGTCTGGGGCTGGGGCCGGGGCTTCGAGTTGCTCTGATCTTCCTGATGCTGCTCGGCATGATATATTGCCGGCGGAAATCGCATCGCCCGGGGGTCTGCAAAGACTGCATGACGGCGCTGCTGCTCGGACTCCTCGGATGCGCCCTGATGCTCTCCAGGGAACTTGCCCTGGCTTACGTATTCGCAGGCTGGAGCGGGCTTTCGAATCTAATTGTGGCGATCGGGGTGCTGCTGTCGGCCGCGACGATCTTCATGGGCGTCCTGGGACTGGTAAGCTACACCAAACGCTCGGACTACACCCATGGCGGACTCCATGCAATCGCGGCGTTTCTATTGGCGCCGCTGATTCTGTACATGGTCTGCATGTCAATGGCCCCGAACCGCGGACCGGAGAAACTCTTCAAGGGCCGGGTTCTCGAATACGGCGAAAGTGGATTCAGCTTCCGTGTTCCCGGCGACGGATACGTCAGGATCAGGGAGATCAGTTACGATCCGCAGGTCAAGATGTCCCTGGTGCGGTCCGAGCCGGTCCAGGTCCGCCTGTCGGTTTCAGTGCTTCCGGATACCGACGGCCTGACTGAACTGGACGCAATAGTAGGCGAACTCATTGATGAGATGAAATTCGCTGACGAGAACATGACGATCGATTTTCGAGAGTCTCACACAGTCGGCAAGACATCCGGCGTGCGCCTGAAGACCTCGACGGTTTCAGACGGCGTGCGAACGAGCGAGTCGCACTGGATATGCCTCAAAGACGATGTGCGATACCGTTTGAGCGTCAGCGGAGCCGAGGCCGACAAGTCACGGCTCGAACGCGAGGCCGAGAGATTCTTCGCCGGAGTCACATTCATCGGTGCGCCGGCCGGACCGTCAAACTCCAATGATCCACGCTGGACTTTCACGTACTTCAAGTCGCCGCATTTCGGCTACAGCATGAACCTTCGCGGCAAGAACTGGGACAGGTGGGCCGACGTGGATGATGAATTTCCTTCCGCCGAGCTTGGCGGGCTCTGTGATAATGAAAACACATGCTTCCTTGTTGTGCCGGTATTCTACAACGGCGTGTCGCGCCCGCATATTGACGCGCTGACCTGGGCCGCTCTGCAGACAATGGGCATCGAGCATCCCGACAGCAACACCAGCGATCTCAAGCCCGTCACGCAGGGGAACATGGACGGATACGTTCTGGATCACGAGAAAGTTATCGACGGCGATACTATCAGGTATCGGGCCAGGATACTGTCGGGACCGCGCCGCGGCTTGATGATCATAGTCTGGACCATGGGAACTAAAACGCGGCTGGATACCCGCGCCAAAGAAGTGTTCGACGGCGTCAAGTTCCGGGTATCGTACAGTGGAGCGGCGCAGAACTCCTTCGGCATCGCCGACAAGGCCAGCCAGGCCGAACTGATCAACTATCTCGGCGTGTCGTGTTACAAGGCCCGACAATACGACAAGGCTCTGGAGTACTGCGGCCGGGCCAGCGAGCTGGATCCCAGGAACCTGGTGTACCTGACCAATACCCTTGAAACGTACTACGAGCAGTCCCGCTTCGGCGAAGGCCTGAAATTCCTCGAGCGATCCAAGTCGTTCGAGAAGACTGACCCCGCGGCGCTGTTGTGGCGAGCCAAGCTCCTGGCCGGAGCCGGCAAGGCCAGGTTCGCAATAGAGGCGATGAAGAGTCTCTTCGACGACGGACATCGCGATGACGACGACTTTGTCTACTACCTGGACCTGCTGGCCGGAGAAAAAATGTGGGACCAGGCTGACGCGGCGTCGAAGAAGTACCTGGCCAAAGACGCTTCGCTGGCGGTCCATATCAAACTGGCCGAGATGCTCAGCGATCGGGGCAAATACTCCGAAGCGATCAGACTGCTGCGAGACCGGCAGGACCGCATACCTTTCAATACCGAAATAGCATACGCCCTGATATACGCTCACCTGGACGCCGAGGAGCCCGCAGATGCGCTGAAAGTATGCCGGGCCCTGATAGACAATAACTACGAATCGGCCGACGCTTACTACGCCATGGGCCTGGCCCAGTGCGACTTGCGACTGTATCGCAAGGCCAAGAAGTCTCTTGAAGCCGCACTGAAATCCGCGCCCGAAGACGCCAGGGTCAAGCGATCCCTGCGGTACGTATCGGGGCTGCTGGGGGAGGGCGGCAACAGCACCATAAAGGACCCGATCGATCCGGTCCGGCTG
Organism: uncultured Planctomycetaceae bacterium; assembly: GCA_964392945.1. GTDB lineage: Bacteria > Planctomycetota > Phycisphaerae > SM23-33 > SM23-33 > BS750m-G57. The sequence continues at coordinate 15,387 of CAYMSH010000007.1, read as the reverse complement.
CCGCAGTCGCTGGTAGATGCAATCGCCGCCGCCGACGAGCCGACGAATATCGCCGACTACGGAGCCTGGTACCCCGCGAGGATCGAGGCGTTCGCCCACAAGAAAGGCCAGGACTTCAGATACACCCGCTACAGGAAGATTAAAATCCTCAACAACAGCGGAGTCTCGAAGTTCAGCACGATGAGAGTCACGTTTGACAGCGTCTACGAGCGAGTATTCGTAAACAAGTTGATCGTACGCGACAAGAACGGAAAAGTGATCGCCGCCGGCAAGACCTCGGATTACTACGTTGTAGACGCCGATGCCGGACAGACAGCCTCTAACGATCGAACGCTCAATGCGCCGGTTCCCAGCGTTCAGGTCGGATGCACCATAGAATTCGTGGCCACGATCAGGCAACTCGGAAAGACCGACATGTGTCCGCTCAAGAGGCGGGTCATGGCCGCTCGCCGGCCCGTCGGCGTGTTTGGCGTTTACTTCGCCGGAGACCCCGACTCGATCCTGCACCATACAGCCAACGCCGACCAGCCGGCCCGGGTTGACGGCGGACTGCTCTGGAGCGTTGTCTCGCCGCCGGTCTACAGGTATGAGCCGCGACAGGCGATGATGGAGCAGTTTTTGCCGATGGTCTGCATCGCCGGCAAAGGCGAGTCGTGGACCGCTATCGCCGAGGAGTATATCAAGCGAATCTCAGACAACCACCAGGCCGCTAAGACAGTAACCGCCCAGGCCGGGAAATTGACCCAGGGGCTGAAGACTCGCGACGAGAAGATCAACGCAATTGTCCATTACGTGGAGTCCAACTGTACGTACAAGGCCATCGAGTTCGGCGTCAGGGCCCAGACGCCCAACAGTGCGGCCAGGACCCTGTCAAACAGGTACGGAGACTGCAAGGATCACGCCGTACTGACCCGGCAGTTGCTCGCGGCTGTAGGGGTCAAGGCCCATCTGACGCTGGTGAGCACCGACTGGAAAATCCGCAAGTCCATTCCGTCATTGGGACAGTTCAATCACATGATCATCTATGTTCCGGATTCAAACCGCGGGCGGTTCATCGACACTGTTGACAAGAGCATGGCCCCGTCGCGAGAGGTCCCGCTTGGCCTGGCCGGGGACACCGCGCTTATCATGGATGACAAGAACCCGCAACTGGCGTCGATACCCCAGTACCCCTCGGGCTGCAGCACGGCAAGATGTCGTCGCAAACTCAAGCTCGACCCGAACGGCGGCCTGACGGTAAGCGACACGCTGAAGTTGACAGGTTACTCCGCCGGCGCGATACGCGAACGGCTCAAGTCTGTCGATTCGGCGTCGCACACCCGGTATCTTCAGCGCGTGCTGTCGAGCTATCTCGAATCGATCGTAGTTCAGCGCGTCAAGGTGACCGGCCTGTTCAAGAACGCCGACGATCTTGAAATCGAGATAGACTACCTTCTCAAGGGGCGGTCCGGTCCCGCCGGCGACGGGATGACGCTTGAGGTCCCGTGTCTCTGGGGTCGATATTTCCTGGAGGCCAGCCCCGTCAGCGATCGCCAGAGTCCGTTTGTGCTGCATATTCCGTTTGAGATCGAGACTACCGCGACTATCAGTGTGCCTGAGGGTATGGAGATTGTGCGACCCGAGCGTCTGAGCCTGAACGATGATACTAAGTTCGCCAAATGGCTGACCGCGATCGATATCAAGGGCAAGACCTGCACGACTAGCATGTCCTGCAAGCTTCGCCCCGGCAGGTTCAAGCCCACGCAATACGCCGAATACTACGCCACTATCGATCGGTTGCTGTCGCGGGCCTCCCAGCGTCTGCGATTGAAACGCCTGAAAACCTCTCGGATCAAGTGATGCGCGATAAACGGACCGCCGCCTTCACCGCGCCCCGCACGCCGGTGCTTACTTGCTGATCTTCCTGTCTCCGACGCAGTAGATGTATTTGTTTGAGCGGATGAATAACTGAGAGTCGCTGACCGCCGGTGATGCGTTGAAGTCGCTGGCGTCGGATGCGAACTGGTTGACGGCGATCTGGCGGAACTTCGGAGCCGCGGCCAGGATGAACGTACCGCACTTGCGCGTGACGGCGTAGAAATTGCCCGCGATCTCCACGATCGACGCGTAGACCGAGCGAGAGGGGATTGATCTTCCGCCGGGGCGGGTGAGCTTCTGGCGATAGACGCGTTTGCCGGTCTTGTCGCTGAGGCAGTAGACCAGGCCCGATTCGTTCACCCAGTACAGATATCCGTTCCTGACGATCGGCGACGGGACGTACGAACTGTCGCCTGAGGCCCAGCGCTTGTGGCTCTTGGTCACGTTTCCCTTGCCGCCGGCTTTGACTGCGACTGTGCCTTTGACCAGATAACCGCCGGTTGCGAACACTGTTGCTCCGTCGGCCACTACGCTCGGCGAGATGTTTCCGTTCGGAGCCATCTCGGCGTACCATCGCAGCTTGCCGGTGTCGGGGTTCAGGCCCCAGACTTCCTCCGGCACGGCGAATACCAGATCTTTTCGCGTGTCGCTGACCTTGACGATCAGCGGGGTGTTGTACGTCAGGTCCGTGCTGTCGGCGGCGGCTTTCCACTTCTCGGCGCCGGTCTTCTTGTCCAGTGCGACGATCTTTCTGCCCTCGTCGGATGCGTTTATGATCACGGTGTCTTTGTACAGGATAGGACTGGCCGCAGAGCCCCAGCCCTTGGAACCCGACATCGTCCCCAGCGAGGTCTTCCACAACTGCTTGCCGTCAAAATCAAACGCCATCGCGCCGCTCTTGCCGAAGAACACGAAAACGGTTTTCCCGTCTGTGACCGGTGTGTGGCTGGCGTAGCCGTGTTCGCTAATGTAGCCGCGGTAGGAATCCTCGCGAACCGTTGACGCTACGGTCTTGGTCCAGAGGATCTTGCCGCTGGTGCGGTCTATGCACAGCAGATGCCGCTTCAGATCGCTCATACTCCCGGCCGACCGCCTGCTCACACCGTATCCGCTGTAGCACGTGACGAACACGCGATCGCCCCAGACGATCGGGCTCGACGAACCGGGCCCCGGCAGGGCGGTCTTCCACTTGAGATTCTCCGAATCGCTCCATTTCATCGGCGGATTTTTGTCGCTGCTGACTCCCGATCCGTCGGGTCCGCGGAACCCGGGCCAGTTTTCCCCATAAGCCGAGGCGGACAACGAGATTGCAGCTAGTATCAACACGCAGATTCTGGCGATCGATTTCACGCGATAAACTCCTTTTCGTGCACGGTTTGCAGCCGGCCCCGATCGCCAGGAGAGCCCGAGAGTCTCCCGGCGTCGGGGTGGTTTTGCTGCCGGCCTTCGTAATTTTAGTGTACGTTCGGCGTCAATAGTAACCGGTTAAGTACAGTTATTTTCGGACGATGCAGCCAAATGCATTAATGGGGCGGAACTGTCAAGCGAGGTGAGTCTGTTTGATCGTTCCCTGTAGTCGCGTCGCTTGTTACGATGTGCTCATGAACACATTGAAACAGACTCGACGTGGTTTTCTTCAGCGGATTGGACTCGGGGCGGCTGCCCTAACGCTGGGGCGCACCGCATTCGGCGCGGTCGAGAAGGCCGGTTCGAAGAAGCCGAACATTGTCCTTATCTTCACAGACGATATGGGCTATAGCGACATCGGTCCCTTTGGCGCCACGAAACACAAGACGCCTCATTTGGATCGCATGGCCAGGGAGGGGATCAAGTTCACCGACTTTTACGTGAGTTCCTCGGCGTGTACGCCGTCGCGTGCGGCGCTGCTTACAGGCTGCTACGCCGATCGGATCGGTATGGGCGCCAGCGTTGTTTTCCCTGGCGATAAACGCGGGCTGAATCCCAGCGAAATAACGATCGCCGAAATGCTCAAGGCAAAAGGGTATACCAGCGGTTGTTTCGGTAAGTGGCACCTGGGAGATCAACCGGAATTCATGCCGCTGGCCCACGGCTTCGACGTGTACGAAGGCATCCCTTACTCAAACGACATGTGGAGGCAGACCGGTCGAAAACAGGTGCGCAGAAAACACCCGCCGCTGCCGTACATCAAGCAGGACAAGATCGTAGCCCACATTCCGGATGTCAAGAGCCAGGCCGAGTTGACAGACGCCTATACCGATGCGGCCGTGAGTTTTATCAAAGCGAACAGGGACAAGCCGTTCTTCGCCTACCTTCCGCACTCGGCTCCGCACGTGCCGCTTTTCGCCAACAGGGCGCGATTGAAAGCCGCTGGCGGAAACGTATACAAGGCGCTGATTACGGAAATCGACAACAGCGTCGGACGCATCATCGCCGCTATCAACGAATCAGGGATCGCAAAGAACACGCTGGTGATTTTCACCAATGACAACGGCGGCTTCGGCAAGGCGTTGAAAGGTCCGCTGCGAGGCGGGAAGTTCGGGCCTAAATACGAAGGGCACATGCGGGTATCGACTCTCGCCTGGTGGCCGGGGCGAATCCCGGCCGGGGCAGTGACAAGTCAGATCGGCACGACGGCCGACATATTCCCGACAATCGCCAAGTTAGTCGGCGGCGAAGTTCCTGCAGATCGCATTATCGACGGCAAGGACATCTCCGATATCCTGCTCGGAAAAAAGGGCGCAAAGTCTCCGCATACAACGCTGTTCTACGAGGTCGACGGCGTTCGCCAGGGTAATTGGAAGTACGTGAGATACCGCAAGAAGGCCGATTGGTTCGAGGAGTTGTACCGACTCGATCAGGACCTTGGCGAACAGAACAACCTCGCCGCCAGGCATCCCGAACGAGTGAAAGCCATGGGCGATCTGCTGCAAAAGCATCGCGCAAGCCTTAAAGCCAACACGCGGGCGGCGGGTTTCTCCAAAGCCCCGAAAGTTCTCCTGGAAGACCCGGCGGGCTTGCCTACGTTGTTTGAATATCGAAAGACCGCTCGCCGCTGATCTTTCCTGCGCGGCTGGAGAGCAAGGGACCGAGAAATGCATCTGAAACGATTGCTTGTCGCCGTATCGCTCATGTTTGCTTCGCCGGTGCTGGCCGACGTCAAACCGGCGCAGCTTTTCACCGACAACATGGTGATCCAGCGTGATACGAACGCTCCTGTCTGGGGCTGGGCTGATGCCGGCCGGAAGGTAAGCGTCTCTGGAAGTTGGGGCAAAACCGCTACCGCAACAACTGACCGGACGGGGCGATGGCGTCTCTTGCTGGAAACTCCCGCCGCCGGCGGACCTCATACTATCACTATCAAGGGTAAGAACATCGTTACCGTTTCAAATGTCCTGTCCGGCGACATCTGGTTGTGCGCCGGCCAGTCGAACATGGCTATGAAGGTCAAGAGATGCGCCAACGCCGAGGAGGAAATCAAGGCGGGCGATTACCCGAAGATACGCGAATTCAAGGTCAAGATTAACCCGACAATGACGATCGCAAGAGATGTGCGAGCCGACTGGAAACCATGTTCGCCGGAAACCGTTCTTAACTTCTCGGCCGCCGCTTACTTCACCGCCCGCGGGTTGCATAAAGAGCTGAAGGTCCCAATCGGCGTGATAACCGTCGCCGGCGGCGGGACGCTTATTGAGTCCTATATCTCCGCCTCGTACCTGAAGAACGATCACTGGGCTCGGCGAGAGATGAAAATCCGAGACCAGAAGGCCAAGGGCTACAGCGAAGAAGAAGCGATCGCCGAACATCTGCGGAAGCTGGCGGTATGGAAGAAGGCGATGGCGAAAGCAAAGACCGTAAACAGGAAGCTCCCGCGTCGTCCGTGGCGCGAACTTGACCCGCACAAGGATAAGAACTACCCGGGCAATCTGTACCGCGGAATGATCGCGCCTATAGTTCCGTATTCGATCAAAGGGGTGATCTGGTACCAGGGTGAATCGAATGCCTTTATGCCCGGGCGAGCCGAGTACTATAACGTTCAGTTGAAGAACCTGATCGAGAACTGGCGCAGCGATTGGCGGAACAAGAAACTCCCGGTCTACTTTGTTCAACTGCCGAACTTCAAGTCCGCACGAACCGAGCCGAATGAGGAAAAAACCGGCTGGCCCCTGTGTCGCGAGAGCTTTCTTCAAGTCGCTAACACCACACCAAATACCGGAATGGTCGTCACCATCGATATCGGTGATGCAAAGGATATTCACCCCGGTAACAAGCAGGATGTCGGCAAGAGAATGGCCTCGACGGTTCTTAACGGGACCTATGGAAAAAGAACCCCCACAAGTCCGATTTACGCAGGCAGCAAGATCGAAGACGACAAGGTGGTTGTCTTTTTCAAGTACGCCGGGTCGGGCCTTGTCGCCAGGGGCGGCAAGCTTCAATCTTTTGCGATCGCAGGCGCCGATAAGAATTTCGTCTGGGCCGACGCCGTGATCGCCAAACGCAACGGGAAGGATGTGGTCATTGTCAGCAGCCCGGCGGTCAAGACCCCTGCGTCAGTTCGCTACGCCTGGGCGTGGAATCCCGCCAAGTGCAACCTCTATTCAAAAGAGGGCTTCCCGGCGTCACCGTTCAGGACAGACAAGTGGTCTTACGGGCTGAAATAACGCCATGGCCCGACGGGGCGGTCTTCGCTCGACAGCAGCTGGTTAAGTACCGTTTCATTCAGGCGATGGGGCCGAATGCATTAACGTTCTGGACAGGCAAGTCCGCGGTCTGCTAGGATAACCGCGAACGGGATAAACCAAACTAAAAGGGAGCGTTGATATGAACTACCGCCTGTTGATTGTTGTCTGTCTGATAGTAGTAGGCGTTGCCGTCGCCGGCCGAGCCGAGACACCGCAGGAGAAATTCAACAAGATATTCGCTGACAAGGTCCGCCAGGCCGCACGCACCCCGGGCTCAGCGGATGATGCAAAACTGGCTGATGAGTTCCTCGACGTCGCCGAGATGCTCGAGGGCGAAGCGGAAGTGAAGACACTGCTCTACCAAAAGGCGGCTCTATTCGCAGCAAAAGACCCCTCCGGTTACGAGACGGCGATGAAGGCCGTTGGTCTGCTCGACGAAGCCGCACCGGATCGAAAATCCGAATGGGATATTCTGCGACTGGGCGTCCTCAAGTCGATCTACCTGAAAACTCGCGGCGCCGAGCGTGCCGATGCCGGCGCGGCGTATCTCGAGCAGCTGCTCATCTCAGGCCAGGCGAATATTGACGCCGGCCGCATCGCAAAAGGCGCGTTGATGTATCGCCAGGGGCTAGCAGTGGCTCGCGTCTGTCAAAGAGACCGCGTAAGAGAGATATCCGCCAGGATCCGAGCCGCCTCCGGACTAATGCTGGTTGTCAGACGACGCGACTCATACAAGGCCAGGCTCGACAAGAACCCGTCTGACGATGCGACGAGAACGAAACTGATAATGCTCGAACTGCTGGAGTTTGACAATCCGTCGGCCGCGGCGAAACTCTGCAACGAAGATGTCGACGAAATGCTCCGCACCTACCTGCCGTTGGCGGCCGGGGCGATCGACAAAACAGCCGACACGACCTGCAGGGAACTGGGGCAATGGTACGAGAAGCTGCTGGTCAAAGCCGCCTCGAAGACCGCCAAGGCCAACGCCGCCAAGCGGGCCAGGGCATGGTACTCACAGTTCCTTGTTGTCCACGAGACCAACGACATGACTCGCTCACGGGTAGCACTGGCGATCAGGCGTCTGGACGAACGGGCCGCCAAGTCAGCGGTCAAACCGTCAAACCCGGCCTCTTCGACCCGTTTGAGAGGAAAGAACCTCCTGAAGCTGATCAATACTGAAAAGAACACTATCGTCGGCCAGTGGAAGTTCGGTAAGGCCGGGCTCGTCTGCCACGGCTCCGGCCGCCAGGTCATCGCCATCCCTTTGACGACCACTGGCGGATATGACATCAATGCGACGTTCACGATTCTCAAAGGGACCGAAATGGCGCTCCTGATCCCTGTCGGGGTTTCTGGTAACGTCGTGGTGATGCTCGGCGGGTGGAACGGTAACTGGAGCGGGATAGGCACGATCAACGGAGCGTATACCAGCAAGAATGCCGCGAGCATAAGGAGCAAGGACGGCCAGCCCCCGGTTCCGCTTAACACGCGCACCAACCTTTGCGTAAGCGTGAGGATCAAAGAAGAGATAGCCTACCTCACCGTGATGCTGAACGGGAAGAAGTTCACCTCATGGTCCGGCAAGCCGTCGGCGCTGGGCGTCCATAGTAACTGGCTCTTCAACGCCAAGATCTTTGGTCTCGGCGGGAACTCGTCGCATATAGTCTGGCATTCAGTCCAGTTGCAGCCGGTTAGCGTCGCCAGGCGATAGATGCGCCGCGGATTGCGAACCCTTTTCTCGATTATGTCCGGCGCCGCTGGCAACCGGCCAAGTACAGTTATTTTCGGACGATGGATCAGAGTTCATTAACGCTCTGGACAAGCCAGTCCGCTGTCTGATAGGATAACCGCTGTCGGGATAAACCAAACTAAAAGGGAGCGTTGATATGAACGATCGCCTGTTAATTGTTGCCTGTCTGATAGTTGGCGGCTTCGTCGCCACCGGTCGTGCCGGGACAGCCCAGCAGAAGTTCGACAAGCTGTTCGCCAACAAGGCCCGCCATGCCGCGCGCACCCCGGGCTCGGCCGACGTTGCGAAACTTGCTGATGAGTTCATGGAAGTCGCCGAAACGCTCGATGGCGAAGCCGACGTCAAGATACTGCTCTACCAGAAGGCGGCTCTATTCGCAGCAAAAGACCCCGCCTCTGGCGAAACGGCGATAAAGGCCGTTGATCGTCTCGATGAACTTGCACCGGACCGAAAGTCCGAATGGGGCGTGCTGCGATTGGGCGTCCTCAAAACGATCTACCTGAAAACGCGCGGCTCGGGGCGCCCCAAAGCCGGCGGGGCGTATCTCGATCAGCTAGTGACTCTCGGCCGGGCGAATATCAGCGCCGGTCTGATTTCAAAAGGCGTTTTGAAGTATCGCCAGGGGCTCGCTGTGGCCCGGATATGTCAAAAGGATCGCGTAGAGGAAATACTGGCCGAGATCAGGGCCGCCAGCGGACTAGTATTGCTAGGCAAGCGCCGTGATTTATACAAGGCCAAACTCGACAGGGACCCCTCCGACAGCGTAACCAGAACGAAGCTGATAATGCTCGAACTGCTGGAGTTGGACAATCCGTCGGCCGCGGCGAAACTGTGCAACGAGGATATCGACGAAATGCTCCGCACCTACGTTCCGATGGCCGCCGGTGCGAAGGACAAAACAGCCGACACCGCCTGTGTGGAACTTGGGCAATGGTACGAGAAACTGCTGACCAAAGCCGTCTCGAAAACCGCCAAGGCCAACGCCATGGATCGAGCCAGGGCATGGTACGCTCAGTTTCTTCTGGTCCACGAGACCAACGATACGGCCCGATCCGGCGTCTTGCTTGCGGTCAAACGGCTCGATGAGCAGGAAGCCAAATCCCGCGCCAAGCAGGCCGGCCCGATCTCTTCGCCCAGGGCCAGGGGCAGGGCCAAGAACCTGCTGAAAATGATCGATGTTAAGAAGCACAAAGTCGCTGGAGAATGGAAGTTCTACAAGTCCGGGCTGGGCTGCGAATTCGGCGGCCGGCAGATCATGGCGATCCCTATGACGACCTCTGGCGGATACGATCTCACTACCACGTTCACGGTTGTCAAAGGCGCCGAAACGGCGGTCTTGATCCCTGTCGGATCGGACGGACAAGCCGCGGTGGTCATCGGCGCGTATATCGGCAAGTGGAGCGGGATAGGCTGGATCGACGGGGCGTACGTCGGTAGTAATTCGACGAGTGTCGAGTGCAAAGGCGGCCGGCTCCCGATTTCTCTCAAGAAGCGAACCAGCCTTGGCGTAAGTGTGAGATTCAAGGGAGATACAGCGTCTATTATCGTGCTCTTGAACGGAAAGAGGCTCACCTCCTGGTCAGGTAAACCCTCGTCGCTGACTCTCCAAAGGGGCTGGAGCCTGAAGGGCAGAACCTTCGCACTGGGCGCGAACGTTTCGCAGGTCGTCTGGCATTCAGCCCAGTTGCAGTTAGTCGGCGCGGCCAGAAATTAATCGTTCGGCCGACTACGAACCCTTCTTGGCGATGCAGTAGAGTTTGTCGTCCACTCTTACGAACAGGGCGCCTTGAGCGGCCACTATCGTGGACTTGCTGTCTTTGCCGCCCATCTTGGTCCGGTGCAGGACTTTGAATTCGTCGCCCGCGTCGAGCACTACAACTTCTCCGCCGAGTGAGATGCAGTATATCTTGCCGTCTGCGATAGTCGGCGAGGCCTGCAGGACCTTCTTGGTGTCCATCGACCCGCGCCAGATGTTCTTGCCGCTGACGGCGTCTTTGCAGACGAACTTTTTCTTGCGCCCGTCGAGAATGTAGAAGCGTCCCTTGTAGACGGCCGGGGTGCATACGTCGGGCGAGTCGTTCTTGTCGAGCCATACGTTGTCGGCCTTGGTCAGCGCGCCTTTCTTGTTCGACGGGATCCCGAACATCGGTCCGCCTTTAGGGGCGCCGGTGAATATCACGCCTTTGCACGCCACAGCCGACGGGACGATGCGATACCACTTGTTGCCCTTGAAGTTGTAGTTCATCGACCGCCAGATTTCCTTGCCGTCTTTCGGGTCGTGTCCCGTTGTGCGATCGCCGCCTACGATTATGATCTGCAGTCCGTCGGGTCCTTCAAACGGGTAAGGTGTTGTGTAGGCCTGCTTGGACTCGGCTTGGGCTTCGGTGTAGCGATAGTGCTTCCAGATGTCCTTGCCGGTCTTGGCGTCGATGCACAGTACGTAGCACTTGGCTTTGGTCTTCTTCTTGAATTCGCCGTGCAGGACCGCCAGGTAGAGCCGACCCTCGTGGAGCATCGGGCTGGCGCCGTATTGCCAGAGTATCTCGAACTTGCCGTGATCGTCAGTAATGCTGCGCTTCCAGATTTCCTTGCCGGACATGTCGTAGGCGACAAGTTCGCCCGTGCCGGCGAAGAACCACACGGTCTTTCCGTCAGTGATCGGCGATCCCGAGGCCGCCGAGTTGCCCTGGCGGTTGGAGTAAGACCCGCCGATGTGATGCTTCCAAAGCTCCTTGCCGTCTTTTCGATTCAGGCAGACGGCGTAGGTCTTCTTGGCCTCGGTGTCTTGAGCGATAATGAAAACCTTGTCCTCCCAGACGATCGGAGACGCTCCGCCAATACCGGGAAGGTCTACCTTCCAGACAACGTTTTCGGTAGTCGAAAATGTCGTCGGGAGATTCTTCTCGGTAGTTGTCCCGTTGAGCGCGGGCCCTCGCCACTGGGGCCAGTTCTCCGCCGACAGCGGGGCCGCGACGAGTAACAAAGTGCACATGGTCCAGACTGCAAAACGTTTATTCATGGTCATCTATCCTCGGGTTGGTTTGTCGAGCCAGCATTCTACACCGCCGCCGCGGTTCTTGGCAACGATTCCTCGCGGCCGTAATGTATGTGCGGCTGGCTGGTTCGCCGGTTACAATGAAATGCGGAATTCGCACAGGGAGAAATATATGAGCAAACATTGGACAGGTGATGAACTGCTGACGCTGGCCAGATCGTTTCAGATACCGTGCGTGTTAAACGCGGCCGCCGAGTTGGACGTGTTCGCTGCGTTCGGTGAATCGGCGCTGACGAGCGACGAACTGGCCGAGCGATTGGACGCAGCCCCGCGCGGGATGAAGATACTCGCCGACGCGCTGGCTGCGATCGAACTGCTGGAAAAGGAAGGCGATACTTACCGCCCGGCGGCCGGGGTCGTTGACACGCTGACCGAATCCGGGGCCGACAGCGTGCTGGCGATGATTCGCCTTTCGGGCAACTGTGCACGCGGCTGGTCCGAACTGGGCCCGATCGCAAAAACCGGAAAGCCGCTCGATCCGCGCCCGGCCAGCAGTCGCGGAGCCGATGCCGACAGGGAGGCGTTTCTCGAAGCGATGAACGATATATCGCGCCGCACGGCCGATTCGCTCATCGCGGCGATCGGTCCGCCGGAGTTCACCCGCATGCTGGACCTCGGCTGCGGCCCGGGCACGTGGACCATCGCGATGCTCAACGCAATTCCCGGCTCGCGTGCGACGCTGTTCGATCTGCCTGATGCGATCCCGATCGCCCGGCGTCACATCGCCGCGGCCGGGCTCGAAGACCGCGCCGAATTCGTAGCCGGCAATTTCGATACCGACCAGACGCTGCCAGGCGGCGCGGACCTGGCGTGGGTAAGTGCGATCGTGCACCAGAACTCTCGCGAGCAGAACCGCGTATTCTTCGCCAAGATCCACGCCGCACTGGCCGATGGCGGTCAAGTACTCATCCGCGACGTAGTGCTGGACCCGTCGCGCACAAGTCCGCAATACGGCGCCTTGTTTGCCGTCAATATGCTCGTTCACACGCCCGCCGGCGATTGTTTCACGTTCGAAGAGTTAGCCGAAGATCTACAATCGGCGGGTTTCACCGACACAAAACTTCTGCACGCCGACGAGCGTATGAACGCAGTAGTCCAGGCGCGAAGACAATAACGTCGTCGCGTGCCGTTACTTTTTTCGCTTTCGTGAAATCACCGTCAGCCCGCCCAGGCCCAGCAACATCATTGTCGCAGGCTCAGGGACCGGAGCCGTCGTCGTTACAGCGATCCGATCGATGGCGAATGTTCCCGAGGGATCCTCGCCGCCAAACGAAAACGGGAATACCGACGAACCGAGATCGCCCAGAGCGAATCCTGGCAACGCGCTGGAGTACAACTGATCGCCCGAATCGTAGTTGTCGATATCGCTTGTCAGTCGAAAACTGTCGGAATCAATCGTGAATGTCATCGTCGCCGCACCGCCGGCGTATGAGCTTACATACTCGTGATTATCGCCGCCCGCGCTAACCGAGATTCGCCCCCATTCGGTCAACTGGACCAGAAACATAGACGAGAAATCGCTCGTGATCAGTCCGGCCCACACTTTGCCCGGATCGCTCAGGCTGTCTATTTCAATAGTGAAGGTAGTCTCGCCGCCCTGTGGGTTGAATGCCGCAGTAGTGCTGCCGATGGCCGTTACGTTGTCGCCTGTGCCGCCTGTCACACTGACCGTACTTCCGGATTCCACAACCGCGCCATTGTCGACAAGAACGCTCCAGCCAGCAGGCACGCCGCCGGAATTGCCCGTGAAGTCATCGTCTATGATGACTCTGGCTACCGCCGCCTCCCCCCCGGTCGCAACCGTCATTACAAGCACCGCGATCGTTAGTGTGATCCATACATTCCTCTTCGCCATCTCCAAAGACCTCTCTTTCTTTGCCGTCCTATATGCCAGCCTTCCGGTCGGGTATGGCCGGGGCGCATCACATCGCCAGTATCCGCCATTGCCGGAGGCCCGAACTCATTGCTTCTACTAATCCCAAGGCAGGAAAGGAATTGTGCCGTTCTTGCCCTCATTTCTTTGTTTCGGCGGACTCACGCCGAGCACACTCGGATCGTCTCAGGCGACGAAACCAAGTGCAACTACAATATCCTACTGCGAGATATGGGATTCTCAAAGCAAAAAACAAGCATGCGTAACTATTTTAGCAAAAGCCGCATACGTTTCTGCAAGTCGGTCGAGGGGCCCTGGTCGGGGTTTGTGCTTGACGATATCGACATTGCCGAGTCTACTGGTGTTGTCTCTAACAGGGAGATCGCCATGCGACACATTGCATCCGCCGTTATTCTGATCCAGATGCTGATTGCGTTCGTCACCGTCGAAGCCCAGGCCGCCAGCACATGGCAGGCCAAGCTCGACGCGGTCTTGGCCCTGGGCAAGACCGAGAAACGCCAGGTTGTACGCGATAAACTCATTTCGTTGAGCGAGCAACTGACCAAATCGCTGCCTAAGCACCCCAAAGACGCCGATCTGCGAGCCGTGCTTGGTGATACGCATGCGTATCTCGGACAGAATACCAAGGCTATGAAGTATCTTGGCCAGGCCGTCGAAATGAGCCCGAAGAACGCTGAGTTCGTTTATCTGCGCGGCGTGATTTACGAACAGTCACTCAGAGAGCCGGACAAAGCCGTCGCCGACTACGCCAAGGCGTTTGAATTGGCGCCGCAGCGAATTGGTTACGCCCTGGCGACGGTGAAACTGCTGAGAAGACTCAAACGGCCAGAGGAGGCCGCGACCCTGCTGAAGCGAGCCGAACGCATCAAGGGACTCTCGGGGGCGTCGTGCATAAACATCGGAGCCGAATGGTGTGCTCTGAATCGCGAGGATATGGGACTCAAGGCGTTCCAGCAGGCGCTGCTACTGGATCCGAAGCTGTTCAATGCGCATGCGAATATAGGTCAGCTCCTCCAGAACGCAGGCAAATACGCCGAGTCGTTGAAGGCTTACCAGAAAGTGCTCAAGCTACGCCCGGAGAATTGGCGAGCGGTGGCCAAAACCATCCAACTCAACCAGGCCCTGCAACGAATTCCCGCGCGTGATGCGGCGATAAAGCGTATGAGGAAGCTCTATGACGCTGGGAAGGTTGACAAACCTCTGTTTTGCCGTGATCAATTCAAGCATAGCGGCAAGAACGTGATGGTGTTCGAATACTTCAAGCTCGAAGGCGACAGACCACTGCTGTACGTCTTTCAGGTGATCGATCCGAAAACCGGTGGAATCGTTCTCAGATACAGCCTGGGCTCCTACGCGATCACTAACTCCATCGCCAGGGAGACCGGCGGGCTCAAAAAGGGCCAGCGGATGTTTCACCTGGATCGTTACACGCCGAACGGGGCCCATCTGACGTATGGAATGTACGTTGATCCGAAACAGATCACATACGATGTCGTTCGCAAACGCGTTGTCGCCGCGATGGACGGTAAGCTCCGGCCCAGGAGCGGAACTTCACCGAGGTCCGACAAGTAAGAGCCGTTTTCGGCTGGACTCGGTTACTTCATCGCCATCGGTGCTTCGATTGTCAGGTCAAGGGCGAACGGTTTGCGGATCTGGAAATATGTGCCTTTCGGGAGCGGAGCGTCGGCGAGGATAGGTCCGCTGGGGTTCTGTCGACCGTACAGCGCGAAGAACTGCGTCTTGACGCGAAGCTTGATCTGCCCGTTCTTGTAGGACAGGAACTCCACGCCCTGGCTGAATGACGATCTCGGCGTTTGCGGGCGTATTTGCCAGCCCTCTATCGCCAGTCCGGGAGTCGGCAGGCGGTTCAGTGCGATGTACTTGAAACTTTCCTTCAGCTTCGCCAGCGGGGTGTTTGGCGTGATCGGTCCGCTGAAGCCCAGCGACATGTACCAGCCCGGCTTGGTGTACACGAACATTGTGCTTTTGCGTCCGGTGATTTTCCGCCCGACAAAACCCGGGGCGGCGGCCTTCTCGACGAGCACCAGACCCTTGTCGCCAAGGCCTTCGAGCCAGGCGGCCGCTTTTGATTTCGGATCATCTCCGACGGGTTTGACCGGCGCCTTGCCGCTGGCTTCAATAGTGGCAGTGAACGTCGATGCGGGCTTCT
>CAYMSH010000006.1:0-38304 GCA_964392945.1 uncultured Planctomycetaceae bacterium | reverse complement strand
GTCGAAGATCTGAACATGGACGGATACGCCGACCTGTACACGATCTCGCGCGACGCGATCCAGAAGAACCAGTTCCACACCAATCGCGGATACGGATCGTTCATGGACGCGACGCTTTACGAGACCAGTGCGTTTGGCGAGGCCCACAGCAAGGGCGCCTGGGGCGTCGCAGCCGGTGATGTTAACGGCGACGGTATGAACGATGTGCTGCTTGGACACGTTGACGGCGAGATCACCATAATGCTCAGCGGAACCGCCGAAGTGCGAAAGTCCTCCGAGCACCCGACTTACCACGCCAGGAAGATCCAGAATACATGTATCCTGTCGGTTGCGATCAAGGGGCGCGGCGTCGTCGGGGCCGATGTGCGACTGATCGACAGCAAGTCCAAAACGATCCTGCTGCGAACTGTCGGCGTGCAGATCCTGACCGGCTGCCGCGGACCGAACGCGGTAAATCTGGCCGTACGCGAACCGGGCGACTATACTCTGCAGGTTCGTTTTGCTGATGGAACAGTCAAGAAGCAGAAAATCACCATCGGCAAAATCAAGCATGTATCGCTGAGCGTCAGCAACGGTTAGTGTGTCGGTTCTTGCGTCTTTGTTTCCGCGACCCTCCAGAGAGGATTGAATAATGCTGCGACTGTCCCTGGTTCTTGTACTGTCGGTGCTGCTGATCGGCGTCGCGATCGTGTCGCCTGCGTACGGTGTGATCAATCCCAATCTCCAGCCTTCGCACCTGGCCAGCCGATACCTGAACGTGCTGTCATGCCGCGTGACGTCTGTTGACAAGACCGCACTGAAAGTGGTCTTGAAGGTCCACGGCGTAAGCAAGGGTAAGTTCGCCCCGAAGGAGATTATGATGACCGCCGGCGACAAGGGACTCGCCGAGGCGATCCTGTCGTTGCGGAAGGGCCAGAGCATCGTGGCGTATGCCGGCAAGAAACGCCGCCGACGCGAGAAGGACTTCCTTTACTACATCGGCGCCGGTGTCTGGTACACCGGGAAGATGACAGATACGCCCGACAAGTGGACCGTCCTGGCCAACGCCGACAAGGGCAAAGACCCTTCCAGCAGCGAGATTATGTTCGGAACGTTCAACGGTAAAGTCGAGAGCCTGTGGGAGATGATGCAGGACACCGCCAGGGGCGCGGCGTACTACCCGTCGGTTCCGCTGACGCGATTCTCGGCCAGGACCGTGGCGTCCTTAGACAAACCCGCGAGCGGCGTGGCGATCTACGACGTGAACGCAGACGGCAAGTGCGATCTTTTCGCGTGCTCGGCCGGCGGTAATCGCTTGTTCATTCAGGATGCAAAGGGAGCGTTCGTCGATCGCACTGAAGCGTTCGGCCTGAAGGCCACGGCCTCGGCCGCCTGCAGCTTCGCCGACGTTGACGCCGACGGCGACGCAGATCTCCTGCTTGACGGCGTGCTGTATCGCCAGGGAAAAGGCAAGTTCGCAAAGAGCGGTGATGTTCCGTCCGAAGGCGGATGTCTCAGCGCCGCTTTCGTGGAGTACAACGGCGACGGGTATCCGGATGTCGTGGTGTCCGCCGAGGACGAGGGGCTGGCTCTGTATGTCAATCCCGGCAAGGCCGGCGGCCCGTTCGCAGACAAGACCGAGACCGCCGGACTCAAGGACGAATCCAACGGCGAGGGCATGACCGGATACTTCGAGGCCTGCGACTGGGACCTGGACGGCCGGACCGATCTGATCTACGTCACAGGCCCGGGCTACCTGCTCTGGCAGAACGCAGACGGGGTATTCGAGTCGTCGGAGATCACCGATTCAGAAGACGGATTCGCCGACGGGACCGCCGCGTTCGGGCCTATCGTCCGGCCGGGCGTGTCGAGCGTTTACCTTGTCGCCGGCGATCGTAAGAGCTTGGTCTGCGAAGACGACGGTGCTCTGGCGGACGTTACCGGAGCGGGCAATGAGATCCAGGACCCCGTGGCCGGGCTGCAGATGGCGCTGGCCGAGGACCTGAACGTCGATGGCACAGTGGACCTGTACGCCGCGAGTAGAGCCAAGGGAATCTCATCGTTTTATGTGGCCAATCGCGGTTACGCGTCATTCATGCTGCCGGAGAAGTACAATGGCGGCAAGGTGATCCCGCCGGCGGTCTACAACAACGCGGCCTGGGGACTCGCCGCAGGCGACGTAAACGGCGACGGTGCCCCGGACATGCTCGTCGGCGGGCTGAACGGCAAGCTGTCGCTGTTGGTAAATGAGACATTGACCGACCGACCGAAGAAGGCTGAAGTCAGCACAACCCATGATGTCCGCATGCAGATCCGAACGCGTATCGTAACAGTCAAACCGGGCGGGTCGAAAGGTCTGACCGGCTGTCGACTTACTCTGATCGACGCCAAAGGCAAGCCAGTGACGCATCGTTGGACCGGCGGCAATATCGGTGTGGGCTGCTGCGGGCCGGCGCAATTGACGTTGGCGATTCGCGAGCCGGGCGGTTACACGCTGCGACTGCGCATGGGCGACGGCAGCGTTCGCAAAAAGGCGCTGAAGATCGACGAAAAAACGCCGAGACACCAGGTGCTGACGATCCGCTGATTGCCAACGAGTATCCGGAAACCGCCCAAGGAGCAGTACGTGAAGATTCCCTGTCTAGTATCGGCGCTGATGATCGTGACTGTAGTCACAGGCGGTCTGCGCGCCGCCGAGCCGTTTGTGACCGAAAAGTGGCCCGAGGCCCGCACGCTTGTCTGGGCCAGGCCCGGGACAAGCGGGTCTGCGAAGACCGCCGGTAACTGGACCGAATACGCATCGAGGGCCGATTACCTGGCCGCCGCGAAGGGGCGCCGCGCCGAGAATCCTCCGAATAAAGAGACCGATATCATTCTACCGGACTCACCCGACGGCAAGTCTTACGTGGTTACTTATTTTGAGAGATCCAAGAGCGCCTCCGATACCCGCCGGTTGAGTTGTCGGCACATCACCATCGGCTCCGGCGCCGGGCTTGACGGCGAGTGCGAGTTCAGTCGAGGACGTCCGGTTTTCTCTCGCGCACCGCATGCCGGGGCTCCCCTGGGCGTTTACGGGAATGTGACTGTCAATGACGGCGGATACATCTACGGGTCGCATCTCTTCGGCGGAGACAAGCACACGTACTTCAAAATCGGCGACAGTTCCAAGCCCCTGGGCAGGTCCTGGACCGTCGCCAAGTCAAAAGACGCCAGCGTTACTCTGTTGAGCAAAAAATACGAACTGGTCGAAGGCGTAAAAGTCAGCTCCGGGCGCCTCGTTCTTCATTCAGAAACCCGCCTGCGTTTCGGCGTCGGTCTCCAGCGGCGTGTCGATCCCAAGAGGCGATCCGGCGACGTAGGATTGTGCCGAGACGGCTACATCTACGTTCAAAAAACCGGCGTCCTTGAGATGCGTTCGGGCTCCGGCATAGGTCGAACACGCCAGCCTGAGACCATTGTAGCCGACATGCGAATCGAAGGTCTCCTGCAGTTGGGCCGGCCTGGAGACAAACGCGATCGGCCGGCGGTGATCGAACTTGGCATGGGCCAGGGCAAAGGCGGTTTCCTGACCCAGCATGGCGGTCTGTATATCCGTCGCGGCGCCAGGGTCGCTAACTTCTGCAGCCTGGCGATCACTTCTTACCAGACGGATGTCGCTGCGTCGGCTGACAAGGGCGTGTCGGTCTTCCTGGAGAACACCGTCGATCTCGGCAAGGTCAGCTTTGATTACCTGCGTCCTGGCGGCATCGCGGCCGGAAGCGCCAAAATCGCCAAGGCGTCGCTGGTGGGAGCTGTTTTCGGCAAGCACTGCGCCGCCAAGGGCGACGATCTGTTCTCGACATTCGAGTTGCTCGACTTCTCCGGCGGCGCGGGAACCGTAGAGTTTGTTGACGGCTTGAAAACCGACTGCAAAATCCTGTTCCCACACGCCGGCCGCCTGATCGTAAGGGGCAAGGGAAACCGCACGCTGCAGTCGTTCGATCTGAAGAGCGTGCATGCGGTCACCATCAGCGGAAAGCGAACTGAATTCAGCGCCAAGCGGGGGCTCAATGACGCCGAAAAGGAACTCCGCAAGCATAACGCGCTGTGGGGAGATGTGCCGGGCAAGGGCCAGTACGGAAAGTACGGTAAGCAGGAATGGGCCGATTGCCCCGTGATGATATGGGCTCGTCCCGGCGTCTCGGGCGCCAGCGCCGCCGGCGCCAACTGGTTGGATGAAAACGGTGCGCCTTATTTTGAGATGCCCATGGTTTCGCCCCAAGGCGCTGGAAGCGATACCTCCGCCATCGACGTGCTCTTGCCGGCGGCGGACACTCCTTACGCCGCCAGCGGTCGTCGTGGAATGCCCGCGCACCGACATCTCGTTCTCGAACAGAACGCCTGCTATGGCGTCACCCGCAATATCTATGGCAACTTGTGGATGAAACATGGAAGCGGTATGGCCGCCTTGCACGGCCGCGTCAGCGGACGCGATGGATGGGGCGGTAAGTTCGATAACACCCGGCCCGGCCTGCATCGCTTTCTGCGGTTTGACGGGGAGCGCATCCCGTATCGCCTCGGTAACATACGAGCGGCCTTGAAGGATAGTCGCGACACTGTCCTTTCGCAGTATGGTCACTTCTCCGCAGGCGCCGGCGGCACTCTCGAGCTGATTGGCAAGATTCGATCGGCCGCTGACCGCCTCTCTATTGAGGGAACCGGAACGACGATCATTTCCGAGGGCGGCGAGTTGCATGAAGGCAGCCGATCTGCGTTGTGGATCAAGCATGGCGCCACATTGGCTCTTCTGCAGGATGCTTTCGCCGGAACGGAAATGACCCAGCAGCGCCCGCAATGTTACGCGTCGATGATAGTCGGCGGCACGCTGATGATCGGTCTTTCCGATAAGCCCATCAGCAGGGACATGCGATTTCCGCTCAGTGGGATACGAAGGGATTTGCTCAATCGCAGCCCGGGCTTCAGCGTGCGGGCGACTGGCAGCTCTTTCGTTATGGGCTCTGGCGGCAGGTTTGTTATTCACAGCGCCGACCCCAAAAAAGCACGGGTGATATTCACCCTTCATGACAGCAAGAGAGCTGTCGCGAGAGATGCCGGATATCGGGCCAAGGCCCGCAAAGCCAGAGATATGGCGTTGTGGAATCCCGAGGGCATAGTCTGTTATTTCGCCGGCCGGACGGAGATGGACGGTGTTGTTTTCGACAAGGTCTATCCCGGCGGCATAATCGTATCACCCCAAGCGCGTGCGAAGTGGAAGAACGTGTTTTACGGCCGGAACAATTTGGCCGCGCCGGAGAAACTGTACTGGGACCTCCAAGCGGAAGACAAGAAATGAAACTCACCGGTTTAGTATCGATATTGTTGATCGGGGTTCTTACGTCCGCTGCATTGTATGGTGAAGAACCGTTTGTCACCCAGAAGTGGCCCGAGGCCCGCCTGCTGGTCTGGGCTAAACCCGGTGTCAGCGGTTCTGCGCTGAGCGCGTCAAGCTGGACGCAGTACTCCTCGATTGGCGACTATCTGGCCAGGAAAGAAGGCGCCCCGGCCAGAACTCCGCCGGACAAAGACACCGATATCATTCTGCCCGACGCTCCGGAGGGCAAGCCTTACGTCGCGGGCTATGTCATCGAGAGTTTCAGGAGGAGAGGCGGGCTCGATCATCCACAACTGATCTGTCGGCATCTGACTGTAGGCAAGGGCGCCGGTCTTGACGGCGCATCGCGGACCAGCAGGGGACGTGCTTCCTTCGGCCGCCATCTTGGCCAGGACACCGCCATGGCCGTCCACGGCAACGTGACGGTCAAGGATGGCGGTTACATCTACGGGCCGCGACATTTCCTCGGCGACAGGCACACTTTCTTCCGCATGGGCGAGAGTACCGAACCGTTGGACAGATCGTGGACCATCGCCAAGGGAAGCAGCGCAAGCGTTACGCTGCTGGGCGAGAAATACGAACTTGCCGACGGCGTGTCGATCGAATCCGGCCGACTGGTGCTTCATCCCGACTGCAAGCTGCTTTTCAATGCGGGCTACGACGCGCGCATAACCGCCAAGAAACTGCGTAGCGCCACTGGTCTGCGAAAGGGCGGTTATGTCTACGTCAGCAAGAATGCCGCCCTGGAGATGAGATCGGGCTCCGTTATCGCCAGAGCTGCCGAACCTGAAGATGCCGTCGCCGATCTCCGAATCGAAGGCCTGCTCCAGATCGGCCGACCCGGTGACAAGAAAGGCGCCCCGGCGGTTCTCCAGTTGGGTATGGGCCCCGGTGACGGCGGCTTCCTGAGACAATTCGGCGGGTTGTATATTCTTGGCCAGGGCAAGGTGTCGAATTTTGGCAAGCTTGCGATAACCTCGCACAAGCCCGAGGCAAAGGCTTTGGCTAAAGGCGGCGTGTCGGTTTTTCTGGACAAGACCGTGGATTTCGGCGAGGTGAGTTTTGATTACCTTCGCCCGGGCGGGATCGCCGCATCGGATATCAAGATCGCCAAGGCGTCAACCGCCGGAGCCGTGTTTGGAAAGAACTGCGCAGCTACGGGCGATGGGCTGTTCTCGAAGTTCGACGTCATCGATTTTGCGGGCGGCGCGGGGACCGTTGAGTTTGTTGACGGTCTGAAGACCGACTGCAAGATACTGTTCCCCCATGCCGGGCGTTTGATAGTCAGGGGCAAGGGAAACCGCACGCTGCAGTCATTTGACATCAAGAGCGTCCACGCGGTGACGATAGGCGACAAGCGAACCGAGTTCAGCGCCAAGCGCGAGCTCAATGACGCCGAAAAGCAACTCCGCAAGACAAACGCGTTATGGGGCGACGTGCCGGGAGACGGCCAGTACGGAAAGTACGCCAAACAGGAATGGCCCGACTGCACCGTGATGATCTGGGCGCGCCCCGGCGTTTCGGGTTCGCGTTTTACGGGAGCCAACTGGCTCGATGAGACCGGCGCGCCTTACTTCGAAGTCCCGCTGATTTCACAGCGCAAGGTAAGGAGCGACAACCCGCCGATCGACATGCTCCTGCCGGCTGCGAAGGAGCCGTACTTCGCGACCGGCTGGGGTTCGGGTGGAAATGAAGGTGCGCCTCCCGGGCGGCATCTCACGGTCGAGCAGAATGCTTCTTACGGGATAACCTATAATGTTCAGGGCAATCTCTGGATGAAACATGGCAGCGGCCTGGTCGGAAAGCATCGCGGTAGATATGACAGCCAGAGCCCCAATATTCATCGGTTCCTGCGGTTTGATGGTGATCGGATGAATCGCGAGGGCAAGTTCGTCAAGAGCGACAACGCCACCCTCTCGCAGTGGGGTCACTTCTGCGCCGGACAAGGCGCTACGATCGAGTTGATCGGTAGAATTCGCGCCGCGGCGGATCGCCTGTATGTCTTCGGCAAAGGGATGCTGATTATCTCCGAAGACTCCAGGCTGGCCGACGGTCCGCGAGCGGCGATCGCAGTGGCTCCAGGCGCGACGCTGGCGCTGCTGCAGGACGCTCGGGTGGGTCACGCCACGCAGATCCAGCGAGGCGGCTGCGCGGCGTTGTCGATCGACGGCACGCTGCTTATCGGTCTGCCTGACAGGCCCATTGTCAAAGACATGGCGTTTCCCATATGCGGTATCCGGAAAGAGCAACTGGCGCGTGCCGTCGGCGGGGGCGGCATGCGAGCCGGCGGAGCCTCGCTGATCGTATCCAAACAGGGGCGATTCATTATTCACAGCGCCAACCCGAGCAAGGCGCGCGTTGTGTTTCGCACGCACGATCCGGAGCAAACGGTTCTGCGCAGCCGATCCTACGGCAAGTGCGACGGTCTGGCGTTCTACTTCGCCGGCCAGGCGTCTCTAAGCGGCGTACTGTTTGACAATGTGCTGCCGGGCGGCATTACGGTCTCCGCCGAAACGAAAAAGACCTGGAAGAACATTTTCTACGGCAAGAACAATCTGGCCGAGCCGGAGAAGCTGTACTGGGACCTGAAGAAATAAGGAAGAGAAACATGAAGCTGCTCCGTCCTGGAGTCATACTGATCATCGGACTCTTACCGGCTTTCGATGCGCGGCCCGCAAACGGCGCAGAATCGTCGGCGCTTCCGGCTGACGCCCCTTGCCTGAAAGAGCGATGGCCCAAGGCCCGCACGCTGGTCTGGGCAAAGCCTGGTGAAAGCGGAACGGCGATGGAGACCGACAACTGGACGGAGTTCACATCGGGCGAGGACTACGTCGGCGGTAAGGGCGGCAAGCCGGCCGCCGGCGTCCCGGACGCGAAAACCGACATTATCCTGCCCGATGCGCCGGACGGAAAACCCTACATTGTCGGATTCATGGTCCGCTCCAAGCATCGACGCGCGAAGGGAAAATCCAAGGCGTCGGTGTTCTCCTGTCGGCACGTGACTGTCGGATCCGGTGTTGCGTTTGACGGCGGGGTCGGCGTCTCGAGAGGCAGATCCGTCACCAGCGACTCACCGGACGACGACACGCCGATAAACATCTACGGAAACGTGTCGGTCAAAGACGGCGGGGCTATCTACGGACCGTTGAACTTTGTCGGCGCCAGGCACACGCGGTTTGTCGTCGGAAAGAGCCCCGAGCCCCTGGGGCGAAGCCTTTCGATACGCAAGACCAAATCCGCAAGCGTCACGATCATGGCAAGCCGGTACGATCTGGTCGACGGAGTAACCGTCGAGTCCGGCGGGCTCGTTCTGGCGACGGGAACTTGCCTTCGCATCAACGCCGCGCTCCAGGCGCGAATCGACCTGAAGAAACTGAGAAAACGCGGGTTCGGGCGGGACGGGCCCTGCGTCTGGATCCGCGAAAAGGCTTCCCTCGAGATGCACCCCGGATCGCGGATCGGCAGAGTGAACCCGCCTGATGACATTGTTCCGGACATGCGAATCGACGGCCTGCTCCAGATAGCTCGCCCCAGCGGGCCCAACAACGCGCCGGCCGTCATCGAACTGACTCTCGCCGCCGGCGACGGGCAGTTTCTCAACCAACCTGGCGGACTTTACATCCGCCCGACGGCCGATGTCCGAAATCTCGGACGTCTTTCCTTCACCGCGGGCAATCCCAAGGCCAAGGCGCCGGATAAGGGCTTGTCGATCTTCCTGGAAAAGCCCGTGGACCTCGGCAAGGTGAGCATTGACTACCTCCGCGCCGGCGGAATCGCGGCGACAGATACTGTTGCAGCGAAGAAGGCGTTAGCCGACGCGACGTTCGGCAAGAACTGCGCCGCCTCTGGCGACGGGATCTACTCGACGATCGAGTTCATCAGTTTCAAGAGCGGTTTCGGCACGGTCGAGTTCGTTGACGGTCTGAGCACCGAATGCGAGATACTCTTCCCGCTGGGCGATCGACTCATCGTTCGATCGAAGGGTAACCGCATCTCCCAGTCGTTCGATCTCAAGAGCGTCCACTCGGTGGAAATCAACGGCGTGCGCACAGAGTACAATCCAAAGCGGACCCTGTCGGCGCCAGAACAGGGGCTCCGTAAACTCAACGTACTTTGGGCCGACGTTCCGGGCAAGGGACAGATCGGCGCCTACGGCAAGCAGAAATGGCCCAAGGCTCCGCTGATGGTCTGGCGGCGTCCCGGACAGGCCGGCTCGCGTTTTGTTGCGGCCAACTGGCTCGACGAAACCGGCAGACCTTACTTCAAATTGCCCGCACGCGCCACAGACGAGATATACAAGACGCCCGAGAGCCAGGGTGTGGACATTCTCCTTCCGGCGGGGGACAGCTATTACCAGGTCGCCGTGGACCGACCCCAGTGGGACGTTCGCCATATGACCGTCGAGAGCAATGCATTCTTCCATCTGACGTACAACATTGCGGGAAATCTTTGGATGAAGGACGGCAGCGGGAAGCATGCTCCGTGGTTCGGAGCCTACCGCAACGCGACGCCCGGGTTGCACAGGTTCCTTCGCCTGGACGGAAAGCGGATCGGGCGACCGGGCAGTGTTCCCTGGCCGCTGAGCTTTGAATTGCCCCAGGCGGAGCTGAATCGCATCAAATCCGCCAGAGACAACAAGATCACGCCGCGCAGCGCGGGCATCGCCATCTCGCGATGGGGCAACTTTCTCGCCGGTAAGGGCGGGACACTGGAAATCACCGGGACGTATCAAGTCGGCGACCAGTTTTATGTCAAGGGCGAAGGTACGATCATTATCTCCGAGGGCGGGTACCTGGCTCCGGGCGGGCGGTCCTCCTTTGCGATCGAGCCCGGGGCGACGGTTGTCCTTCTCCAGGATGCGCGGATCGGTTGTGAGATCGCCACGATGCAGGCCGGCAGGGCGTCAGTCTGGGTCGGCGGGACGCTGATGATCGGCACGCCCCAGCGACCAATCACTCGCGACATGCTCTTTCCCGTCACGGGGATTGAAGAAGACAAGATTATCCGGAACCCGGCCGGAAGCGGGCGGACTCCCGGGGTGTCTCTGTTGGTGGGGAAGAAGGGCCGACTCATCATGCACAGCGCCGACCCGACTAGAGCGAGGCTGGTCTTCAAGATGCACGATAGCGCCAAGGCCAGGAAACTCGGCAAGCAATGGGGCGACGCCAAAGGCATCGTCCTGGCCTTTTTCGGTGAATCGAACCTGAACGGCGTTGTCTTCGACAACGTGCTCAAAGACGGGATCATGGCCTCGCCCCGGCAGCGAGCCAAGTGGAAGAATGTTTCCTACGGAGACGACAACCTCGCCAAACCTGACAAGCTCTATTGGAATCCGAAGGAATAAGGACAGTCGTATGAAACTCAGCTATCTCACAATCGCATTGACAGTATTGGCGGGTTTGACATCCGCGGTTCATGCCGACAAGGCGCCGACTAAACAGCTCCAGGCCCGCACGCTGGTCTGGACTACGCCGGGCAAGGGCGGCATGGCTATGGAAGCGGGCGCCTGGACCCAGTTCGCTTCGGCTGAAGACTATGAGGCCGGCAAGGGAGGCAAGCCGGCGGCCAGCGGTCCGGACGCCAAGAGCGATATCATTCTACCTGACGCGCCCGACGGGGAAGCCTACGTTGTCGGATGTATGATCAGCGCCAGGACGCGACAACGCAGCGATCCATCCAAAGTTCTGACCTTGCGTGTCCGGAATGTAACCATCGGCTCCGGCGCGGCGCTCGACGGCGGGATCGGCGTATCGAGAGGCAAATCCGTCACCAGCGATTGGCCCGACGACGACACGCCGATAGACATTTACGGAAACGTGACTGTCAAGGACGGAGGGGCGATCTACGGACCTCTGCAATTCGTCGGCGACAAGCACGCGAAGTTCTCTATCGGCAAGAGCCCCGAGCCGCTCGGGCGAAGCATCCTTGTGCGTAAGGGCAAGTCGGCTGGCGTCACGCTCATTGCAAAGCAGTACGACCTGGTCGATGGCGTCGACGTTGAGTCCGGCCGGCTCATCCTGGCTGCGGGAACCAATATTCGAATAAACGCCACGCTCCAGGCGCGGATCGATCTGAAGAAACTCAGAAAACGCGGGTACGGTCGCGGCGGAGCATACTTCCGTGTCCGCAAGAACGCTGCTCTGGAGATGCACGCCGGATCGCGGATCGGAAGAGTCAATCCGCCGGAAGACATAGTGGCCGACATGCGGATCGAGGGTCTGCTGCAGATAGGACGAAAAGGCGGCGACGACGAAACGCCGGCTGTGATCGAACTGACCATAGCCGAGGGCGACGGGACTTTCCTCAACCAACCCGGCGGGCTCTACATTCAATCCGACGCGAAGGTCAGCAACTTCGGCTCGCTTTCCATAACAGCCGGCAAGCCCGACAAGATCTCGCCAGACAAGGGCGTCTCGATCTTCCTGGAAAACCAGGCGGATCTGGGCAAGGTGAGCATCGACTACCTCCGCGCCGGCGGAATCGCGGCGACGGATCCGGTGGCGGCGAAGAAGGCGCTGGCGGCCGCGACGTTTGGCAAGAACTGCGCCGCCTCTGGCGATGGGATCTACTCGAAGATCGAGTTCGTGGCTTTCAAGAGCGGTTTCGGCACAGTCGAGTTCGTTGACGGTCTGAGCACAGAATGCGAGATCCTCTTCCCGCTTGGCGATCGTCTCATCGTGCGATCCAAGGGCAATCGTACGGTTCAATCGTTCGATCTCAAGGGCGTACGGGCGGTCGAAATAGACTCCAAACGCACCGAGTACAATCCCAAGCGGGCTCTGTCGGCTGAAGAGGAGAAACTCCGCAAGACAAACGCCCTGTGGGCCGATGTACCCGGCAAGGGGCAGATCGGAGCCTACGCCAAACAGAAATGGCCCAAGGTCCCGCTGATGGTCTGGCGGCGTCCGGGCAAGAGCGGCTCGCGATTCACCGCGGCCAATTGGCTTGACGAGACCGGCAGACCGTACTTCCAACTGCCGGCCAGCATCGATTCCAAAGCCCTCGACCTGCCTGTCGTGGACATCCTCCTTACGGCGTCGGACGAGTTCTACCAAGTCGCCGAGCAACGTCCCCAGTGGCGCATCGGTCACATGACCATCGAAAGCGGCGTGCAGATCTTCACGACGTACAACATCACCGGCAACATGTGGATGAAGCACGGCAGCGGGATACACGCGCCGTGGTTCGGCAAGTACAGCAACAACAAGCCCGGCGTGCACCGGTTCCTTCGTTTTGACGGGATGAGGCTCAGAAGGCCCCACAGGGGGGAAACCGGTCCGCAACTGGCCGATCCGGCCGACTGGCGGATCTCGCAATGGGGCTGCTACCATACCGCCGCCGACGGGACGCTTGAGATCATCGGCAAGAATCACGTGAACGACCAGTTTCGCGTAATCGGCGAAGGCAAGCTGATTATCTCCGAGGGCGGATACTTGTCGCCTGGCCTGCGAGCTTGTTTTGCGATCCAGCCCGAGGCGACTGTCGTGCTCCTGCAGGACGCTCGGATCAGCGTTGAGACGACGGCCAAACAAAAGGGAAAGGCCTCGGTCTGGGTCGGCGGAACGCTGATGATCGGGACGCCTGAAAGGCCCATAACGCGGGATATGGTCTTCCCGGTTGTAGGGGTCGAAGAGCAGTACATTATTCGCAAGCCGGCCGGCGGTATACGGACTCCCGGCGTTTCGTTCCTGCTGGGAAAGGAAGGTCGACTCGCGTTTCACACCGTTGACCCGACGAAGGCCCGGCTGATATTCAAGATGCACGACAGCGAAAAGGCCAAAGCCGCCGGAAAGAAGTACGGCGATCCGAAAGGCTCGGTCCTGGCGTTCTTCGGCAAGACCGAACTTAACGGCGTGGTGTTCGACAACGTGCTCGAAGGCGGGATCATGGTCTCCCCCGAAACGCGGGCGACGTGGAAAAACGTATCCTACGGTAAGAACAACCTGGCCGAACCGGAGAAACTCTATTGGGACCCCAAGATCGACACCAAGTAGCGATGATCGCGGCGAGAGGTAAGCGTCGTTATTGCTAACGCGGTTGGGCTTGCTCCGGGCGATGGGTCAGGATGATCTCCGGCGGCGTGTTGCTTTCCTTCGATCCGAACCAGATGTCGTTCTCTTTGGTCTTGTCCAGTGTGATGATCAGCGTGAGAGGGCCCGGTTTTCGCACCGCACTGGAGACGTCTACTTCGATGACCTGGTGGCGTTGCACTACGCCGCTGCGTCTGGCCACCTCTCTTCCGCGAGCCGGTGCGCTGCCTTTCGTCAGGCTGTCTTCGTCCCAGTCGCTGTGTTGGCCAAGGAAGAAACGGAGCGTTCCCTTGCCGGGATCAATGGTCTGAGTCATGCGGAGTTTGGCTGAAATCACGGTTCCCAGAGGCGGTACGACGTAGCGCAGGTACGCGGTGCGGTGTTTGCCTTCCACTTTCAGGTGCGGTCCCGGAGACCGGGCTCCGCGTTCCATAGTCATATCATCTGTCGGTACGATCCTGACCACTGAAGTCGGCGGCGGCGAGGCGGGAGTTGACAACTCCTTGACGGTGAGTTGCTCGACTGCAGACGTAGTCATTTGCTGGGAGCCGACTTCCACTGACGCCTTGTCGCTGTGCCGCGTGAAGGTCACTCGGCCCTCGTAGACTTTGAGTTTCGTGTGATCATCGGCTTCCAGGGTGAACACCGTGCCCATAACAGCGACTGTTGATTGACCAGTGCGAACTTCAAACGCCGGGTCGTCGGCGTCCCGTGCGGCTATCTCGAACAGTACCTCCCCCCGCTTGAGCTCCACCTCCGGTCGATCTGAGATCAGGGCCAAGATCGATCCGGGCTCCATCGAGAGAATTGATCCGTCAGACAGTCGCAGCATGGCTCGGCCATGAGCGTCGCAGATCACTCGATCGCCCGCCTGCAGCGCTGATTCCGGACCGGCTGTCAGCTGCTTGTCGCCCCGCTGAATCTCGACTTTGCCGCTGTCCGATACGTTCAGGCATGTTCCCAGGGCGATCTCCGGGACATCATCGCCGTGATAGAGCCACAGGCCGGCCAGGATCGTTGCGGCGATCGCAATCATAGCCGTCGCCGCGGCCCATCGGCCCGGGCGGCGCCAGGGGGCGACTCGCGGCGTTGGC
The DNA here is from genome assembly GCA_964392945.1 of uncultured Planctomycetaceae bacterium. GTDB lineage: Bacteria > Planctomycetota > Phycisphaerae > SM23-33 > SM23-33 > BS750m-G57. The sequence goes on along the minus strand of CAYMSH010000006.1, from coordinate 23,830 downwards.
GCCGCGGTTTGATCGAACGCCTGCATTTCGACCTCTTCGACGAGGACCTCTCGCATCAGCACGTGAAGGCGGCTGTCGGCCTGGAAACGCTGGCGATATTCATCCGACGAGAACACGGCCTGGTGCAGTTCGGCGATCTGTTCTTCGCTCGCCTCGCCGCTCAAGTAGCAGGCCACAAGTTCTTCAAAGCGTTTGGCTGTCATTGCAAGTTCGCCTTTCATCAGCTACCGGCGGTGTTGACCCGGATACAACGGCGCAACTGGCTGCGCAGGCGGGCCAGCGTCGTTCGGAGCGAACCCTGGCGGAATTCGGCCTGCCGGGCGAGTTCCTGGCCTTTGCAGTTGTGCCCGTAGCGCAGGAGCAGCAGTTTCCTCATGCGAGGCGGAACCTTCTGGAGACAGCGTCGCAGTGCTGAGCGTTCATGTCGCCAGAGATCGTCATCGCCTTCGACGCACACCATCGCGAGGTCTTCGACCATGTCCGAGACTCCGCTGGCCGGTTGGCGTTTATGACCTCGCCAGTAGGCGCGCACCACGTTCCTGGCGATCCCGCAGGCCCAGGGCGCAAAACTTCGCGCGGGATCGAACTGGTCCCGGCTCTTGAGGATCTCCAGTACGGTTTCCTGGAACAGATCCTCGGCGACCTCGAAGTCGCGAACCATTACCGCGATCAAGGCCAGTATCCGCGAGCGATTCTCCGTGATGCTCAGGAAAGCGTGGAATGTAGCGTGGTCTTCTGTGTTCGACATCGTTTGATTCATCCTTGTACTCACTAGTAATTGACTCCGAACGCCGAACCGTGTACAGGAAAATTACGCTTTTTTGGCCAGCGACGAGTTTTTCTGTGCACGGACCGGCCTGGCGGGTCAATAATAAGCAGACGGGAGTTGTTCGGAGTCCGGCTGGTTATCGACAATACCGCGAATATATGGAGAGTTCTCATGCAACGCAGGTTAACGCCGTTCCTTTCGATAGTCGTAATATTCTGTTCGTTGGCGACAATCTGCCCGGCCGCCGCGCCGAAACGAAAAGCGAGCGAAGGCAAGCTTCCCGAGGGCTCGATCGTGCTCGACGCCGGGCGATTCAAGATATCCGGGACAAACTACTATATGGACCGCGGCAAATGGTTGGCGATCAATCCGGCCAGCCACAAATCCGCCGAAGCCGACGCCAAGCTGTCGATACCGAAAGGCAAGTACCACGTTACGATTTACGCAGTCGGCGAGGACGACGGTAAGAGCAGTTTTGAACTGTTGATCGACGGTGAGTCTCTCGGGACATTCGTCTGCCCCCTGGCTGGCGGGACCTACGCCGAAGGCCCGAAATTCACCAGGACCTGGCCCGGTGTCAGCGTGCCGGCCAACGCGACGCTGAAGGTCCGCTCCAAAGTCGCCTCGGTCGACGGCTCGGACTACAGCCGCGCCCGCGTGGCGAAAGTTACGTTCGTTCGCTCCGATTCGAAAAACCCGGGCGCCTTGACGTTCGCGGCGATCAAAACGTCGGCCAGAAGGAAAACTCCTGCGAAACCCGAACCGGTGTCGGGCGACCCGCTGTTTGGGCCTCGCAAGCCGGACGGCGCGGGTAAGGTGACTGTCAGCGGTGAGTTGACCCAGTGGCACAAGATCACGTTGACGCTCGACGGCCCGTTCGCTCACGAGCGGGACAACGCGCCCAATCCGTTCTGCGACTATCGCATGACGGTTGCATTCAAGCACGCATCCGGCTCGCCGAGCTACAAGGTCCCCGGTTACTTCGCCGCCGATGGCGATGCGGCCAATACTTCGGCTGAGTCCGGCGTCAAGTGGCGGGCGCATTTGTCTCCCGACAAGCCGGGCAAGTGGTCTTACAGCGTATCGTTCGTCAAGGGCAAGCATGTCGCCGTCAGCGCCGCGGCCGGGACTCCGGTCAAGCCTTGCGACGGCAAGAGCGGTTCGTTTGTCGTCAAGGCCAGCGACAAGACCGGCCGGGATCTTCGCAGCAAGGGGCGCCTGCAGTACGTCGGCAAGCATCACCTGCGGTTTGCCGGCAGTGGCGAGTACTTCCTCAAATGCGGCGCCGATGCGCCCGAAAACTTCCTGGCGTACCAGGATTTCGACGGATCGTTCAAGAACGACGGGCAGAAGGATAATCTGGTTAAGACGTGGAAGCCTCACGTAAAGGACTGGCGAAAGGGCGATCCGATCTGGGCCGGCGGCAAGGGTAAAGGGATCATCGGCGCGGTTAACTACCTGGCTTCCGAAGGGCTCAATGCATTCTCGTTCATCACCATGAACATAGGCGGCGACGACAGAAACGTTTTCCCCTACCTTACGTATCGCGATCGCACGCACATCGACTGCTCTCGGCTTGACCAGTGGGAGATCGTTTTCGCCCACGGTGAGCGTATGGGCATGTACCTGCACTTCAAGACCATGGAGACCGAGAACGAACTCTTGCTTGACCGCGGCGATCTCGGTCCGCAGCGAAAGCTCTACTACCGCGAACTGATCGCGCGGTTCTCGCACCACATGGCATTGAACTGGAACCTCGGTGAAGAGATTAATAACGCTTCGCACGAGCAGAAAGTCGCCTGGGCGAACTACTTTTACACGCACGACCCGTACCGCCACAATATCGTTATCCACAACATGGGCAATCCCCACTACGATCTGCTTGGCAAGGCCTCGGCGCTAACGGGCTTCTCGCTGCAGACCAACCGACCCGACTTCAGCCAGGTGCACAGGCGCACGTTGGACTACATCAAACGTTCGGCCGCCGCCGGCAAGCCGTGGGTCGTCGCCTGCGATGAACCAGGCGATGCGAGCCACTCGCTCCGCCCGGATAATGACGCCGGATCGAGCCACGAAGACGGGCGAAAGAACGCCCTGTGGGGCGCGATAATGGCTGGCGGCGCGGGTCTTGAATTCTACTTCGGATACAAGCATGCACACTCGGACCTGACTTGCCAGAGCTATCGCAGCCGCGACAGATTCTGGGACTACTGCCGCTTCGCACTGGAGTTCTTCGCCGACAACAAGATCCCGTTCTGGGAGATGACTAACGCCGACGAGCTTGTCGCGGCCGGGAAAAAGAAGTCGAGCAACTATTGTCTGGCCAAAGCCGGCGAACTGTACCTCGTGTATCTCGGCGGCGGCGGTTCGGCGAAGCTGGACCTGGGCAAAGCCAAGGGCGCCTTTACGGTGCAGTGGTTCAATCCCCGCAAGGGCGGCAAGTGCCGGGCGGGATCGACGGCGCGGGTCTCCGGCGGCAGAAAAGTCGATATAGGCCAACCTCCGTCGGATCGCAGCGAAGACTGGCTGGCGGTGATTCGGCGCGCGAAATGAGATGCCTCCCGCCAGCGGCGGCTAGCGGTTAACGCCGCGGTCTTCTGAAGAGTCATTCCTAACGAAAGGTCACGTCGATGAGTTATCGTTGCAGCAGCAAAGTTTTGATCGCCGCATTCTTAATAGCCTGCGGGAGTTTGGTTGCCGCCGAGCGGAGGGCTTTGGCGAAGGCGCCTGGCCTGCCGGCGTACCGGAGAGAGAGATGGCCCGCAGCGCGACGGTTGATCTGGGCCAAGCCGGGAGTCGGAGGGAATTTCAAGGATGCGCGTAACTGGCGGGAGGGTTCTCGAACAGCCCGCAAGGGACCGGACCGCAATACCGACGTGATCCTTCCCCGCGCCGCCAAACGGTACAAGGTCCAGGGCGCCGGTTTTGACAATGTTCGGCACGTGATCATCGATAAGAATGCGTTTCTGATCGGCCATCACCGGCGTGAGATTCGCGTGTGGGGCAACATCCACGTCAAAGACGGCGGATACATTTACTACATCTGCATTCGCGGACCGAAGCACACGTTCTTCCGCATCGATAACGCCGAGTTTCCCAACGCGAAGAATCGCACCAAATACCGACACACCACACGGAGCCGTTCGGGATTGAACCGAACGCAGATATCCCACAAGTTCCAGGTCTGCAAGTATGGCGACGCGTCGGTCGAATTCATCGGACGCTTCGGCGTCAGTGATGAGATCATGGTCCAGCACGGAAAAATGATCATCAACGGCGAACTGCGATGGAGCGGCGTGACGAACAAGGGCGCCCTGGAAGTTTACGACGGAGCGACGCTGGAGCTGCAGTCCGGCGCGACGGTTGGGCCGTTTATCGGTGAGAATCGCAAGCGCGTGTTCAACCTCAACGTCTACCGCAACGGCGTGCTCCAGGCCGGTTCGCCCGAGCGGCCTCTCACTGCCGACGCCTCTATCATGCTGGGTTTCGCGGCCAACGATCGTCCGGGCCTGACCGGTCTCTACGCAGCAAAAGGTTCGCAGGTGCGCGTCTACAGCGCCAACCCCGCCAAGGCCAGGCTCGTGTTCACCTCGATCACGTCCCGCGCCGACTACCACGACGGTCATGGAAAGCGCATTGGTGATCCGACCAGGAAGGCCAGCGGCAACAAAGGCATAACGATGCAACTGGCCGGTGATGTGGCGCTGAACGGCGTGATGTTCGACTACGTCTGCAGGAGCGGCGTTAAACTTGCCGATCCGGCCGCTCGCAAGACCTGGTCGAACGTGACCTTCGGGTCGCACAACGCCGCATCAGGCTCCGATCTGTTCGGTCGGCTTACAGTCGACCCCAACGTTTACTACCACAATCGCGGCGACGGAAAGAGCGAATTCGGCCTGACTACAACAGCGGTCAAGGACATGGAAACCTACATGAAGGGCGCCGACAAGTACCAAATCGCCGCCGAGCCCGCCTCGACTCAGGTGCGAAAGGACGGCGGGTTCAGCAAACCGCTGGCGGTGGTCTTCACCAAGCCGGTGTCCGTGACGCTGACTACGAAGGTCCGCGGGGCGGTGATGCGCTACACTCTGGACGGTACCGAGCCGACGAAAACTTCGGCGAGGTATACAGCTCCGATTCGCCTGACGAAGACGACACGGCTGAAGGTCAAGGCCTTCGGATTCGCCAGGGCGCCCAGCAAAACATTCTCAGCTGCGTATGTGTTCAAGTAATAATGACCCCGCGCTGGAAGAGAAGTTGGATACCAGCGAATATCGAGGGCGTTTTGGAAAAATCTCAAGAATGAAAACACAAGTGAAACCGCACAATCCTTGGTTTGTATTGCCCGCAATAGCCGTCGCCGCGGTGATTCTGATTACCTTCGGACCGGCCGGCGCACTGATCAATCCCACCCTGCAGCCCGGCGATCTGTATGTTCGCTACAACGCCGTAGTGACCGGGCGGATCGATGCTGTTGACGCCAAGGCACGGACGTTTACCGTGGTGATCACCAAAGTCTACAAGGGCAAATTCGCACCCAAGCGCGTGACAGTCGCCGCCAACGGCGACATGAAAGACTTCTTCGGCGAGTTGGTCGATGACAAGACGTTCGCCGCCGGCAAGAAAGTTGTCGCGTTTGTCGGCAAGCGAAGGCGCCGTCACGAGACCGACCTGCTGGTCTACTGGGGTTCGTTCGGGCTTGGTAAGCTGGCGGCGAAAGACAAGCCGGATCGCTGGCTCTGGGACGCTGAAGACGCCCAGGCCCTTGGCGTCGATAACGACACCGTGCCGTCGCTTAGCGGAACGTGGAACGGTTCGACAGAGCAACTGATCGGCCTGCTGGACGACATTGCGGGAGGAACTGCGTTCTTTCCTCGGCGTGCGTACGCGACTTTCAAGCCTGATGTCCTTCTGGACAAGCTTCCCAAAGCTGTCCGCGGCGTGGCGCTTTACGATATTGACCGCGACGGACGTCTGGACGTATATGCCTGCAGCGCTGCGGGCAATCGAGTCTACCTTCAACTCAAGCCCCTCCAGTTCGTAGACGCCACGGCTCAACTGAAGTTAAAAGGCGTGTCGAGTGCATCCTGCTCGTTTGCCGACGTCAACGCCGACGGCAGGCCCGATCTGCTGGCCGGCGGGCGAATCCTTCTCGGCGGTCCGGACGGATTCTCACCGTCCAAGCTCTTATCTGCTGATGCCGACAAGGGTGTGAAGGTTGCGGCGTTTGTCGAATTGAACGGCGACGGCCGGCCCGATGTCGTGGTCTCAAAGACCGCCGGCGGGTTGCAGGCCTGGCTGAACCCGGGTCCCAAGGGCGCTGCATTTGCTAACGTGACAAAAGCGATGGGTCTCGACAACGCCAGGTGCGGCGCTGGCAAGACGGGTTTCTTTTGCCCGGGCGACTGGAACAATGATACTCGGACCGACCTGTTCTACGCCGCCGGAGACGGCTTCCTGCTCGTGCAGAACTCCAAAGGCGTTTTTGCTCCGGTAGCGCACGGCATTCCGTTTGACTTCACTTCCGGACAGGACGCCGAGCCCGGGCTGACCGGCGCCGGATGCTTCCTGTCTCTGTTCGGAAACGAGCGATTGGACCTGATAGTGCCTATCGAGAGCGGTTGGCACGTCGTGGCGAATCGCAAGGGCTCGCCCGTCGATATTACGAAATACGGAAACGAAATCAGCGAAGGTTCGTACCTGCACCTGGCTAGCGTCGCCGCCGATCTCAACGTTGACGGCAACGTGGATTTCTATACTCTCAGCCGCTCGGCCAACGGACACAACCGGTTCCTGATTAATCGCGGATACGGCTCGTTTATGCTCGCATCAGTTCACAAGTCGGCAGAGCACATGTTCCGAGGCCCGACCCACCAACGCGGCGGGTGGGGCGCAGCCGCCGGAGATATCGACGGAGACGGAGCCCCGGATCTGCTCATCGGCAACCGGCACGGACAGATCGTGATGATATTGAATGACACCCTTTCGTTGCGCAAGACTGTCGAGCACCCCACAGAAGACATCAAGCGGCTGCTTGGCGTGCGACGCTTGAGTGTTCGACTGTCCGGTCGCCTGGGCGTGCTCGGCGCCCGGCTGATGCTGCGGGACTCGAAGGGTCTTTGTGTCGGACGGCGCGATATCGGCGCCAATATCGCCACTGGATGCTGCGGCCCGGATGCTGTGGTGTTTGCGGTCCGACGTGCGGGCAAGTATGCCTTGAGCGTACGCTTCTCCGATGGCAAGACAGTGACCCGATCCGTTGATCTTACGAGGAACCAGCACACCAGCGTGCGCGTGGACCGCTCACGGAAAAAGAAAAGCGATTGACTCCAAACGGCGCAATCGACTAAGCGAGGCCCCCTTGCCATTCCAATCGCTTCGTGGTCCAATACTCGAAGTCAGCGGGATTTGGCTCGAGTGGGACCGCTCGGCTCGCTGCACCACGCCCGTATAACGACAAGGATTAGTGACACGATGATTGATGTGCCATTCACAGCCGACCTGGCCGTCGTGCCGGTGTTTGTTAACACCGGCGCTGCGCTGCTTCCCGCACTGATCGCGGGCCTGACGGGGTTCGTAACGATTCTCTTCAAGCCCAGACAACTGGTTCGGGTCTGCAGAGAAAAACCGCTTCGTCCGCTGGGCGTAATAGTCGGCGTGCTTGCGATATGGCTGGTCATGGCGTGGATGCCGACGGGCCAGACCGAGGCGGTTGTTTTGCCACGGACCGCCGGTCCTGCAACGGGAACTATGATGACGCCGGCCGACTGGGTGCAACTGGCCTCTGATCTGGATTCGGCCAAGCGGGCGGCCAGGCTGCAGGCCGCCGCCACGCCGACTACGAACGCCCCCGAAACGCAGCCGGTAGTCGCGAAAACCCCGGCCTCGAACGATAAGGCGCTCTACTTCCGCGGCGGTCCGGGACGATCGGGCTACCTCGGCGGACCGTCGCCGGAGAAACTCACCAAGCTATGGGCCCACAGCCCTGAATACGCCATGTTCTGGTCCAGCCCGCTGGTCCGCGGCGATCGGGTGTACGCGGCGATGTGCACGCTCGACCCGCCGGAGAGTTACGGCTCGATTATCTGCCTGAACGCTGATACCGGCAAGCTCGTCTGGGAAGCGGAGATGAAGGACGCCGACAGGGAGTTCGGCGGGTTCTTCAGCTCGCCGGCCCTGACAGCCGACGGCAAGTATCTGGTGATCGGCCAGGGCCTGCATCCGGACTACGACAGCGAGCTGGTCTGCATCGACACGGCCACGGGGACTGTTAAATGGCTGATCGCCTGCCCGCTGCATATTGAGAGTTCCCCGGCGATCGCCGGCGACATTGTCGTCGTGGGCGCCGGAGCCGTCGAAGACCCGAAAACCCACAAGCCCAAGCCGCACAAGGATCCGGCAAAGGATCGCAACGCGGGGTATGTCTTCGCCGCTCGAATCTCGACTGGCGAGATTATATGGAAACACGCGGTTAGCGATCCGGAAAGTTCGCCGGCTATCGCAGACGGCGTGGCGTATATCGGAAGCGGTTTCAACGGAAACGCGATCACGGCCCTACGACTTGCCGAAACCGACGAGCAACTCAAAGCCGATAGCCTGACTCGCGAGATATGGAAGACATCGACGCCTTTCCCGGCTACCGGCGCGATCACGCTGGCCGGCGATCTGGTGCTTGTGGGATGCGGTAACGGCGACTACGTGTTCCAGGCGCCCAAGCCCGCTGGAGCCGTGATGGCGCTGGACAAAAATACCGGAGAAGTTCGCTGGACCCAGACTATGAGCGACGGCGTGCTTGGATCGATAGCGGTTATGGATACCACGGCGATCGTACCCGTGCGAAGCGGCCAGGTCGTCGCGATCGACCTGGAGGCCAAAAACGAAGCATCCCGGGTCCTGTGGAAAACTGTCGCACGCAAAGGATCACGCGTTCTGGCCGGGCCGGCGTTCACCGGTAGTCGCGCATACCTCGTTACTCACGACGGTTATCTCGTCGTGCTGGATGCGAAGACCGGCAAGCCCGTCGAGAAACCGACATACATAAACGGCGAACCGGGCGAGATGGGCATGTCAATCTCCTCGCCGCTGGTCGACCGGGGGCGGGTGTATGTCGGCAGCGAAACTGGCGGGCTGAGGTGCTACATCAATGGAAAGTAACATGAAACAGACGCCATTTGTTCTTCCGCTGGCCGACGCGCGCGATTCGGCAATAGTCGGAGGAAAGGCGATTAATCTCGCTCGCCTTATCAACGCATCCTTCCAGGTCCCCGGTGGGTTCGTCGTTACGACTGGCGCGTTCAGGCGCGCGGCCGGAAGCGACGAGACGATTCCCGTCGATGTCGCTGACGCAATCAAAGAGGCCTACCGGAACATCGGATCGCCGGTAGTGGCGGTTCGTTCGTCGGCGACGGCCGAAGATCTCGACGAGGCCTCAATGGCCGGCCAGTACGACACCTATCTCGACATCCAGGGCGAGCAGCCCGTGCTCGAGGCGGTAGTGAAATGCTGGGCGTCGATTAACTCCGATCGAGTCGCCGCCTACCTGAAGGAACACGATATTCCCCACGAGCACGTGGCCATGGCGGTTGTCGTCCAGGAGCTGATCCCCGCGGAGAAAGCCGGCGTGCTGTTCACCGCCAACCCGCAGACAGGCTCGATGAACCAACTGCTCGTCGAGGCCAGTTGGGGACTCGGCGAGACTGTCGTTTCGGGAATGGTCCAGCCAGATACGCTGGTCCTGGATCGCGCGACCGGCGCCGTGGAATCATGCGTGATCGCCGACAAGCACGTATGGATCCAGCCCGGCGCCGGCGAAGCTCGCCCCGTACCGCAGGACAAGCGCCAGGTCGGTTGCCTGAACTCAAAGGATGTCCTGGAGCTCTGGAAACTCGGTCTGAAGGTGATGGATCACTTCGACTCGCCACAGGATATCGAATGGGCGATCGCCGGCGGGCGGGTCTTCCTGCTGCAGTCGCGTTCGGTCACGACGCTCCAGGACGCAGAAACTTACGAGCAGCTTCTTTCCGACGTTCGGGCCGAGTTGCGAGCGGCGGGGAAAGACGATCGCGGCGACTGGGTGCGCCACAACATCGGCGAGACGCTTCCGCATCCGACACCGCTGACATGGAGCGTGATCCGGCGATTCATGTCTGGCCACGGCGGATTCGGCGCGATGTACAAATCCGTCGGGTTCGAGCCTTCAGAGGCTGTCTGCCGGGACGGATTCCTGGATCTCATCGGCGGCAGGATCTACATGGACCTGTCTCGCGCCTCTGAGATGTTCTTCGAGGAGTTCCCGTATTCGTACGATCCTGGTCTCCTGCGATCCAACCCGGATGCGGCCCAGGGCCCGCCGACTGTGCCGTCCGGATCGATCTTGGACCAGCTCGGATCCGCGCGGCGCCTGAAGAAGGTCAACGCAAACCTCAACGCGCTGAAACGCGATTTCGATCGCAAGCTGGCATGCGAGATCATTCCGCAATTCGAGCAATACGTGAGCAACGAGAAGACCGCGGATCTTACGACGCTGTCAACGGAGCAGTGGCTCGACTTGTGGGCCGCTCGCGAGAAGGAAGTGCTGGACCGATTCGCGCCGGATTCGCTCCTGCCCAGCCTGATCGCCGCGATGGCGATCGAGGATCTCAAGAGCTTCATAAGCGAGCATTTCTGGGATGAAGACGCCGACGCGCTTGCCGGCGAACTGTCTGCCGGCGGGCCGGGCGATCTGACTCTTGCGGCCAGTCAGCACATGCATGATATTGCCGCCGGCGAAAGCAGTGTTGATCAGTGGCTTGCGATATACGGACACCGCGCGCCCGATGAATTCGACCTCGGCGCGCCGCGCTGGCGCGAGACGCCTGAACTGGTGGCCAGGCTCGCCGAGCACATGAGAGGATCTACTCCTCCCCAAGAGCGTCACGGCGCGCGGGCCGCCGAAGTCACGGAGCGAGTCGCGAAGATGAGCGCTTCGCTCGGCGTGGGCCCCAGAGCCCGGTTCGCCGAGCGGCTTGAGGCGGTCCATCGTTACATCCGCTTCCGCGAAGACGCCAAGCACTACCTGATGCTCGGATACGATCTGCTTCGAGACATGCTGCTGGAGGCGGGCAGTCGCCTGGATATCGGCGACGGAGTGTTCCTGATGAACATCGAGGAACTCCACGACGCACTGGTCTCGGGCATCGCGCCGCTTCACCTGATCGAAAAACGCCGCGAGGTCCGAATGGCCCAGAAGCGATTGTCGCTTCCGGACATCATAACTCAAAACGATCTGGCCACACTCGGCGAGGCTCCGGCTCTGGAAGGCGGCGACAGGCTGGATGCATTCGCACTTTCCGGCGGCGTCTGCACCGGTCCGGCGAGGATCGTTCATTCGCCCCAGGAGGCCGGCGATCTGGGGGCCGGATACGTGTTGGTATGTCCCAGCACGGACCCGAGCTGGACTCCGCTTTTCGCAGGTGCGTGCGGCTTGGTGCTCGAGCGCGGCGGTACGCTGTCGCACGGAGCGGTAGTGGCCCGGGAAATGGGCCTGCCGGCTGTTGTGCTGTCAGGGGCCACCAAACTGCTGGCCGAAGGCGAGGGAGTAACGGTTGACTCTCAGCAGGGCGCCGTTCTGCGTCGCTCGGCCGCACAGGATGAGTCTCCGATCGCCCCGGGGCCCGACGACACGCGAGTCGCGCCCGACAAAACGCCGCCGATACCAGGCCCCGCCGAACGGCGCGGCGCGACGATCCGCAACGTATTTGCTGCGATCTGGGCGGTCTTCTTCCTGTTCTATTACTTCGCGCCGGCGCTGGAAGACGTATCGTTTCAAATTCTCGACGCGGCGCTCCTGCCGTTAGTGGCCGCCAAGGGCAAGCCTGTGACTGTCGGCGTGCTCGCGGCGCTGTTCGCCATAGTCACCATGCTCGGCCAGAAACTGCTTACCGACAACGCCCGCCTGCGCGTGGCCAAGAAGCGAGCGGTCGCCTTGCAGAAAGAGGCTAAATCGCTGCCGAAAGATTCGCCGCGATCCAAGGCTCTGACAGCTCTGGCGGCGCCTGTGCAGACTCGCGTAGCCATGGCCGCCTTCGTGCCGCTGGCGATCTTCCTGGGGCCGATGATCGTATCGTTCCTCTGGCTGCCCCAACGCGTTGACACCGCTGTGGGTAACGCCAAGCCCGGGTCCACGGTCAAAGTGACAGCCCTGATCGACGGCGACTGCGATACGCCGATCAGCCTCTCTGCCCCGGCTCCGCTGTCGCTTGACGGACCCAGCCGAGAAACCCAATCGATCTTCCTTGTCAGACCGCAGCTCCAGGAGCATTTGACCGAACTGAGAAACACCCAGAGCCAACTCGGCGACACGGCGTGGGACAAGGCCCTGGCAGTGGAACGAACCCGCAAGGCGTACCTCAACGAGTTGACAACGTTTCTTGCAGGCGACATGCCGGATCAGAAACTGTCATGGGGTCTCCGCACGCCTGAGGACACTGCCGGCAAGTGGCCTGTAACGCTGAACGCCGGCAAAGGCCAAACCGTGACGGTGTATGCGGTCCTGGGCCAGGGATATGCGCCCCAAACGCGGGAGGATATTGTTATCCAGACGCGCAAACGCACCAAGACCGATCGCCAGGTTCAGGTTTGGCGCGCCGACGATGACAATGCGGTAATCAAGGAAATCCAGATCCGCTATCGCGATCCGAACCCGATCGCCGGCGAAGGGATATTCTGGAAGCCTCTGGCGTGGTTCGAACCCGATGAAAACACCGGACCGATCAAGGCGCTGTTCGCACCGTGGCTGGTGCTTTACATTGGCGTGTATGTCGTGATCATGTTCGGACTGAAATTCACCCTGCGCGTCGCGTGAGCAGGCCTTTGTCACTCGCCGACCATGCCGACGGGGACAACGACAATGTTGTCGAACCAGGCGTCTGTACCGTGAGCGCGCACGCCGATCGACCCGGAAAGGATCGGAGCCTTCTTGTCCGTGAAGTCTATTCTCAGGCCTTTCTGCGGGTCTGACGACGGATGCATCCTGTTGAACCACACCCTGATGCGATTGGCCGTGACGGCTATGCGGATCTGATTCCAGACGCCGGGAACGACTTTGCAGTCCAGCTTGCCCAGGTCGAACTTCGCCAGCGGCTGCCAGTTGTTGTTCATCTTGCCCAGATGGAGCGTTTTCGTATCGAAGCCGACATAGTAACCCCGCATCTGATCGTGCCCGTCGCCGGGCTTGTTCACGCGGAAGATCAGTCCGGCGTTGCCCTTGTCTCGCTTGAGCATGGCGACGCCCTCCAGAACGTAATCCTTCCACGCCGGATCGCCGGCGATCTTCTTTGAGCCCGAGGCGACTTTCAGCACGCCGCTGCCTTGGGCCTCGCCGCGGCCGAACGTTTTCCAACCGACTCGCTTCTTCGGTTCCGGGCTGTCCTGGAAGTTATCGTAGAACATAGCGTTGCATTTGCCCGTCACGTATTTCAGGCACGCTTCCGATTCAGCAAACGACACCGGCGTCGCGTCAGGCCACATCAGCCCGCACCACGGGACCGTGGGCTCCGGCGATCCGTGTTTGGTGCCCCAGTACCATCTGCAGTTGGAGTTTCCGACCAGCAGCTCCCAGCAGAGGTATACGCCTGGCGTGCTCTTCTTGGCCGCTCGTCGTTTTTCGAGCCAGTGAATGACTTCACACGGTTCGCCGTTGCTCGTGCGCGGCGCGTACCATCGCGCTCCGGCCTCGGTGAAAACCGTTCCTTTTTTGGGGTTCTTGTCGGCCTGTCGGTCCCAGCCGTTGGGCCCCCATCTGTAGTTATGGGCGTTTACGATGTCGGTCTCCGGCGAATCGTCCCAGCAGCACAGCACCGGCGCTACGGGTTTGGACTCCTTTGCCCAGGCGTATCCCTTGATTCTGAGATTGCGGCTGAACGCAGAGCGGTTCGGCTCGTTGAAGATCTCCCACCAGAGCACGCGTTTGTCTGTCCTGAACGCTCGGATCACTTCCTGTATGTAGGGTTTGAACTTCTCGATGCTCTTCGCGTCGCGATCGCGGTCCTGGGGCGATGCGGCCCAGCGACCGTTGTGGTAGCCCTTGATCGGCTTAGTCGGCTTGTCGAGATAGATGTCGGCGTGACGATGGCAGTCGTCGAAGAAGCAGAAGCCCGGCTTGATACCGTACTTGGCGCAGATAGTCAGGAATTTTTCAATATTCGCCAGGAAGACGTCCTTTTCCTTGTCGAAGTTTATGTTGTGCAGGTAGACGCGCAGCGTATTGATCCCGTAGTACTTTTTCGCCGCGGCCAGTTCCTTGTCGATCACGTCGGCCCGGAAATCGTGCCAGAGCTGGACCTGGTTTACGGCATACGCCGGGGTGTAGTTTGCTCCGACCAGCCCGTCGGTAGGGGGCTTGGGGTTGGCCTGGTAGACCTTGTCTGCGCCTTGAGCGTATGAGCCGAGAAGCAACGATAGCACCAGCAATATTCCGCACTTTTTCATTGGTGTCCTGCCTTTTTGAATTTCATTAACCGACGCTCGACAACACGCCTAGAATACATCGTTTCGAGCCGCCCTTCAATACTGATCACCGAGCGTTCGGAGGCCTATTCGTTCATCGACGATCACAGGTGTGGTGAGAGCCGTTGACGCGGATCCCTGGAACCGCCAGAACGCGTTTGCTCTGGATATAACTGTAGATTTGGTGACGTTCTCAGATCAGCGTGCTATAATTCCAAGGAGACTATAACGCCGGGTCGCCGCCGGCCCGCTATCGGGTTTCCTATCATAATTAGTGGTGCGATTGGCGACAGAGCCCTTCAATAAGTCGCCCTCGGATCCGTGTTCCCCTAAGAAAGGAGAACGGACGATGACAAATACGACACGATTCACATTGATCTCCCTGGCCCTGCTGATGAGCGTTCTGGCGCTGGGACTGCTGGCCGGGTGCGATGAGCATCGCATGCGATGTCGGCACGACAACTACTACTACCCGAATCCGGGCCATCGCTATTCGCAGCGTCGGGGCTACAGCCGGGGGTTCCGCCCGCCGCCGCCCCGCCCCATCAGGTATCGCGGCGAAGACCGCCACGACTTCGAAGATCGTATGGACGATTGGGAAGACGACTACGAAGACTGGAAGGACGACTACGAAGACTGGCGGGAAGACCGGCGCGACGAGTACGAGGATCGCTACGACGACTAGCCTTACACTGCGCCGGTTCTGTATTTAGCCTACTGCCCGGAGATGCAGTATAGATTGCCGAGCGTTCGTAGATATATCCGTCCGCCGACGATCACCGGCGTGGCGAATACGCCGTCGCCCAGCGAGTTCTCGGCCAGCATTTCGAATGTTCGTCCGGCCCGCATGACGAATCCCTTGCCTTTTTTGCCGAACAGGTAGATACGCTCGCCGACAAGCACCGGCGACGAGTAGAAGTTTGCGTGCAGATGGCGCTCCCATATCACCTTGCCCGAAGCGGCGTCGTAACACCGCATCAGACCCCGGTCGGTCACGGCGTATACCAGTCCGTCGCTGACCAGCGGCGAGGGCACGTAGGCGGCTTTGCGGTCGGTTTTCCACAGCAAGTGCGAATCAGTCACATCCCCGGTCCCGTCGGCGCCAATGGCCAGCATCGCCTTCTCCGGATTCCCGCCGCTGGCGTAGACCGCGTTGGGTCCGAATCCGACTGTAGCCGCGGCGTAAGCCGACGGACCGTCGCATTCCCACAACAGTTTTCCGCATGCCGGATCGTAGCTGCGGGTCTTGTGCGGGCCGATGATGAAGAGCTGGTCCCGCCCGGCCACTCGCGCAACCAGCGGCGAGCCGTAGCAGTCCTGGCTGATGTCTCGCGGGACGCGCCAGACAATCCTTCCGGTCTTGCGGTGCAACGCAACCAGGCTTGGTGATGAATTGCTGTCGGCGGTCATGATAACCACTGACTTGTAGATCGCCGGCGAGGCTCCGTGGCCGAACCTGGTGGTGTATTTGGCCACCTGCTCGTCCCAGATGCTCTTGCCGTCGAGGTCCAACGCCGCCATTCGAATTGCACTGTCGGTCTGGTAGGCGAAGAACACGCGCTTACCGTCGCAAGCCGGCATTGACGACGCATGGGAGTTGTCCCTGTGCAGGCTCGGCAGGGCTCCGCTGTACACAACGCTTGCCCATTCTGTATCGGCGGTGTCCCGGTTGATGCATAGTACGCTGATAGTTTGGTTGGCCTTGTCTCCGGCGGCGAGGAATATTCGATTGCCCCAGACACAAGGCGTGCCATGACCTTTTCCCTCCAGCGACACGCGCCACAAGATGTTCTTGTCCCTAGCCCACTGGAGCGGAGGTGTCTGCTCGGCCCGTGCGATGTTATCGCACGCCGGTCCGCGCCACCAGGGCCAATCATCCGGACCCGGCTCCGCTGTGGGAAGATCGTTCCAACCTTCAGCCGGCGAGATTTCGTCAACCGGTTTGTCGCATCCGGCAAGCGTCACCGCACCCAGGCAAACAAGGACGACCCCGGCCCATCGCAACATACAACGTGCAGGAGATATGCTAAGAGGATTCGCGTTCATGGATCGGCCTTTCTTCTTGTCATTGCAAAACAGCAAACGCCACGCAGGCTAATTGAGCCTAACGATGCGCGTTCCCATTTGGTATTTGACAATAATACGGCATTTTAACTAGCATGCAACTATATCAGGAGAACGCTCCGCCGCCTATTTGTGAAGCACGATGATGCATTCGCCGCATCATACAGAAGAACTGGAACAGTCTCCGAACCCCCCGACGATTCGAGGAGCAAAATGCTTAAGACACTATGCACACTAATGGTCCCTATCGTTTGCCTGGCCGGCGCTGTTCTTGGCGGTGAGCCCCAGGGCGGTATTATCGTTCACCTGAACTGCGGCGACGGCCAGGCGACAGCCGAACTGGCCGCCGGCGACAACTGCCTGGTCCACGGTCTGGACACAGACGCTCGCAGCATCAGCAAAGCCCGCGAGCATATTCGCTCAAAGAATCTGTACGGACGCGTCTCCGCGGCGCGCTATGACGGCAAGACTCTGCCGTACGGCGATAACGTGATCAACCTCCTCATTGCTGACAGCCTGGGCGACGTGCCTCTTGCAGAAGTAATGAGGGTCCTTACGCCCAGGGGCGCGGCGATTATCGGCGGAAAGAAGATGATCAAGCCCTGGCCCAAAGAGATCGACACCTGGCCGCAGTATCTCAACAAGGCCGACAACAACGCAGTGGCGATGGATTCGGTTGTCGGCCCGCCGCGGCGAATTCAATGGCTCGACAAGCCGATCTGGAGCCGGTCGCATATGGGAATCTCCACGCTCGTCAGCGTTGTAACCTGCAACGGGCGCCTGTTCTCAATCGAGGATCGCAGCTTGCCGGATAATCCTTACCTGCCCGGGAATTTCATGTTTGTCGCGCGCGACGCATTCAACGGCCGGACGCTCTGGACACGCAAGATCATGCGATGGGAGTCGATAACTACTTACATCAAATGCCTGCCGAGCCAGCAGCAGAGACGTATGGCCGCTACTGACGATGTGCTCTACTGCACGCCGGTGCTGGAAGGACCGCTTGCCGCCCTCGACGCGGCCAGCGGGAAAACGCTCAAGACTTACGAGGATCTCTCGCCGGTTCAGGAAGTCGCATACGATCAGGGCATTGTGTTTGTGAATGTCGGCGATCGTTTCAGTTCGGCGGCGTACAACCAGACACACAAGAAATCCAACCGTAAGGGCGGCACGCCCGGCGAGCCGTTCAACGGCAGCGGGTTTCGCAAAGGCTACGCTCCGGAGATTAAGGATAAGGAAACGCCGATCAGCGTTATCGTCGCGATTGACGCGAAGGACGGCCGGCAGTTGTGGAAGACCCCGAAGCTGCAGAACTACACCGGCGCGTCGTTCGCCGTCAAAGGAGACCGCGGGGTCTACCAGACCGGCGGAGGTATGTTCTGCATCAATCCGAAGACCGGCAAGGAACTTTGGAGCGTCAAGAAAGCGATCACGAACGCCAAAGGACACGATTCCCACACGCCGGGGACCATGCCGAACACAGTTGTCATCACCGACGACAAGGCGTTCGCCGTCGAAGGGCGAGAGCTGCTGGCCTATTCCCTCAAGAATGGGAGAATCCTGTGGCGAACAGGCGTGACGACGAATTACGAGGCGTCGGCCGATCTGTTTTACGTTGACGGGCTCGTGTGGCTTGGAAAAGGGCCGACCGGTTACAACGCCGAAACCGGGGAAAAGGTCAGGACCCTCAAGCAGCAGATCACCGGGCCGATGGTCCACGATCGCTGCTACCGCAACCTGATCACGAAGAAGTATTTCATTAACAGTAAGACTGGCGGAGCCGATTTTCTCGACCTGAAAGGCCGCGGCGAGTTCCCGAATCACTGGACGCGAGGCTGTTGCGGAATGGGCGTCCTGCCGGCCAACGGACTGCTCTACAGCACGCCGTACTCGTGCACATGCAGCATAGGCGACATGTTCCCGGGGATGAACGCCTACAGCACTGACGCCGAACTGCTGGAGTCGCGTGACTCAGGCGTTATCAAGCGCCGCCTGCGACTGGAAAAGGGACCCGCTTACGGAAAGATCGAAACCCGGCGAACCGCCGCGCCGGACGATTGGCCCACATACCGCGGCAACAACTTTCGCGGCGGCATGACAAAGAGCAAGATCGCAGCGCAGGTCGAGGTCAAATGGCGTGCGAAACTCCCAGGCCGGCCGACAGCTTGCACGATCGCCGGCGGCAAGGTTTACACATGCGTTCCGGATGCCCACAGCCTGTACGCCCTGGACAGTTCCAGCGGCAAGACGGTCTGGATGTTCACCGCCGAGGCGCGAATCGACTCGCCGCCGACTTATCACAAAGGCATGGTCCTGTTCGGGGCGCGTGACGGCTGGCTCTATTGCCTCCGAGCTTCTGACGGGAAATTGGCGTGGCGTTTCAAAGATCTGCCCGACAGGCTTGTAGGCGCCTTCGGTCAACTCGAATCGGCCTGGCCGATCTCCGGATCGGTGCTCGTGTTGGATGACAAAGTCTACGCCTCGGCCGGGCGATCCTCATTCCTGGACGGCGGGATATTCCTCTATTGTCTCGATCCGGCCAGCGGCAAGCTCTTAAAGAGCCGATCGGCATACGGGCCGTTCGGCAAGGAGACCGGTTTCCCGATCGCTGTGAAATCCACCGGCATAGCGGGCGGCCGGCGGCGGCGGGGGAAGAAGGGACAGAAACCAGCGTATATCACGCCGGGATTCAAGAACGGCGTTTTCGCCTCAGATGGATCCGGCGTCTACCTTCGCCACGCGGCGTTCGACAAGGACCTTGCCGACAACCCCGCAGCCGGCGATCACCTTATGCCTCTCGGCGGATTCCTGGACAGGCGCGTGCAGCACCGCACCGGTTTCATATTGAACACCCGCTTCCAATGGTGGCGCAACAATCCCACTGACATCATGATCAGCGACGGCAAGGAGACCTACTCCGTCGCGGGCATTCAATCGGCGCACAACCACGCGTACTTCGATCCAAGGACCGGCGCCTACATGCTGATCGGAAAGAAAGAGAAAGTCGCGTTGCCCATTAACGGCAGAGCCCTGGCCAAGGCCGGAGACGTGATCTTCGTCGCCGGCGAACCGATGAAGTTCAAGGATCCGATCTGGCGGAATTACGTCGCGGCGTATAGCGGCAAGCTGGGCGGGAAGCTGCTGGCTCTATCGGCCGGCGACGGTAAGGAGATTGCAAGCTACAAGCTTCCCTCAGCCCCGATCTGGGACAGCATCGCCATCGCTCAAGGCCGCCTCTACATCTCACTGGCCGACGGTACGGTGCAGTGCATGGGCCAGTGATCGCCGAATTGAAAGAGACCCCGAAATGTTCGCCAGAATGAGCCTCGCCGCTCTACTTATTACTGTTTTGCCGCCGCTTGCCGCCAGTGCTGCAGACGTTGCAACGCTGGACGAGCAGGTCGCTGACGTTCTCAAGCAGACCTCCGCCCGACAGAACCAGGTGTTGCGGATGCAGCTTAAGTCGACTTTCCCTCCAAAGGGGATGTGGCGCCACGAGAACTTCGCGTTGGCGGCTTATTGGCTCAATGCAAAGACCGCCCGGGCCGATGACGGGATTCTCCTGCTCCAAAAAGAGCTGTATCCGAAAACGAGAGAGTCTCTTCACGCCGGCGGATTCCATTGGCACGCTTACCTGCTCCAGCGGATCTACTTTCTGTTCTCCAGCCGGAGCAAGCACTTCCCCGGGCGGATGAGCCTCAAAGCCGAGAACGCGATCCTCGAAATGCTCTGGGACTGGTCATCGCCGGTCTGCCGAAAGGAACTGGCCTCGCCGGAGCGGGTCTGGTGGTACTGGGGCAGCGAGAATCACCACTTAATGGCGTGGGTGAGCCTCTGGGGCGCGGCCCAGATTTTCGAGGACCATCCAGACTACAGGAACCGCACATATGGCGACGGGTCGAAACCCGCGGAGATGGCCAAGGCGTTTGACGAGTACTTCAAGGAATACGCCCGTCAGCGCGCCTCAAAGGGATTGCTCGTGGAGATCGCCGCCCCGACGTATGTGAAGTACAGCCTCAACACGTGGTACAACCTCGCTGACTTCGCCGACGATCCGGTTCTGAAGCGGCGCATGGGAATGCTGCTGGATATCTATTGGGCCGATTGGGCCATAGAACAGATCGACGGCGTGCGCGGCGGCAGTCGCCATCGCTGCTATACCGGGAGGGCTTCAACCGAGCAGAGCGGCGGAGCTGAAAACGCGTGGTACCATTTCGCACGAGGCTCGGCGGCCAGTCGGCATCCCGGCGTGATGTGCGCGGCCACTACCTTCTGGAGACCGTCGCCGATTGTCGTTGAACTGGCGATCGACACGCCGGGCCGCGGCCGGTACGCCTGTGAATCGCGCCGCCCGGGCTTGAAGCAGCCGGGAAAGCCCATGAATTTCGTCAAGGATCCGGCCCATCCGCTTTACATAGCCAAAGGCGTAAATCGCCTGGCCCCTCAAGGCGGGGCTCTGTTGCGAACCACCTGGTGCACTCCGGACTTTGTGATCGGCATGAGCCAGGTCAAGCCTCTGGCCAGGTATGACTGGACGGCGATCAGCGGCCAGAACCGCTGGAACGGAGTGATCTTCGCCGGACACGCCACCGCGCGGATCTTCACCCAGCCGCTGCAGCCGAAGAAGGGCAGCGTCTATAACGCCGAATGGGGCGTGCAGAGCAAAGGCGTGATGATCCTCCAGCGACTGCGAGCCAGTAACGCAAAGGGCCAGCGAATCTGGTTTGACAAGTCGCTGAAGCGCGTCGAAAAAGACGGCTGGATTCTCGCCCAGGGGCCGCAAGCCTACGCGGCCGTGCGTATCGTCAAAGGCGGCGGGAAATGGCAAGCCGACACCGCCGCACAACGCCGCAACGGCCAGGGCCGCGACGGGCTGGGCCAGTGGTTTGCATTGAACGACGTATTGTCTCCGGTAATCATCGAGGCGGCGAGCAAGAAGGATTACGCCGGATTCACAGCGTTCCAAAAAGCGATCCTCGCCAATAAGCTGTCGGTGAAAGACAAGCGTCTCGAATATCGCAGCGGATTCTACAAGACCGCGTTGACACTTCCGATCGATGCCAGCGGGCCGCCGCTGATCGATGGAGCACCAGTGGATTTCGAACCGAAATACGTATACCGCAGTCCGTACTTAAACGGCGCCTTCGGCTCCGGAATCGTGACGATACGCAAAGGCCAGAAGACACTGACGCTCGATTTCAATCGCCAGGGCGGCAAGAAATGAGAAGATCTGGAAACTTCTGGAATCAGTTAATCATCCTGTGAGTTAGCTGTGGGTTCCGCCGGGCGGCGTGCGATGAGATAGACCGAAAGCAGGACTGACCCCACTGCCCTGTACTTAATTACGCCTCTTGCTTGAACGAAGTGCAATGATCAAGTACTGTGCCTTGAGTCGGCCTTTGGCGGCCGGATTTGGAGAACGCCATGAGTAACAGATCCATCGTCGTTATAGCATGCGTGCTGCTGACCGCCGCCGTCGCCCGCCCCGCGCAGGCGCCGAAGACCAGGGGGCTGACCCAACACCGGCTGGACCAGTTGCTCCACGGCCTGACTCGAAACGACGTTACAGCGCAGTTGACCTCCGTGGTGGAGTTGGAACAAGCTGTTGACAAGGCCACGCCTCAGGACCTGCTCCTGTTGCGCAAGCGTGCAGTACCGGCGATCCAGGCGTGCATCCGTCGTGAGACAATCGGAAGGACCGGCCGGCCCCAGGTCGCCGCGATGATGCGGCGGATACTGGAGAAGATCCTCAAGGCCGGTGTCGAGCCGGATCCGCCGACGGATCTGGTCGCCCGATCACAGACAGTGGCCGACCTGATCGTCCGGTTAGGCGACAAGGACAGGTCGGTCAAGCTGCGTGCGATGACCCAACTCCGTGGACTCAAGGCGCTGGGCGCCCCTGCGCTGCCCGTAGCCAAACACCTTGCCGCCGGCGCCGCGGACAAGCTAACCCGCCGGGCCGCCCAGGTCACCGTCAGGGCGCTGGTGTCCGAGTTGTGGTTCGCCCCCGATTTGGCTGCCGTCGACGCCGCTGAGCCGGACAAGAAAGTCGATCCGATCGCGATCCGCAAACAGCTTCAGAATCTGGTCGAAAAGCTGATCGAACGCCTGAACAAACCGCCCGATCGTATGCGGATCCGAGCCATGCGCCAACTGGCCGGAATGAAGGCCTCCGCCGACGCGGCGATCAAGAAGCTCACCGGGATCGCCCGGGACCGCAAGGAATCCGGGAGCATCCGCCAGGCCGCCGCGACGGCCATCCGCACCATAAACATCGCCAAGGCCGAAGCCGAAAAATGGCGCCAGTGGCAAGAGAAGAAAAAGGCCGCCGAGGCCCGCGGCAGGCGAAATAAACCCGGCGCTTCCAGGCAGTAGCCGCCGCGGGCCGGTTCATCTTCAATTTCAAATCGCCAGGACGCTTGACACGCCGACCTGTCATGATGGCTGTCATTCCCGCCGCCCCGGTTGTGCGCGGTCTGGGGACACGATCCCCAATGCGGCGCTTCGCTCTGCATTTGGGTCATGTCCCCGCCGCTGACACAGTCCGCAGGCGATTGCGGTTAGGGCTGACCCCACTGCCGCCCCGACACCTCGAAGCGCCCTGCGTACCTGACTGACTACCAGCCGGCCAGCCAGATACCCATCTCCATATCTACATATCCAACACAGGACCCTCTCCCTTCCTGCGGGGATCCCGTCAAGAGTTAATGTCATAATTAATAATTCAAGGTCCGACCCCGACGCCTCCATTCAAGGTCCGACCCCGACGCCTCCGACGCCTCCCCGACCCCGACGCCTCCCAAAAGAGCGAGGAGGAGTACAGGTAATGAATATACTTCCACGACGGAGGTTTCTTAAGGCCGCAAATTCGGGGGACACCCGAATTCAGCCCTTAAGGGGCCGCCCCCAATGCCGCAAGTAATAGTTTAGTCAAAGCTATTTAGAACGGTATCTCCTGATCCACGTGGCGTGAAGGAAAGTTTCGCCGTTGTTCTGCTGTTTCGCGCCCGGGGTCGAACGCCCGTCATCAATATATTTCTGAGCAAGCTCAGTCAGCTGCTTCACCACTTCCGGATACTCACCGGAGAGGTTCTTCAGCTCCGCCGGGTCCGACTCCATGTCATAAAGCTGAACCCATTCGTGATCCGCCAATTTTTCCGGTTCGACACAAAACCTGCCGCGCTTTTTGTCTGATTCCCGCTTTTCCTTATTCCCCTTCCAGGGGGTCGGATTGCTCCACCCGCCGGACCCGGGACAGAACGCCAGCTTCCATTTACCCTTACGGATCGCAAAACTGCCGTTGTACGAATGATGAATGAGGGCCTCATGAACCGGCCCGGTCGCCCTGCCGGCCAGAACCGGCAGAATGCTAACCGAATCTTCGGCAGCGGTATCAGGAATTTCGGCATCTACAATATCGGCGCAGGTCGCGAACAGATCCACCAGGCAGATCGTCTGGTCCGAGACGCTGCCGGGCTTCACTTTACCGTCCCAGCGGGCAATAAACGGCAC
>CAYMSH010000005.1:0-39660 GCA_964392945.1 uncultured Planctomycetaceae bacterium | reverse complement strand
GACCCGTCCGGAATGAACAAAACAACGCCTTTCATCCGCCCGGGCCAGGTAGCAACGATGCCTACGGCCAGGAGCAACGATAGTTGTAGTGCCCGCTCGGCGAATTTGTTAGACTGATCGTCAGTAGCTTGAGAAAGGGAGAAGAAATGAAGCACGCAACTGCAATCATACTGGCCCTGCCGCTTGGGTTCCTGCTGTCCTGCCAGGCCGTAGAGCAAGAAACAAAAGAGGACCCCGTTGGCAAAGCGAACATTCGCCGCGCCGGAGTACAAGTTCGTCAAGTCGTAAAGGCGCTCAATATGTACAAAACGGATATCAAGTACTATCCGACGGCGGATGACGGCGGTCTATCTGCACTGATCAAAGCCCCCAAGCCCGACGACCCGTCCGGCAGAAGCAAGTGGAACGGCCCCTACATAAAGCCCAAGATGCTCAAGGACCCCTGGGGCAACGAACTGAAGTACGAACTGGTGGAAGAAGAACAACCCCGGCCATCCGGGCCGGCAGTCCACGTATGGTCCTGCGGCCCCAACGGCAAAGACAACAGCGGCGAGGGCGACGACATCAAGAATTGGTAAGACCAGGCGGCTCGGCCTATACGGCGGGGGCATCAGGGTCAGCCCTGACCGACGCCCCTGTGTACCACGTTGCCCGGCCTTTGCCATGACGATCAATTCGCCCTGATGCGACTAATTCACGCAGGCGTACTTTCAAGGTGTTTTGATATTGACCTTCCACATCCGACTCCATACCCGATTACACCCGATTATACCCGATTTGGCCAAAAGAGAATCGCTGCTTATTTGGAGTTTGATCCCCGGCGCGCCCGTGGAACGGACCCTACATAGACGCCGAAACGCTCAAGGACCCCTGGGGCAACGAACTGAAGCACGAACTGGTCGACGAACAAGGCCGCTCATCCGGCCCGGCAGTCCACGTAGCCTTCTTCTCAGGTGCCTTGCGAACTCGTTTCTTCGGGGACAGGTCACGCGACAGCAATTGGCCGATCTCTTTGACAAAGTCAGCGTCGCCCGGCGATCGGTCCGTTCCGGAATCACAAGTTGGTCGTTTCGGCTCGTGGGCTTTAGTGATTACTCTATTTTGCGAAGTTCGGCGGTGAGGGTGTTGATCTCTTTTATCGTATTGTTGTACATGTCGAGCAGTTCGTTGTAACCGCCCTGTAGGCACGCTTCCAGGGATCGACTTTTGCGGCCTCTGTCTTCCGGAGCGCCAGCCGGATACTACGCTCCTGAACCTGGGCGTCCGACATGAACAAGATGTGCAGGAGCAGGAACGCGACAGTGGCGATACTGCAAGCCAGGCTCCCGCCGTGTTTCCTCCGGCCGGTGCATACCCAGACGATCCGGGCTATCAGCCAGGGAATTAGGATAACGATGATCACGTTTCCCAGGAGTCGCCCGACGTGGTGCGGCGTTATCCCGTGCCTGGCGAAAATCGTAATCGCGAAATACGCAACCACCAGCAGGAAGAGTATCTTGTTAATCGACGAAAACGCGAACGGATGACGCTCAGGTTTGGCGACCGGCTCCGGACCGGAAGGGATCGGAGGCGGACCGCCGAGCTGCGGGTCTGACTGCTGGTAATCTGAATCCTGCAGAGCCGCCGCAGGCGTATTGCTGTCATGATCGAAGTTTTCTGACACATTATCTCCCATTGGATGATCGATACCGAAACCTGAGCGGGATTGTCGATTGTCGGTTTGCTTTTGGCAAGGGAAAACGGCTGGCAATTGGCAATTGGCGACGGCAAACGGCGTACGGCAAACGGCGGCGGCTAGAATCGTCGTTTGGCGATCGGTCCGCATGTTCACTGCGTCATCAGGCGTGAACATGGGATATCGTCGCCGCGGGCGGTCGGCGCGACGTGCGGGGTGCGCTGGCCGGCGGCCTACCGTCGGCAACTGGCGTGAGTTACGATTCATCTCTACGGATAATACGCAAAAGCGGCGCCGCTTATCCGGCTTGTGTGTCACACCTCAAAAGCTGTGAACCAATTGTGACACCCGGTTTGGAATATGCCAACGGCGGCGGAGTGATGCGGACTTGTAGTCCGGGGCGATTGGCGGTATAAGCCATGAACTTAATTCGCTGACAAACAGAGGAGAAGGTGAGAACATGATCGCGACGATTACCGAACAGGCGCCGCAACTGGCCAGGCTGGACTGGATCGTTATCGGGGTGTACTTCGCGATAATCGCGGTAGTGGCGTGGCTCTCGAGCCGCAAGCAGAACACCTCGGAAGACTACTTCCTGGCCGGGCGGAACATCGGCTGGTTCGCCATCGGCGGATCGCTGTTCGCATCGAATATCGGCTCGGAGCACGTAGTCGGCCTGGCGGGGTCCGGCTCGACAAGCGGGATGATGATGGCCCACTATGAGCTGCACGCGTGGTGCCTGCTGATGCTCGGCTGGGTGTTCATCCCGTTCTACAAACGCTCGGGCGTCTACACCATGCCGGAGTTCCTGGAGAAGCGTTTCAACGCCACGGCGCGCGGGATCCTCACTGTCGTCTCGCTGCTGGCGTACGTGTTTACGAAAGTCTCAGTCACTGTCTACGCAGGCGGAATGGTCATCGCAACGATCCTTCCAGAACTCGCGTTTTTCGGGCTGAGTGCGTTCTGGACCGGCGCGTTGCTTACCGTTGTGCTCACTGGCGTCTACACGATCTTCGGCGGTCTTCGCGCGGTGGTATGGACCGACGCGTTCCAGGCGATAATCCTGCTGGCCGGGGCGGCGACTCTAACGCTGATCGGGCTGGCGACGCTCGGCGGATGGGAAGGCGATCTGCTGGCCGGAAACCTGCCGGGCGGAGCGGAATTCTCCAGCGGCTGGGAAACGCTACGGACAACAGTATCGACCAACAAGGAGGCATTCAGCCTGTGGCGGCCTTGGGATGACCCGGACTTCCCGTGGGTCGGCGTGCTATTCGGGGCTCCGATCGTCGGCATCTGGTACTGGTGCACTGACCAGTACATCGTCCAGAGGGCGCTGGCGGCCAAGAATATCAAGACCGCACGCCGGGCGACGATCTGGGGCTCGATCCTGAAAATATCGCCGGTGCTGGTCTTCCTGGTCCCCGGCATGATCGCCTGGGCCCTGCAGGCCAACGGGCAAATATCGCTTCCCATGGAGGGCGGCAAGATCGTCGAGGGCAAGGTGTTCCCGACACTGGTGACCGAACTGCTGCCCACGGGCGTTCGCGGCATGGTCGTCGGCGGACTGCTGGCCGCACTGATGAGTTCGCTCAGCTCCCTGTTCAACTCCTGCTCGTCGCTGTTCACGATCGACATCTACGAAAAGCTGCACCCCGAGGCATCCGAAAGGCATCTGGTCACGGTCGGGCGAATCGCTACCGGCGTTGTCGTCGGATTAGGCATACTCTGGATCCCGATCATGCCGATGGTCTCGAAGTTCGGCCTCTACGGATACCTCCAGACCGTGCAGGCGTATCTCGGACCGCCGATCACGGCGGTGTTCCTGCTGGGACTGTTCTCCAGGCGAATAAACGGAGCCGGAGCAGTGGCCGGACTGTCGCTGGGCTTCACCCTGGCGATGGCGAAACTGGGCTGCCAGATAGCGAACGACCAGATGACGGGCCTGGGCCTTATCGGCCAGTTCGGCGCGATGAACTGGCTGTACTTCTCGCTGCTGCTGTTCGGAATAAGCGTGATCACGATTGTGCTTGTATCGTTGATAACGCCGCGACAGGCCGCAGAGAAGATCAGCGGACTGACTTACAGCTCGATGACGGCTGAAGACCGCAAGGAACTCCGCGAGAGCTGGAACTTCTTCGACGTAGTCGTAACGGTGCTGGTGCTGGCTGTGATCGTCGGGATATACGTATACTTCTCGCTGGGATTCTGGACTACGTAGGCCGTCGCCCGGCGGCGGCGAGTCAGTCGACTGTGATTTGGGTCTCGGCGGTTTGACCGTCGGAAAGGACGGCCTTGAACGTGTGGGTCCCCGGCGCCAGGCGCGGGATCTTGGCGATCGCCAGGTTCGTGTGCGCGTGGCTGATCCTGACGGAGTTGTGGTACAGATCCAGCGTGTAAACGGGATTGGCCACTGAACCGCGAGCGCCGGCGTGAACGTTGTAGGCGCCATCGACGCGCGGGTCAGGCCGCACCATGACATAAGGCTCCGGCGCCCTCGGTTCGTAGTCCGGAACAAACGCCGCCAGTTCGGCGAGTTTCTCGGGATTCTCCGCCGCCGCGTCAGTCTCCTCGTACGGATCGCTTTCCAGGTCAAACAGCATGTCGCGGCTTTCGGCTCCGGTGCGAACGAGCTTGTGGCGACCGTCAAAGACCATGCGCCAATCGCCTTCAGGACCGTTCAGCATGCCGGAGAAAACGTGGTCTCTCGTGCGATCGGCGGCCCCTTCGAGAACCGGTCTCAGCGAGATCGAATCGTAATCGTCCGGCACGCCGGCCGATGCGTAGTCCAGGAAAGTCGCCGCCAGGTCCAGGTTCGTAACCGGGTCGGTTTTCACGCTGTCGGAGATCACGCCGGGACCGTTTACGATCAGCGGAACACCTGTCGATTCCCACTGCCATCGGCACTTGCCAAAGGCGCCGTGGTCCCCCATCATCTCACCGTGATCGCTGGTGTATACGATCAGCGTGTTGTCCAGCCGCCCGCGACGCGCAAGCTCGTCCAGAATCAAGCCGATGAGTCGATCGTTGTTCTCGACCTGTGCGGTGTAGTTCTGCCGCATCGCCAGGTGATCTGCGGCGCCGAACTCCGGACCGGGACGATGAGGACCCGGAACGTACCGATCTCGGCAGTCAAGGGCCATCGATTGCGTAATGTCGCTGGGATCGTGCGGATTATCAAAGTTCAATTGCAGGAACCAGGGCTTATCGCCGGCGACGTCGTCGAACATCTCGATCGCGCGTTTCGTAACCCAATTGTCCTTGTAGTGTTCGTCGCTCAAACTCGTCGGATCGGTGTGAAAACGAGAACATTTCGGATGCTTGCGGCAGTCCATGTCGTTCAGGTGCGCGTTGAACAGCCCGCACTGCTCTAAGTGCTCTTCGTACGGGTCCATAGGGAACGCATAGTGATCGTATCGCTCGGCCCATTTGCCGATCACGCCGAGCATGTCGCAGAAGCCCAGTTCGTCCATGCTCATCCGGCCGTGTTTCAGCGAAACACTGGGCAGCGAAAACGGAATATCCAGCCCTTTTGACAAGTCCAGCTTCCCGGCCTGGAACGTGTAGTAGCCGGCGTCTCGAAGTCGCGTGTAGAACGTCTCATTGCTGAACGCGTGACACTGAAGGTTGTCCCGCACTCCGCCGTTGTTGTAGTATTCCTTTCCCACCGCAAGAGATACCCGCGAAGGCGAGCAGAGCGGCGAGGGGCACACCGCGTTGGTGAACCTCACCCCGCCAGCCGCGAGGCGATCGAGGTTCGGCGTGCGAACGGGAATGTCGCCGGGGTATTCATTGGCGCAGCCAAGCCAGTCTGGCCTGTGCTGATCGCAGTAGATAAACAAGATGTCAGGTCTCGAACCTTTTTGCATAAATACCGTCCGCCGCCGACACTATCCCGATAAGTCTAGCACGTTCGGTGAAAAACGTCACTGGAATCTACAGAAATATCTCGATCCGCCTGAATTGTTCCATCGTCGGTCCTATACTGTCTCAGCTCTGAAACGCCTCTAATGACTCACCGACGACAGAACAGCCGCCTCGCAATGGTGATCGGAAGCCAACGGAAACTACAACAGCGTTCAAAGCAACGCTTTACATTCCGCAACGCCGGCTCGAGCACGACCTGACTCCAGTCGTGCTCAAACGCACCACGCCGGCGATTGCGTCAACCGCGAGGCCGCAAGGCTCGGTTGGGTGATAATGGATAGTGGTTTATCCACTATATTGTGCTTATTCAGAGTTTTAAGGCAATGCAGAATATATCAGCAGCCAGGGATTTATTAGTTCCATTTACTCCGATTTGGCTTGACTTTGACGCGGTTGTCGAATACAATGCTGAAAGTTCGAATTAAGGAAAGTTAGGGTGATGTCGCTTCGCTCGCGCTCACCGCTCGATTCAAATTGCAGTGCTCAGGCTCGGTAGGGACTTGGAGTGGTCTTGTGCTCTGTTCGCTGCTCAATAAAAAGATGAGGAGATTCATTATGGCTCGTTTGGCTCGTTTACTGTGTGTGCTCGGTGTGTTGAGCTTGTCGGCTCCTGCGTTTGCCGCCCCGTTGAACCTGCCCCAGGCATTTCCGGATTTCGCGGCGCTGACCCAGGTCACAACAACGTATGACACTGTAACAGATGCGTTTAGCGTAACCGGATTCCTATCGCAGTACACAGGCGTCGACCTTGTTTCCCACACTGCCGTCGGTTCGTTCACGCTGGACGCCGTCATCGACGACACCGGAGCGATTACCGGCGGAACACTGACGATCAACGGCGTAGTGCTTGACGGCATAGCCGGCCCACCGGCCGACGACCTGCTTATTGTCGACCTGACGGACTTCGGGTTCAGCGGCACGGGACCATCGACGGTCTTTGAGTTCACCGGCGACACCACCGGCGGGACAATGGCGGCCCTGTTTCCCAAAGGCGCCGGAGTCATACTCAATCCCGGAACAACAAGCTACGCAGGCGCGTTCGACGTCGATTTCACCGGCTCCGGCGGCACCGTAGATGCGTTCTATATCCCCGACAACCCGATCCCCGAACCGGCGTCGATCATGCTGCTGCTAAGCGGCGGGGCATTTATCGCAGCAACCCGAAAACGCCGAAACCGGCGCAACTGAACGCACCAATTGAATAGTGCAGGAAAGAATCCCTAAACCGACAATCCGGGATCAGAAAGAAAAGAGGCGATCATGAAGCTCTCCAAAACAAAAAGAACGAAACAACACTCACGTCCGACGTTCGAGCCAATGGAGCCCCGACTGCTTCTATCGGCCGCCCTGCTGGAAATTGAACCGTTGAATCCGATTCTGGCGTTCAATAACACCGGAACGATCATGTACGCCGAGGCGAGCGATCAACTGTCGGTGCGAGCTACACCGCTTTCGTTCCAACAGAACGCCGGCGATCTCCCGGGTTTGATTTTCGAGCCGGGAAGTTTTGAGATCGACGCCATCATCGATGCGGCCGGAGAGCTCATCGGCGGAGTACCCGGCGACGATCTCGTCGTTACCGGAGCAGTGGATCTCAACGGCGACCTTGTCGCCGACGAAACCGGGGTCCTGCTTACCGGCGAGATAATCGCCTTCGGATGCCTCGACACCGGCACGATGGTCGATAAGTACGACTTCAAGTTCGCAATCACCGGCGGTCTGCTGGCCAGTTTCTACGACTCGGCGGCAGTGGAGCTCGGCGTAACGCTGACCAGCGAGAACTCAGACTTCGAAGATGACTTCACTGTCGATTTCGGCGGCGGAGCCAAGGGTAACCTCGGCGCGATCCCCAAGCCGATCACCAATATCGGCGGTATCGATATCGAGAAGTACGTCGCGCCGACAGTTGTTCCTTGTGGAGAGGGCTTCACGCCAGGATACTGGAAGCAGTGTCATCACTTCGATGACTGGCAGGGATACGAACCCAACGACTCGTATGAAGACGTATTCGACGTCGATGCACCCGGCGACAAGAGCCTCAAGGAAGCGCTCTGGACCGGCGGCGGCGGCGTAAGCGCCCTGCTGCGTCACTCCACAGCGGCGTTGCTGAACGCCGCTCACAGCGGAGTCGATTACGCGTACACCGAAGCACAGGTCATCGCAATGACCCAGGCCGCCTTCGCTTCAGGCGACTACGAAGCGACGAAGAACCTGTTTGTAACCCAGAATGAAATGGGCGGAAGCCTGTCGAAATACTGTTCGCCGTGCAAGGATCAACCCGTGGTGATCGGATACGGTGACGACGCCGACGACGCGCCGGGAGTCGAGTTCGAAGAAGGCGACGACATCACTTTCACGTATGTCGTGACGAACACCGGCGAAGTTGAACTGTCGAACATTGTCGTAACAGACGACAACGCGACACCCGGCGACGCCAGCGACGACTTCAACCCGACGCCCACGATGAGCGGCGGATACAACATCGGCGACACCGACCAGGACGGCCGACTCGACGTCGATGAGACCTGGATCTACACCGCAACGTCAGTCGCCGCAGGCGGCCAGCACACCAACATCGGAACCGCCACCGCAACGCCTGTCGATGAAAACGGCGAGCAGATCGGACCCGATGTGAGCGACAGCGATCCCGCGAATTACTTCGTAGCCCAACCGTCGAGCATCTCCGGCTCGGTCTACGTCGACAAGGACGACGACGGCGTGCGTGACAGCGATGAATCCGGAATCAAGGGCGTAGAGATCACGCTTACCGGAACCGACATCAACGGCAATGCCGTCACCGAGACGACCACGACCGACAGCAACGGGAGATACTGGTTTGAGGACCTGCAGCCCGGTACTTACACCGTGACCGAAGCACAACCGACAAACTACGATGACGGCCAGGACGCCGTCGGAAGCGAAGGCGGAACGCTCGGAAACGACGTTATAAGCGATATCGACCTGATCGCCGGCGCCAACGCAGTGAACTACGACTTCGGCGAACTGAAGAAGCCGTGCGACCCGGAGCCCAAGACGTGCGACTGGTTCAAGAAGTGGAGATGCGGAAGCAAGCGAACCAAGCGAACCAGGCGAACCAAGCCTTCCTGCGGCAGCAGATGGGGCAAGTGGAACAAGCCTTCGTACGGCGGCAAGTGGTCCGGTCATCGCGGAGGTTCGCGATGGGGCGGACGGTCCGGAAAACGCTGCTGATCGATTCTGATCGACGAACATCTGAGAACAAACGAAACGGGCGTCCGGCCGAACGGGCGCCCGTTTTTCATTTCCACGCGGGCGGACAGTTCCGGCTAACGGCTTTCATCTTGCCGCAGCCCGGGTGAGTCTCTCGCGGGCCTGCTTGAGTTCCGTGTGCATTTGCAGCCAGTAGACCTGGTTGGCGGTGTAGGTGCAGCTGCGAAGGCAATCGTCTGCCTGGTCCAGGATCTTCAGCCCCCCCGCCGGATCGCTCGGGCCAAGCTTCACGGCTTTTTCCAGCAACGCCTGACATTCGTCGAGAGGATCGATTTCTGTTTCGCTCGGAGCGGTTGCAGCGACGGCCTCTTTCCCGGCGCCGCCGGCGCCGACGGGCGATTGACCGGTGTCGGTTTTTCGGCATGACATCGCCGTCGCCAGCAACATCATCCCGACAACTGTAATCACGCGTTTCATTTCACTGTCCCTTTCGGCCGAGCCCTTGGGATGCGGGCAAGTAGCGGTTGGGAATTCCCGGCCGGGCGATCTTATTTCACAAACGCCGGGAGTATGATCTTCTCGAAGTGCCGTATCGGTGCGTTCGTTGCGTAGTAGCTGGTGAAGATCGCGGCTATGTTCAGTTCCGGGACCAGGAGAATGAACTGACCGCCGGCGCCTCGGCACGATCGCACGCGATAAGTCTTCCCATTAACTGCGGCGTCCCGGGACCACCAGAAGTAACCGTACTTGCTGGGCCGGTTCTTGTTCACGTGCACCGCGGTGGCTTTCTCGATCCACGCCTTGTTGAGAATCTGCTTACCGTTCCATTTGCCGCCGTTGATCGTCATTAATCCGACCTTGAGCATGTCGCGCGAGGTCAGGCGCATCCCGGCCGCTCCCTTGTCCAGACCGCAGGAGGACTTGCCAAATTTGAAGTTCGTTATTCCCATCGGCCCAAACAGGTGTTTCTTTGCGCAATCGGTCAGCGTCATCCCGGTGCTGTTGTGCAGAATGTGACAAAGCAGATCGACGTTAGTCCCGTCGTACTTGTATATCTTCTTCGCCGGGATCGGCGCAGTCAGCGTCAGATAGAGTTGTGCGTGATTCTCAAGCGTGATTTTCGGTCTCTTTGCGGGTTTCTTGAACCGGATGCCCGAATTCATCGTCAGCAGATCCTTAAGCGTAAGCGTATCGACGCCCTTGGCGACCTTGGACCGATCCACTTGCGGAAGGTAGTCCAGGATCAGGTCGTTTTCACTCTTGATCTTGCCCAGTTCGATCGCTTTGCCTATTGCATAAGCGACTATGCTCTTGGTGATCGACATCTGGTAGTGCGGCTTATCGACGCCGGCGTTGGCGAAATACTCCTCGACAATAAGCTTGCCGTCCTTTGCGATCAGGACGCTGTCGATACAGCCCCGGATCTTCGGATTGTAGGGAAAACTGCTCCTGGCGTTTTTGGCGCCCTTGCCGACTTTGAAATCCTGGTTCTGCTGCTCGATCTCGTTCAGCAGCTTCATCAGTTTCGTAAGAACGCCGTACTTGCGTGCGTCGGCGACCTCGATTCCATCGTCGCGTTTCTTCGGAACGGTGTAGGTAATCTTGCCCCGACTGACGATTTGCGAGCGATCGATGAAGGTGAACTTCGACTTCAGATTGAGAGTCGTCTGCTCCGGCGCCGTGCCGTCTGCGGGCTTTTCCCTGGCCTGCGCAGCGGCGGGCGAAAGAAGAATCCCCGCCAGCATCAACATCAACGTGTGTTTCATCTGCTCGCCTTTCAGTGTATTGTTGTCGGGTGAGAATTGATTCTATCGCCCCGACCAGCAGGCGACAAGGAGACGTGTTATGAGAACGTTGGGCGCATGCCTGACAATCGCCGGACTGGCCGCGACGTTTCTTGTCGCGACATGCCGGGCCGAAGCCCCGCCAAGCCTCGACGTTGTCAACGCCGAGCATGCACGCATAAAGTCTCGCTACGTCCGGTTTCTTCTCGGCTCGGACAAGACGTTCTCAGGGCCGCGGGGACCCAGCGCCTACGCAACGTACCAGAGGCGGATCGCCGGGGTCATCAAGCAAGCCATGGCGCTGGATCTGACCAGGAACGCGGGCAAGACATTTGACAAATTCCCCGGCGATGCGGGCTTCGAAGAGGACGCCAAACTCGCATCGAGCATTCTCGAAAGGCACCTGCTGGCCCTGGCCTACGGTTACAGCATCCGCGGCGTAAAGAGCCCCTACTACCGCAAGCCCGAACTGCTGGCCCAATACGTGGAACTGCTGAAGTATCTTCATGGCCGCGGCGTTCGCAAGGGAATGACTTTCCATCGTAACCGCCTTCGAATGAACATGTCGGGGGCGCCCAAGCCGCAAGACGGAGCGGGCAATCTCGTTGACATGGAACTGCGCATGGGCGCCTACTGCCAATCGCTGCTCATCATGGCCCCCCACATCCGCAACGAGCCGATATTCGCCGACGCCAGGGCGCTGGTCCGATTCCTGGAAATGCTGGGTCGCAGCTCCGGCCACGTGCGATACTACGAACCGTACAAAAAGCCCGAAGCGTTGGGCCGCTGGGTGCAGTCCGACGCGATCCAGATATACAGCGACGTTACGCTGGTCTCGGCGATGCTCGAGACCGACCCGGCCAGGCGCCGGGAATTGCTGACAGACGCACAGAAGGTCTTCTCCGATTCGCTGAGGGTCACACCCGGCTGGGCCGACACGATAAAGCCGGACTTCGTGGGCTACCATCATCGCGGAATATACGGCAATGCGTACACCGGCGGATTCATCCCGCAGGCGGCGTTCGGGGTCTACCTGCTAAACGGAACGTCCTTCGCTGTGGCGCCGAAATCCGTCGAGAACCTCAAGCAGCTGATGCTGACATATCGATTGTACTGCCAGAAATACGCGATGCCGTTCGGCATTCGGGGTCGCATGCCCTCGGCCACCGGGCACCTGAGGACCCAGGCGATGGCGGGCTTTGTGATCTACGCTTCGTCGCTGGGACTGGATGACGCGTCGATGAAACCGGTATTCGCCCGTGTCCGGGATTCGGGTCGCGCAGGTCTGGACTTCCTGTTCTCCGGCGGGCGAGGGAAGCTCTTCAGGGGCATGTACGTGCTGGACATGCTGGAGGACCTGGACTCCCAGAAGATCAAGCCCGAGCCCGATCCGCAGGGCTTCTGGTACAAGCCTTACGGCGGATTGGCGATCCATCGGCGAGACAACTGGATGGCGTGCGTCAAGGGAGCCAGCAAGTACATCTGGGACTACGAGACCGGTAAGAAATCCGAAAACAGATACGGTCAATACCTCAGCGGCGGAATGCTCACGATCTTCTCGAGCGGCAAGCCGGTCAGTGACATCGCCAGCGGCTACAACGTGAACAAAGGCTGGGACTGGTATCGGCTGCCCGGGGTGACGGCGGTCCACTTTCCGGTTCGCCCCATGAGCAAACCGCTGGATCATCGCAGATTCAGCAGTTCGACTTTCCTCGGCGGAGCGTCGGCCGACGGACGCAACGGCGCGTTCGGGATGATCCTGGACACCCCGACGTTTCACGACGGAACAAAGATCAGCCTGAAGGCCCGAAAGAGCGTGTTCTTCGCCGACGACCTGATCGTCATGCTGGGAAGCGGCATATCAGGAGGCGACGGAAAGCACAATGTCGAGACCACGATTTTCCAGTCGTGCACAACCGGACAACAGGCCAAACCCGCCCTGCTGAGTGATCGAACCCTGACCGACGGAAGACACAAGATATCCGGTTCCGGACGGATCACGCTCGTCGATCCGCAGGGCAACGGCTATTGCATACGGAGTCCCGAAAGCCTGAGACTCTTCAAGGGCGTTCAGAGTTCATTTCTCCAGAACGGCCGAACCCCCTCACGCGGCGACTACGCGACAGCCTGGCTGGACCACGGACTGGCGCCGAAAAACGCTTCGTATGAAATCGCCGTCGGCGTTCGTTGGGGACGGCGAATCAAGAGACTGCAGTACGGGCCGGGGCCATTCTACAAGGTGCTGCAACAAGACGACCGCCTGCACGCAGTTCGCTTCCCTCGAATGGACCAAACCGCGTACGTTATCTTCGAACCGCACGATCCCAACGACGATACTCTTCGTTCGGTTGACGTCCCCTGCCTGATAGTCGCTCGATACAAGTCCGGCCGGTTGCTCCTGGGCGTATCGAATCCGGACCTGGCGATGACTGAGCCCGATCAACCGGTGAATTTCAGGTTCCTCACGAAAGACCAGAACCAGTTCCTAAAGAGTCGAACCAAGCCTGTGACCATAACGCTGAACGGTCTGTGGACGATCGACCCTGACGACAGCAACGGCGTCAAGTCGCTGGGGTCGAAGTCCGGAAGGACCACACTGCGATTCGACTGCCGCGACGGCATGACGCGCCGAGTCGAACTGGTTGGAACCGATACTGATCGCGATTAACGTCGGGGGCTACGGTTTCGCGCCCGCAGCGCCGAAGCAGTGAATCCCACCCTTATCGGTGCTGACGTAGAGTCTCCCGCCGGCTACGGCCAGGCCGCGGGCTTTCCCATCGACTTTTACGGTCCAGAGCAGCTTGCCGGCGGCGGCGGACCGCGCAGTTACTTCTCCGGCGCCGCCCAGCACCAGCGTGTCGCCGGCGAGGATAATTTCGTACGCTTCGGGGCAATCGGCGCTCCATCCCTTGTCGAGCTTTGCGGACTTGCCAAGCTCGGTTAGCTGCCTGGGTATTTCCTTCTGCTCGTTCTTGATCTTCTCGATCTCGGCTTTGCGTTTTGTCGCCTGCTCGGGAGTTTCCTTCTTGCCTTTGGGAGCTTTCGACAGGCTCTTGAGCTTGCCGGCGAGCTTCTTCTGCTTGTCGCGAAGCACGGCGATCCGCGTGTCGGTTTTCGCCTGCTGGGCCAGCGGCATGGACGACAGCTTCCCGGGCTTGTAAACGTAGCACATCTCCGGGCCGATAACGATGCGGTTGGCGCCTGAGATCGCCTTGATTCGCTTTCGTGTCTTGTTGTCGAAGACCGAGAGCACGCCGGTCTTGCTGCCGGGGCCGTAGATCAGTTGTTCGTCGGCTGTCAGCGCCGCGTGCGCTCCGCCGTCGCCCCGCCCGGCCAGTGCGTGGGCGAGCTTACCGGTTTCGCGAGAAAAGACAATCGCCCCGCTGCGTCCCTGTAGAACGAAGAGGTGCTTGTCCGATGCGAGCATGGCGCCCTGCATCGTGCGTCTGGCGTCGATAGTCGCAAAGAGCCCGGGGCCCGAATCCGAGCCCGTCGCCGCATCGACTCCGCAGATGCGGGAATCACGCCACGGAAGCAGCGATGCGCCGAAGTACGCCTTTCCGCCATCGACCAGCACGCCGGTGCGAACCGGCCAGAGCGAAATCAGCTTCCCGTTGCTCGGCACGAACCGCTCTTTGGGAGCGGCGCGATATTTCCAGACCAGCGCCCCGTCTGAGGTCTTAACGCAATATGCGTTTCCATCGTCGGAGCCGAAGTACGCCTTCCCGCCGTCGATAGTAGGAGGCAGCCGCACCGGCCCGTCAGAGTGAGCGGTCCAGAGGTCCTTACCAGTGGCCGCATCCAGACAGTGCGCCGCATCGTCGGCCGACGAACCGAAGAACAGTTTCCCGCCAGAGACCGTAACGTGAAACGCCGAGTCGAACTGTCTCATGTGCGACAGGCCCTTGATCCCGGCGTATGCGTTCCACTTGGCGGGTTTGGCCCAGGCCGCAACCGGAGCCGACGGCGAATCGTATCTCCATATCTGCTTCAACGACGCGGCCAGCTTTTCGCTGGTAGCGCCGCTGCGGCGGTTATCGTGTCGATACGTTGGCCAA
Organism: uncultured Planctomycetaceae bacterium; assembly: GCA_964392945.1. Classification (GTDB taxonomy): domain Bacteria; phylum Planctomycetota; class Phycisphaerae; order SM23-33; family SM23-33; genus BS750m-G57. Next base: position 25,030 of record CAYMSH010000005.1, on the reverse strand, counting down.
TCCTCGGCGAAAACCGCAGAGACCGCCAGCAACAAAGTCGCAACTGTAATGATCTTTGAAGCTCTCATTATTTCCCCTCCTTTTTCGCGTCGGCCGGTTTCGGCTTCGGTTTCGGTTCAGGCGCCCTTTCCGACTTTGGCTTCGGAATGAATGCGAGCGAAGTTTCGATCCAGTTGCCGCAACTGCAGCCCGCACCGCCTTCGGGGACAAGGACCATCCCCGCCGCTGGAATCATACTCAACCAGCAGCTCGGGCGAAGATGTATCCAACTGCTGGCCTGGCCTGTGGTCGTATCCCACATGCTGATCCGCCTGGCCTGTCCGCGATAGATCAACGCCCCGGCCACCGCCGCTCTGGTCGAACACCCCTCGCGCCGGCCCATACGCAGCGGAAGGCGCTTACCGCCGGCCATTTCGTATCCGTGGGGTTCTACAAAGATCGCCCCGCCTGTTATCGCCGGGTGCTGAATGTGCCCGCCGTGATGGCTAGCGGCCCATTTGTGTTCGGCCCGCCAGAGGTCCTTGCCGTCGGCGGCGTTGTAAGCGTAGAGATCGTACTTGTTCTTCGCCGACGAGACCAACGCAAGCCTGCCGTCGCTGATCGCCAGATAGAAAACGATGATATCCGGCGTGGCCTCCAGTTGGCGTTCCCAGAGCTTCGAGCCGGTCTCTGCGTTCAGCGCCACGAGATAAAGCTTGGACCAGAGTTTCGGACTGTTCACTCGCCCCGACGGATGCGCCAGAGCCTCGGCGTCGCGCGACTCGGCGAAATAGACCGCCCCGCCGCCGATGGTGATCGAAGAGTTAATGATCAGCCCGCCTTTATGCTTCCAGGCGGGTTTTCCGGTCTCCGGGTCCATCGCGAAAAACTCGTCGCTGCATATCTGCCAGGTTCCGTATCCGGACCTCTGATCGTACCACGAAACCTTCTTCCAGAAATCCGTATAAGACGAGCGGGCCTTCACGCTGCTTGCGTACAGCAGCTTGCCGGAGCGGGCGACGTAGCCCCAATCGTGAGTGGCGAGCTTGTCTTTGTTCGGCAGGCGATGGGTCGCGGTTCTCTTTCCGGTTTTGGCGTCGAGCCGCCAGCATGCGTTTCTCAGTGCGACGTAAACGTTGTCCTCATCGGCGCACCAGTTGCTCGCGTCGCGGGGCATGTTCACGCGCCGCAGATCGGGTATCGAAACCGTCCAGAGCGGAATCCCGTTGCCGGAGTCCAGGGCGATTACGCGATTCATTCCCTGGTGGAACAGCCGCCCGTTGACGGCCAGCGGAGCCGGCAGTCGAGGGTTACGGTCCAGCCCGAAGTCCGCCCCGGGCCGGCCGATCCATTGAACCTGCAGCTCGCCGGTCTTCGTCGCGCCGCCGAGGGCCTCGCCGCCGAACGATGAGTTATTCGGCAGACCGTACTGGTGGGTCCACACGCCGAACCCGGCCGGGATCTGGCGAGTAATGCCGGCCCACCAGCCGTTCTCGCACGAGATCACGCTGTCGATCTTGCCGGCTTTCAACCACGCTTCGACCGGCCCGCCTTGCGGCGCTCCCAGCAGCGCCGAGCCGCCGGGCTTGAGAATGCGGAACATCTCAGCGGCAGAACCCAGAGGCTTTCCGCCAGCCAGGATATCCTCAGAGACGATCAGGTTAGCGAAACCGTCGGTAAACGGGAGCTTGGCCATCGACTTGACGTGCCGAACGGTTATCCGCGGGCCGTAGAGCCGTGCGGCGGCCAGCAGCTTGCGGGCTTTCGACACCGCCGCGGCGTCCTGGCTTACGCCTACGATAATCAGCTCGGTGCGTTTGGCCAGTTCGTACGCCAGGCGTCCGTCGCCGAATCCGTAGACAACGCAATACCCTTTAGTCACGCCGGTGTCGCGGATTATTCGCTCGGCGGCGGCTTTGTACTTTGCGGTGTCGGGCCAGGGGCTGGCGATCTTCGCGATCGATTCGGGTCGATAGTTGAAAGTGGTGTCAAACTCGTAAGGCCCGTCGGTCTGCTCGCCCGAAGAGCCCGGGACGGCGACCTGGTAAGTATAAACCCCGCCGCTGGCCAGGTTGTCCAGCCGGACGGCGTGGACCTTCTTAGGCGTAGTGTCGGCGATGCGCTTCTGCGGACGGTCTTTGGGGCCGCAGATGAGAATCGAAGCGACGGGCTGTTTGGTCTCCCAGCAGACAACCGCCGCGTCAGGCGAGTCGTACCGCACATAGGGCCCTAAGTCTACGCGAAAGCCCGAGGGCTCCGGCGTGTGGACCGCGGGAGCCGGACGAGGCGCAGGTTTCTTGAGCTTTGCGATCAGCTTCGGGTCGGGCTTGGGGAACTTGTCTTTCTTGGCTTTGTAGAGCGCCAGGATCTCCTTGGAAGCCAGGGCTCGCTTGTAAACCGCGGCCTCGTGGATTTGACCGGTCGTGCGGAAGTATTCGTTATTGTCATGGTAGGCTCCGATCTCGTAAAACGTGTCGGTCGGCGGATACAGCAGCTTGCCTTTGCGCGATTTGTCAGAAGCTTCGAGTCTGCCGTCAACGTAAATGCAGTGGGCCTTGCCGTCGTACGTGCCGACAACGTGATGCCACTTGCCCGGCGTGAACTGCGTTTTGGACGCGAGGTAGGTCATCTTCCGCTTGTCTTCTGTGACGATCGCAAACGAGAACCTCCCGCCGACAAAGCCGAGCACCCAGCCGGTTTCATCGCTTCCGTTGTCCCGCATGGCCCCGACAATACCGCCCCACTGCAGCGGTTTGTGGATGGCGACCCAGGCTTCCGCAGTGATGAACTTTTCCGGCAGCCCGGCCGAGCTGTGCTTAGCCGTGATCAACACGCTGTCGCGAACGCCGCCCAGGACCAGCGATCCGGGCCCTTTTCCCTTGGCCAGCTTCGCCCCGCCGAGGATTCGTCCCGCCGGTCCTTTGAGTGCTTTTACCTCCGAACCGCGAACGTGGGCTTCGTCAAACACCCAGTGATGCGCCGGCGGGCCTCCGTCGCGAACTGGCGCCGATTCGGCGATTGCACACATGCAGGCCAGGGTCAGCACGCAGCCGGTGAATACTGTCAGTGAGGATTTTTTTCGCATTAATCGCCTTTCGCTCGATACACGTGCGTTCATTGTATATGCCAGCGCCGATTATCCCAACTATTCTTGGAACTCCGCTGGCGGTGGTAAACGCCGATGCGGGAACATATAATGTTGTTTTCCGCAGAGGCGGTCTAGATAAACGAAACAAAATCAGGAGATTGACGATGATGTCGAGAGTTTCTCGTTACGGTGCGGTTCTGTTCGCGGTATCCGCTTTGATGCTGTCTTCGGGCTTGCAGGCGGCGGACAAACCCAAGCCGACGACTCAACCCAAGACCAAGAAGTATCCGGCGTATCCGCAGGTTGCCGGGCTGGCGATCGGCGATGCGGCTCCGGATTTCAAGCTGCCCGGCGTGGACGGCAAGAACCACACGCTGGCCGAGTACAAAGACGCCAAGGTCCTGGCGATCGTATTCACGTGCAACCACTGCCCCACGTCGCGAGCACAGGAAGATGCGATCATCAAGCTGTCGACTGACTACGCCAAGAAAGGCGTCAAGCTAGTGGCGATCTCGCCGAACGATCCGGGCGCGCTCCGGCCGGACGAAGTCGCCGGCACGGTCCTGGGCGACAGTTTCGAAGAGATGAAGATCCGCGCCAAGGAGAAGAAGTACCCGTTCCCGTACCTGTACGACGGCGAGACCCAGAAGACCTCGATGGCCTACGGCGCGACGCTCACGCCGATGATGTTCATCTTCGACGCTGAGCGCAAGCTGCGCTACACCGGTTCGGTCGAGAGCCCGCCGTATTCGGCTTCCGGCGGCCCGCACGCAAAGATCGCTATAGAGGCGCTCCTGGCCGGCAAGAAGATCGTCTACGATCGCACGCGTCCGTTCGGCTGCTCGACGAAATGGGGCTTCAAGCGCCGCTCGGTTGATTACGATACTGCGATGTGGAACGAGAAACCGGTGAAGATGGCCGATGTTGACCTGGCGGGTTTCAAGAAGCTGGCGGCCAATGACGCCAACGTGCTGAAGCTGATCTGCGTCTGGTCGCTTGACGACAAGTCCAGCGTCGCCGCGATGTCGGACCTGGTGATGCTCAGGCGAATCTACCAGCATCGCCCGCTGGAGTTGATAACAGTCAACATCGACCCCGCGGCAAAGAAGAAAGAGGCCCTGGCGGTCTTGAAGAAGAATCACGCCGCAAAGCCCGATCCGTCGCGCTACTCGCCAGTGGATCCCAAGGCTCCGATCAACTACGCGTTCACCGGCAAGGACACCGCCGAACTGTTCAAGGCGTTGAAGCCCAAGGAAGGCTCCAAGCCGGCGGCTCCCTACTCGGTGATGATCATACCCGGCGGTGAAGTAATCCACACCCAGGCCAAGAAGCTCGACCCGAGAGGACTGCGGGCCAAGCTGGTCACCGTGTTCCGCAGATAAGCAGCCGCCGAACAGCAATCCGAACTTTTCGAGATGAGGATGATGACTATGAAACTCGTGAAACTGACAACAGTATTCGTTTGCATCCTGATGTGCACCGCGGCGCTGGGAGCCGACAAGCTCGTAACGGTAACCGTCCGCTGCGACAGCGAACATCGAGGATACGAAGCCTACAAGGCGATGGACGGCAATCCCAAATCCATATGGCACACTCAGTTTTCCGGCTTCTCGCCGGCCCCGCCGCACGAACTGCTGATCGATCTGGGCGGCGAATATGAAATCTCCGGATTCGCTTACCTTCCGCGCGAGGGCGGATCGAACGGAACCATCGGCAACTACGAGTTCTACGTAACCAACACCGATGACAGCAAGAAGATGGGCAAACCCGCCGCACAAGGCGGATTCAAGAAGCGAACCAGCGAAAACGTCATCACGCTCAAGGCTCCGGTCAAGGGACGCTACGTACGACTGCGAGCGTTGTCGGAAGTCAGCGGCCAGCCGTACAGCTCGATCGCCGAGCTGCGGATCATCTCCAAAGGCGTGAAGTTCCAGGCCAAGATAGCCGTCAACAAACGCCTGAGGCGCCCCAAAGCTCCGGTAGTGCCGGAAGTGGTCATGACCCCGGCTGAAGAGCTGGACTACCAGTACAAGACGCTGTCCAACGACATCCGCAACCGACGACGTTTCCAACAGTACGCACCGCAAACGTTCAACGCTTCGTCGCTGATAATCGAGTCCGACCGCGACGCACTGGACGTAACGCTTCGCAGGACGGCCGCCGTACTGGACGACATCAGCAAGATGAGCGGCGCACCGGACATGTCGCAGCAGACCGCCGCACTGAAGGCCCTCAAGGAATCGGCCGCCAAGGTCGATCCCAAAGAGACCGAGGCCCGACTCGAACTGTTCAAGACCACCTGCAAGCTCCGCCGCAAGATATCGTTCGCCAACCCCCTGCTGAACTTCGACAAGCTGCTGTTCATCACGCGGCACCGCTCACGCTTCAACCATATGTGCGATCAGTATTACGGCGTCAACACACTGCCCGGCGGCGGGATACACGTATTGTCAAACCCGTTCGGCGAAACCGACAAGCAGAAGGTCACCAACATTCTGGCCGACTCCAAAGTCGAGTCCGGACGCCTCAAAGGCGAGATACTCGACGGATCGTTCCTCTCGCCGGACCTGTCGTACGACGGCAAGGAAATCGCGTTCGCGTACGTCGAGTGCAGAGGCGAAACGCGCCACGATCGCCACACCGACCCGTCACGCGGCCACTGGGACAAGCAGCGATGCTACCACGTGTTCAAGGCCAATATCGACGGGACCGGTCTCAAGCAGCTCACCGACGGAACGTGGAACGATTTCGACCCGTGCTGGATGCCCAACGGACGCCTGGCGTTCATAAGTGAGCGCCGAGGCGGATACCTTCGCTGCGGGCGAACGTGTCCGACTTACACGCTGTACGACATGAAGCCAGACGGCACGCAAATCCAGTGCCTCAGCTACCACGAGACAAACGAATGGCACCCCAGCGTGACCCACGACGGAATGATTATCTACACGCGTTGGGACTACGTTGACCGCCACGGATGCACCGCACACCTGCCGTGGATCACGACGCCTGACGGGCGCGACTCACGAGCAGTTCACGGTAACTTCGCGCCGCGCGGCAAGAGGCCCGACATGGAGCTGGACATCCGGGCGATTCCCGGTTCGCACAAGTTTATCGCCACCGCGGCGCCGCACCACGGACAGGCCTTCGGTTCGCTGGTCGTTGTCGACCCGCGCGTGCCGGACGACGACGCGATGGCGCCGGTTAAACGCCTGACGCCAGATGTGGCGTTCCCGGAGACCCAGGGCGGAGCACAGGTTTACGCTACAGCCTGGCCGCTGAGCGAGAACTACTATCTCTGCGTATACGATCCGAGCATGAAACGCGGAATGGGCGGACAAGGCCGCAAGCATAAACGCGGACAGTACGGCATATACCTCGTCGATGCATTCGGCAACAAGGAACTGATCCACCGCGATCCCACTATCGCCTGCCAGAGCCCCATGCCGCTTCGACCGCGCAAGAGACCGCCGATTATCCCTGACGCTTCGAAGCGCGTGTTCGCACCGGCCGGCGGAGCCACGCTCTCCAAAACGCCCGAAACCGCCACACTGGCGCTGGTCAACGTTTACGACAGCCTCAAGAAGTGGCCCGAAGGAACGAAAATCACCGCGCTGCGAGTCTACCAGATCATCCCGATGTCAGTCCCCTCAGGCGGACCTCCGCACGAGATCGGATTGCGTCCGCCGACGACCCGCGATTCGGTCATCCTGGCCAGATACGTACTGGGCACCGTTCCCGTCGAAAAAGACGGAAGCGCACACTTCAAAGTGCCGGCGCACCGCGAACTGTTCTTCCAGGCTCTGGACAAGGACGGACTGGCGGTCCAGTCGATGCGATCGTCAACGTACCTCCAGGCCGACGAACGGCTGACCTGCCAGGGCTGCCACGAACAGAAGCACAAAGTCCCGCTGGCGCCCGGACGCCTGGCGATAGCGCACCGCCGCAAGCCCGATATCCCCAAGCCGGATGTCGACGGATCCAATCCGTTCAGCTATCCGCGTCTGGTCCAGCCGGTCCTCGACAAGAACTGCGTCAAGTGCCACACGGAAAAAGCCGCCGACGCGAAGGTCAAGATCAAGCCGCCGGACCTGAGCAGCAAGGTAGTAGGCAGAGGCCGCCGCACCTGGTACGCCTCGTACGAAAGCCTGGCGCCTAAGTACGGTTTCTACAGCTACGGCGACGGATGGCGCACCACTCCCGGCAAGTTCGGAGCCCACGCTTCGAAGCTCTACCCCATCCTGACAACCGGCAGCCACAAGGACCGCGTAAAGCTCAGCAAGGAAGACCTGCACCGAATCACCCTGTGGCTCGATTCGTGTTCGATATTCTACGGAGTCTACGAGAGAGAAGGCGGAAAAGCCCAACTCGAAGGCAAGATCGTAAGACCGACGCTGGAATAACGAACTGTCTGACAATCTCAAATAACGATTGAGCCCACAGATACAGCTATCTGTGGGCTTTCGTTTTTTCTGCTTGCGCGACGAATTCCGCGAACTCTTCGCATTCGATGAATCCGTTAATGCAATCGATGATCGTGGTGCTGGCGTCTCTGAAGCCTTTGTGAGGGAACGGCATCCTGTTGGTTATCTCGTCGGGGATTTGCATGTCCATTCCCTTCTCAATCGCCTCGATAATGCAGACAGTATCGAGTCTTCCGCCGGACAGCGATTCGAAGAACTCCATCGTGTCGCCTGGGAGTATCGCCCCGGCCGGCAGTTCGGTCTGCCTGGCGACTTCGGCCCTGACCGCGGCGCAAAGTCCGTCATACGCCTCGGCGGCGTCGACAGCGGTGATGAAGTCCTCCATCGACATATGCTCCCTCGCGGCGACTTTACTGCGGCGACGGCGGATATCATGCTTCACAAGCACCATCAACAGCAGAATAATCGCCATTGCGCCCCCACCGACAAGGAGTTCGGTCCCAAGCCCGGCTATCTCAATGGAACGATCGGATATAGTTGTATTCATTGCGAAGATCATGTTCCTACTCTCAAGACATCGAGTGCAATGTAACCATTGACACCAGAGTTATCAATATCCCTCGCTGCAGCGGAACCTCCGGGCGCAATCTTGCGGTTAGACTAAGGTTGATTCACACGACAGATAAGCCTAACATATCGGTTGGAGCGCCAAAACGTCCGCGTAAACCGGCCTGTACAAGGAAGAAGCGTAAATGGCAATCAAGATTCGTTGCGTTGACTGCAAGAAAAAGATATCGATAGACGAAGCTTTCGCAGGCGGGGTGTGCCGCTGTCCTTACTGCACGGCGATTGTTTACGTGCCGGACGACGCCGGTAAGAAAAAGACCAAGAAGTCGCGGGCCAAGACTCCGGCTCGCCGCCCCAAGACGCCGGGAGCCCGACCCAAAGCCCCCGCGCCGGCGCCGGCTCCGAGCAGACCGCAGGCCCCTGCTCCGGTAGCGGGAGCAGCCAAAGTGGAAACCCCGGTCCCAGCCGATACGCTTGCCGACACGGCGGTGGAGACCCCGGCCCCAGTCGATACGCTTGCCGACACGGCGATAGACGCTCCGCCGACGGTCGATACGCTTGCCGAAACCGCAATAGACGCCCCGGCGCCCGGGACGGCCCCGGCGCCGGCCCCAGCCGGGACACCCGCGCCGCAAAAGCCCGCGACACAGGCCCAGGCCGACAAGGCCCTGGCGATGGCTCACGGACAAAAGAACATCCCGGTCGCCGCGCCGGTGAAGTTCCAGGGCATCGTGGCGATAATTCTCCTGCTGCTCATGATCGGCATGGTCGGAGGAGGGATCTACCTGGCGATAGAGTTCACCAGCCCGCCAATTGTAGACACCACACCTGAGGACTACGACAACACTGCGGTAACCACTCGCGAGTTCCCGGCCGTCGCCGGCACGATAAAGGTCACCGCCCCGATTGTATACTGCATCGACACCAGCAAACCGATGGCCAACTTCTTCGAAGGAGCCGAGAGCATCGTTATCGCCTCGGCAAAATCTCTCAAGGGCGGGAAGTTCAACGTTATCCTGCTCGGCGAAGACGAAGACAAGATCATGAGCGAAAAACCGATCGCCGCCGACGCCGCGGGGATCAAGAAAGCCCAGGCGTTCATAGAGATGGAACTGTGCGGTCTGGCCGAACAGGCCAGAGGCTTGAGCAAGGCCCTGGAGATGGGCGCCAAGACCGTAGTGCTGCTGGCCACGGACAGCGCCATGGGAGCCAAAGACGTAGCCGAGGGCGCATTGAAGGAGAAAACCGTGAAACTGCACACTATCGCACTGGGCCGCAGGTCCAGAGGGCTCGAGCAGATGGCGAAAACCACCGGAGGTCAGCACAAGAAGTTCACTGCTTCAGACCTGGCCGCACACGCCATACGAGCCGCCGAAAAAGAGTAATATCCGCAAGCAGACACGAACCGTACAAAGACACCAGATAGCAGAAAGCACCGAGAACAGATGATTATCATTGGCGAAAAGATCAACGCGACGAGAAAGACCATAGCCGACGCGCTGGACCAGCGCAACGAGCAGTTCATCATAGAAACCGCCGTAGCGCAAGCCGACGCCGGCGCCGACTACATAGACCTTAACGGCGGCGATCCGCGTCCGGGCAAGGAAGCCGAGAACATGAAGTGGCTGGTCGATCTCGTCCAGGCCAACACCGACAAGCCGCTGGCGATAGACTCAGCCAATCCCGAGGCGCTGAATGTCGGCCTGTCGATGGCCAGGGAAGGGACAAAGCCGATCCTCAACAGCATCTCGCTGGAGAGCGACAATCTCGACGAGCGACTGGAGATACTGGCCAAATACGACTGCATGGTCGTCGGTCTGGAAATGAGCGACGACGGGCCTCCGTCGGGAATAGACGATCGCGTCGAGCGGGCCGAGCAGCTGATCGAAAAGTTCACCGCCTGCGGAAAGCAGCTCGGCGACATCATAATCGACCCGTGCTTCTTCCCGGTCTCGTCAGACACCAATTGCGCCCGGGCCGTGATCGACGCGATCGCCGCCATCCACGCCAAGTGGCCCCAAGTCCACATCGGCGGCGGATGCTCGAACATAAGCTTCGGTCTGCCCAAGCGTAAACTGGTCAACTTCGCCGGCCTGGCCCAGGCGATATACCACGGAATGGACGCCGGCCTGATCGACCCGTGCATACCTGGAATAATGGCCGCAATCTACGCAGCAGAAGCCGTAGCCGGGAAAGACGAATACTGCATGAACTACATCAACGCCGAACGAGACGGCGTACTTGGCTGAGGAAAGAACTATGACACCCGAAGAACTTCGTAGTGCAATTGAATCTAAAGCCGTTGACGGCAAGGTATCGTGCAAGGCGATGCTGGACTTGGCGGCGGAAACGCAAACGCCTTCGAAACAGATCGGCGAGATCTGTAACGAAATGGGCGTCAAGGTCAGCGGCTGCCAGTTGGGCTGCTTCTAATGAATGACACGCCCGCACCGCCTGACGGACTCATCCAGGACTGCCCCATCCGCCGATTCGAAGACGGCGCCCCAAAAGCGATGGTTGACCAGGTCATCACCGAGGCCAGAATCGAACTGGACCTGAATGATGGCCAGCACATCCTGGCGATGCTCTGCCTGCCGCACGATCTGGAAGCCCTGGCCGTCGGATTCCTGATCGGCGAAGGCGCCCTGCGCCAGAGGTCCGAACTGCGCGACGTGCGAGTGAACATCGAGAAGAACAAGGTCTTCCTCCACGGAGATTTCGACGAAGACGCCCTGGAGGCGATGTCAAACCGCTGGACCTGGGGGACCGGATGCGGATCCGGCGGAACCGGCAGAGACCTGGACGACGCGGCGTTCGGACGAGTTGGAAAAGGCGTGACGATAGGCCCGAGCAAGTTGATCGAACTGGCCAGAGAGTTCACCGGCAAAGCCGACATGTGGAAGTCAACCGGCGGGCTGCACGCCTGCGGGTTGGCCGACACCGAAAACGTGCTCCTGTTCGCAGAAGACGTAGGCAGGCACAACGCGTTCGACAAGATCATGGGCAGAGCGTTCATGGAGGGGATCGACGTGTCGGACAAGATGGTGCTCATGACCGGTCGCCTCTCGGCCGAGATCGTGTCAAAAGCCATAGCCTGCGGACTGACAATGCTCGTCTCGCGATCGGCGGTGACTGCGTTGGGAGCCAAACTGGCCGGTCGATTCGGCCTGACTCTAGTCGGATTCCTGCGCGGCAAGCGCCTGAACGTTTACACGGGATTCGACCGGGTGGTCGAAGACTGACGTACGAAACGCAACGCCGCTCGGACCGTAGCCCGGTCGGCGACTCACATCCCGCATCCGCAACCCCCGCTTGCTTCGGCGAGTTACTTCTTGGCCGCCTGCGCTTTCAGGAATGCTTCTCGTTTGGCGGCTGTCCTGGCCTTATCGGCGGCCACCGCCTTCTTGTGAGCCTCGACCTGTTTCTTCGTAGGCTTCTTGCGGCGCCTTCCGCGGTTTCTGTTGTTCTTCCTGTAATTCGTCTTCTTCGGCTTGGGCGGAACGCGAATCCCGAGCTTCTTTTTCTGATCGTCGGACAGCATCCCGACTGCGGAGGCTCTGAGTGCGGCCTCGGCCCGCGCCGGCGAGAGAGACCCTTTGACGATCGCGGCTCCGGCCCGCATGCAGTTGGCTTTGAGCTTCTTGATCTGATCGCCCTTTAACTGGCCTCCGAGCTTTCCGCCGGTTATCGAATTGCAGAGTTTCAGCCCGAGCCTTGTAGCCTTCTGTTTGGGGTTAAGCACCGACAGTAACTGCGTATCAAATCGCTTCTCGATCAGGGCGCGTTCCGATTCGAGTTGTCGGACCAGAGAGCCGTTGGCCGCCGAATCCTCGGCGGTCTGAAGGTCCATAAGCCTCTGGCCTTTGGGTGATGCGTCCCACTTGTCCAGAGCCGCCTGCTTCTTCTCGTTGATCGCGTCGAACTTCGTCTGCTGCGCGTCGGAAAGTTTCATCTGCGCGTATATGTCTTCATTGCTGAACTGCTTGTTGGCGGCGGGCGCCTTGCCCTTCTTCTTCTTAGCCGCAGGCTTCTTCTTGGCCGCAGGCTTCTTCTTGGCCGCGCCGGCCTCGGGGACCGCAACAAAGCTCGCCGTCAGCAGAAACGCCGCGATGCACATGAGAATTGTTCGATATCGTTTCGCAGATTTCATAAATGAAAGCTCCATAAACTACGCTTACCAGGCCGCCAGTCAAACAGACCCGGAACATATAGGGTTACGAACTGTTGTTTTCGTATTATATCCGTAAATCCGACGGCAACACCCTAAAAATGACAGAATTGCATTCCCCCCCGCCCGCCGGCGTTCTACCTTGCATTGCCATTATCGTGACGGCCTGATAGTCTTGCCAGGCCGGTAACCCCCGACGCAGCGACGTTCGGCACTCCAACACGTGCAACGGACAGGCTGAACCGAGGTCAATATGAATTCAGTGCCAATCTATGCACATCGAGCGAGAATCACCGTCGCTGTTCTGTATCTCCTGTCAGCCTGGTCGCTCTGCGAAGCCGAAACGTATCTCGATCGTCTCAAACCGATCGTTCACCTGCGTCTGGACAAAACCCCGGCCGCCCGGGTCGAACTTTCCGGCGGCGCGGTCCTGTTCAAATCGCCGAAGTTCGCCGACACGATGCCGCAGAAGGTCAAAGGCCCGCACAACTGGACCGGCGACGGTTGGGATTTCAGCAAATGCCCAGGACCGTTTCTCTTGAAGACCAGCAAGGCGATGTCCCGGGTCGGCGACATCAAGGCCAGCAACGGTTTTACTGTCTCATTCTGGTGCAAAGGTTCGTACACAGGCAAGCACAGCCGGATAATGACCGGCCCGTTCGATATCGGGTCAGAAAGAGGCGGCAGAGGCGTCTGGGGCGGAAGCAACGACTGCCAGACCGTCCATATGAACAGGAAGCTCAACGCCTGGGACAACAAGTGGCATAACGTTGTGATCCTCGTCGATTTCCGATCCAACAGCGGCAATGTCAGGGTATACCTCGACGGAGCGTTCGCCGGAGCCAGGAACGCGGTCTACGTGAAGTCAGTCGCCTCGCAAGTCGGCAGGAACTGGACCTTCGGATCGCGCAACGCCAGCGACGCCGGATTCGATTACGGAGCCCTGGCCGATATCGCGGTATTCGATCGCCCGCTTGCCGATGCGGAGATCGGCTACATCAGCGCCGGACCCGTATACGCCGGACCGGACTGCCAGACGATCATCACCGGCAGCCTGAAATTGAGCGGGTTCGCCCCGAAAGGCGGCAAGACCGCCTGGCGGAAACTCTCAGGCCCGGGCCAGGCGATGTTCAAGAACGCCGCTCGGGACAAGACCGAAGTTGCGTTCAGCAAACCGGGCGACTACCGCCTGGAACTCACCGGCCGCGGAGCCAAATCATCACTCAACGTAAAAGTGCTCCCCAACCAGCCGCCGAAGGTCTTCGCCGGCGACGGGATCACGCTTGGCGGCGAACATGCACAGGTCAAACTCCAAGGATCAGTCTCCGACGACAGCATCGCCAGAGGCGGCAAGCTCTCGGCCAGTTGGTCGCTCGTGGCCGCGCCCCAGGACGCAACGGTGAAATTCGCCGACCCTACATCGCCCCAGAGCCGGGTAACGCTCAAAGGCGAGGGGCTCTACACTCTCCGACTGACCGGAGACGACGGGGAACTGACCAGCAGTTCCGACGTCAACATCCTGGTCGGAGCCCGCTCAAAGACATCGTATCTCAAACTGTTGCGTCCGATCTTCCTTATGGGATTCGAGACCCCGGCGCGAAAGACGATCGATCCGATGATCGACGACGTCGGCGACACGGGAATGAAACTCCGCCGCCCGGAACGCGGCATGCCGCGAATGGAAAAAGGCGCGCGGGACTTCACCGGTTACGCGTGGGATTTCTCCGCAAGCGACAGCGATATCGAGATCATCAACGGCCCCCACCTGTGCAACCTGTACAAACAGGACCATCCCGGCCGGAGCCTGTCTTTCTGGATCAAGGGCGACGCCAAGACCGCCGGGCACATCTGCGCCGTGCTGGGGATAACGAACCTGAATCGAGGCTCCAGTCTTTCGAGCCATTCGCACAGAACTCCCGGGCTGATCTTCCAACACGGTTCAGCGGTGCTCGCCGGAAAGTGGCGCCACGTCGCCCTGGTCGCAACGACAACCGGCGGCGTATTCGAACGAAAACTCTACCTCGACGGAAAACAGGTCGCCGGCACAAAGGTCCCGATCCCGTCGCCCTGGTGGAAACTCGAAAGCGAAGAGATCCGCCACTCCAAGTTCATCGCCAGCCGCGGGCGGAGCGGAACCGACAGCTTCAACGGTCAGCTCGATGATTTCGCCGTCTTTGACTACGCATTGACGCCCAAAGACATCGCCTACATCATCGGCGGCCCATCTGACGCCGACAAGGCGGTCCTGAAACAGACCGCTCGACTCGATGTCAACGCCGGCGCAAACCTGTACATCCGCCTGCCGGCGCCGTACAAGGTTAAACTGAACGGGACCGCCAAGGGCGCCGAAGGCCTCAAGCCGCGTTGGACCATGATCTCCGGCGACGGAAACGTGAAGTTTGCCGACAGCGGCGCGTTATCGACCAGCGCCGCGTTTACGCCGATCGAAAACAACAAGGACCGAAAGTACAGCAAGTTCGTCCTACGCCTGTCGATGCTCGATGCTAATGGCAGGGAAGCTGGCGGCGATAATGTCACAGTGCTCTTTTACCCCAAGCGGGCTCCGGCGATTCGCAAGCTGACGGAGACTCCGCCGCCTGGGGAACATCCGCGAATATTCTTCACCAAAGCCGACCTGCCGGAACTGCAACGCAGAGCCGTCAGCGTTCCAGTTGCAAAACGTGCGTTTGACGCAATGAAGCAACGCACCGATTCGCTCTACAATCCGAACACCGCCGCGGGCAGTCTTTACCGCACGATCCTGACTGGGGGGAAATTCTCGATCGAACCGGTCTACCTGGGCAACCAGGGCGGATTCCACAATTCCCTTATGGAAGCAGCCTACGTGGCATGGATCGGAACTGGTGGAAAGTCCGACGCGAAAAAACTGGGCGAACTGGCCAAGGTGTTCGCCGCATCCTGCAACCAGAGCCTCACGTGGTACCGGGCTAATCACCGAAACGCTCTCTGCCACGACGTCAACTGGGCCGTCGGTATCTGCTACGACCTGCTCTACAACTCGATGGACGTTCAAGAGCGCAAATACGCTCGAAGCCTGCTGGCCAGAATGACGCGCCATCGCGCCTCGGTTGGAGCGGCCCTGATGAAACCTCAGCGAAACTCCACTAACTGGCGAGGATTTCACGATCACCTGGCTCCGACGGCCCTGGCGATCGAGGGCCAGCCGGGCTTCGACCCGAAGGTGATCGACAGCACGGAAAGAAAGACCGCCGGATTCATGACCCAATACGGCATTTTCGACTCGGGACTGCCCCACGAAGGTTACGCATATTACACTTTCGGCATGATCTGGATGAGCCCGTCGTCTTACGCGATCTCTCGACGCGACAATCGCGAAAACCTCATGGAGACCACCCGCTTTTACAAGTCCATCGAAACCGCGTTCCGTATGCTGGACAGGGACGGAATCCGCAGCCATCACGACGTAGTCGGCGACGCGAGAACCGGAGCGGGCCTGATAGATCTCCCGCCAAGGCAGGTCCTGATCGCCAAACACCTTTGGCCCGAGGATCGGATGATCGACTATCTCTGGGCGAGGCTCTCGTCAAACCTGCTGAAGGCCCATGACGGGCGATTTACTGTTTTCCACGCGTTTCTGGGATCACCGGTCCGCTATCCGAACCAGAGTTTGAAACAGGCGGCCGGGGATCGCAAGCCAACGATCTTCTGCCCGGACCGCGGTTTTGCGATGGCCCGCGATCGCTGGGACAAGAATGCACTCCGCCTGGACTTCCGCTGCCGCATGGACAAATACGAACTTGGACACATTCACTCGGACGTTAACTCGTTTGAGCTATGGGCCAACAACCGCGCTTGGATAATCGATCGGGGCAAGTTCGGCGGAACGGTTCAGGAGGCTCAATCCTGCATCCTGATCGACGGGATAAGCGCCTTTTCCGCCGGGCGAAACTCCTGGCCGAGCAGTCCGGGCAAGTTCGTTGAATTCACCGACGGCGATATCGCGACGATAGCCTGCGGAGACGCCAAACCGTTCTTCGAATGGTCCATCCGCGCTCCGGCGTCGGGGCCGGTTATCAAGGTGCAGGACCATGGCCTGACCTGGTCGCACTACTACTTCCGGCGGCCGGGCGAAGTCATGCCGAAATGGATGAAGTACACCTCGCTGAGTCTCGATGCCTACGGAAACGAACATCCGCTTTACAAGATGAACCCAGTGAAGCAGTCGTTGCGAACCGTCGCGATGGTCAAGGGCCCGCATCCCTTCGTTGTCATCGCCGACGATTACCGCAAGGACGACAAGACCCATGACTACCTCTGGATGGCCAACGTGCCGCACGACGACCAGATCACGGTGGTCTCGCAGAACGCGACATCGATGGTGCTACGCCATACCGCCGATCGCGACGGACCATTCCTGCTGGTGAAAGTACTCGGAGCCGACGGGCTTACCGCGATTCGTTTGAACCGCAAACCGTACAGAGTCGGCAAGGAATCCCACAAGTCGGTCCGGATCGAGATACCCTGCAAAAACGTCGTGGCGCCGAACTATCGCGTGCTGCTGTACCCCTACCGGAAAGGCGATCCGCAGCCGCGGATATCCGAGAAGAATAATCGTTTCGAGATAACTATTGGCAATCAAGCCAGGAGCATCACGTTTAAGAAAGACAAAGACAATCGGACCAGACTGAAAGCCGAGAAGAACTGAATTACCGATGATGTCTTCGACCGATGTCGAAGTGACATTACCTTGGAAACATGAAAAGGAGTATTCGATGAAACGCATCGCACTGACGTTCGTGATGATCGCCGTAATGCTGATAGCCGGCTCGGTTCAGGCCGACGTAAGACTTTCCCGCGCGTTCGGAGACCACATGGTCCTCCAGCAGGGCCAGGAGATCCGCATTTTCGGCACGGCGGCCGCCGGCGAAAAGATCACCGCCGAACTGGCCGGAAAAACCGCCAGCACAACGGCGTGCGACGCCGGTGAATTCCGCGTGAACCTCCCGGCGATGAAAGCCGACGGAAAAGCCCACACGCTTACCGTCAAGGGCAAGAATACCGTCACGATCAAAGACGTGCTGATCGGCGAGGTCTGGATCTGCTCGGGCCAGTCCAACATGGAATGGACCATGGGCGGCACGCTGAACCCCAGGGAAGAAATCGCCGCGGCCAAGAATCCGCAGATCAGGCTGTACAACGTACCGGGCCACATACAGGGCCCCACCCCGCTGAAAGATCCGCGCGGCAATTGGCAAATATGCTCGCCGCAGAGCGTAGGACGTTTTTCGGCGGTCGGTTACTTCTTCGGCCGGGCGTTGCAGAAAGAACTCAAAGTCCCGATCGGGCTGGTCGGCACCAACTGGGGCGGCACGCGGATCGAGCCGTGGACCCCGCTTGTCGGCTTCAAGAGCGTTCCGCAGTTGAAGGATTACATCAAGTCCGTCAGCGAGATCGACCCGGCCACGCCGGCCGGCAAGGCAAGGCACGAGAAGTATCTCGCCAGCCTGGAAGACTGGCTCAAGAAGGCCCGCGAGAACCTGAAAGCCGGCAAATCGTTCCAGGGAAACCCGCCGACGATGCGACTGAGCCCCAAAGGCGGCGCCACGTACATCTACAACGGCATGGTCAATGCACTGACGCCGATGAGCGTCAAAGGAGCAATCTGGTACCAGGGCGAATCCAACGCCGGCGACGGACTGCGTTACGAATTCCTGAAAGAAGCGCTGGTCAAGGGCTGGCGCTCGACGTTCGAGAATAACGATCTTTCGTTTTACTGGGTGCAACTGGCCAACTTCATGGGGCCCAACGACAACCCGACCGGCGGCGGCTGGGGTCCGGTCCGCGAAGGACAACGCCGAGCACTTCGGATCCCCAAGACCGGCATGGCGGTGATCATCGACATCGGCGCCGCACGCGACATCCACCCGAAGAACAAGCAGGACGTCGGCGCACGGTTGGCGCTCTGGGCGTTGGCCAAGGACTACGGCAAGGAGATCGTATACTCCGGCCCGCTCTACAAGAGCATGAAGATCGAAGGCGACAAGATCCGCATCACGTTCGATTGCGTAGGCGGCGGACTGATCACGGCCAAGAAGGAGGGCCTGGCCCCGACGAAGGCGACACCCGGCGCCAAGCTGACCCATTTCGCCATCCAGGCCGCAGACAACCAGTGGCACTGGGCCGAGGCTAAGATCGACGGCAAGACCGTCGTGGTTTCCGCCAAGGGCGTAAGCAAGCCCAAGCACGTGCGGTTCGGCTACCAGTCAAACCCCGTAGGCATCAACCTGTACAACAAGGAAGGCCTGCCGGCCTCACCGTTCACAACTGATTGATAATAATGGGCGGGACTCTTTCAAGACAGAAAAGAGCCCCGCCCATTTTACGCGCTGTCTCCGGATCGGCGAAAGCGGCGGCGATAGCCCTTGTCGAATCGTGTGCTGGATAAACAGGGTCGCTCAGGCCAGGTGCTTGGCGAACATAGCCTTGGTCTTGGCCCACATCGTTTCTGAGAGCACGTGTCCGCATCCGGGTTCGATATAGTACGAGAACTTATCTTCGGCTCCGGCCGCAGCGTAGGCGCTGGCGATTCGCTTGACGCCTTCCTTGACCTCCTCGAGGGGCGATCCCCTGTCGGTCTCGCCGAAATTCAGGTGCAGCGCGCGGGGAGCAATCAAGGCTGCAATATCGGGCGTGTCTCCGTATTGATGGAAGCCCGGGATGAAATTCGGAAAGCAATGGAGCAGGTGCGTGCGATGGATTGCGTCGTAGGTTGGCATGCAGCAATTGCCCACCAGGCACTTCAGCCGCGGCTCCCACGGGCCGACGAGCCATGTGTGCGTGGACCCCATGGAGTGCCCGTAACATCCCAGGCGATCAGACCGCACGTCAGGCCGACCGGCCAGGTAATCAATCGCTCGCCGCATGTCGAGAATGTTCCTCCAGGCCATGCAATTGCCCGCCACCAACGATCGCAGGAACTCAAATCTTTCGTAGGCTCCGCCCTTGAGCTTCCCGGTCGAGTCCTGCCGCTCTTCGAAGCACAACGCGTCGGGGCACAAAACCACGTATCCCTCTTTGACCAGGGCGACGCCCGTGTGGTGCATCTTATCCCCAGCCAGGCCAGCAGGTTCGGATTTGCCCAGATGGTATTGCCCATTGTGCTGGTGCCACACGGCAACGGCTGCGGCCGGGGATGTCGCACTGACCCCGTCGGGTGTCAGGACGATCGCAGGGACCCGATCGCCGGGTTGGGTCTCGTAGCTGACCCACTGACATCGGTAACCGTCCTTCTGCTCGGTCTTCTTCACCTCGACGCGCAGATCACCGGTCTGGGGCCATGGTCCGCCCAGACAACTCAGAAGTTTCTCTCTCATATCGGCGCCTTTCTGTGGTACGTTCCGCCCGCCGCTGGAAACTGTGCTGTCGCACCCGCCGGCGATCATCGCCCCGCCAGCGAGAACCATCGATGTCTTAAGGAATTCCCTGCGATCGGATTGTGACGAATCCATGGCTGACCTTTCATTGCGATTGATCGTTACTTCGCCTGCCGACTTTGAAGCAATCTCTAACCGCCAAATTCGTCGGCTCCCAGATCCGGCTTTGAGATTCGCTTACTGCGATCAATATCGTCGGTGACGTCAAACTGCGGCTTGGCCTGATCGACTACTTCGCCCAGCGGGGTTTTCAGGTGAAGGTTCCCCGATTTGGGATCCGCAAACGCCGAGGCAATGTCCTTCACGAGATTGTTCTCGATCGTGACCTTGCCCGCTTTGGGGGCCGCCGGAGCCGGGCCGCTGAAGATGTTCCCCGCCACGGTCAAACCATCGCAGGCGCCAAGAACTCGCAGCAGGCGCCGCATGCGATTCCTGGGATCGTGGATTGTGTTGTTGTAGATCTTGCAGTCGGCGGTGTTGGCGGCCTCAATGCACCCCTCCGGAGCGCGGGTGATGAAATTGTTCCGCACGATGCAGCGTCGCGCGTGCAGTTTCACGGCTCGGCCCCTGGGCATGTAGGGGTTGCCGAGGCTCACGCCCTTGTCGCAATCGACAATGATGTTTCGCTCGACTACGCAGTCTTCGGTCTCGTGCCAGAGGAAGATCGCGCCGCGCCCTTCGCGGGTGCGGCCCTGGATGTTCACGAACACGTTATCGCTGATCGTCCAGCCCTTGGCGTACATCACGTCGAGCCCGCCGATGTAGTTGCCGTTGAAGTTCTTCGACGTATCGGCCTCGTCGTCGCCGAACTTCTTGGCCCGATCGTTGTAGAACAGGCAGTATTCGACGCGACAGTTTCGGGGCTGGGTTTTAGCGCGGTCCTTTTCGGGAACGATCACGCCTTTGACGCCCCGCTGCCAGATGTTGCGAATTACGCAGTTGTAAATCCGCAGCCGCTGCACGCCGGTCTCCGAGTCGATCTTGAACCCGTTCCACTTGGCGTTCTGTATCGTCAGGTCGGCCACTGTCACGTCGTTGCATTTGGTGAACGCAACGAGTTCGCCGATCCCGTCGCCGTCGATGACCACGTCGCGGCGATTTCCGGTAGCCCCGCGGAGAGTCACCCCGTCAGTCGTGATCCCGACGCGGCGTGAAATATTGTACCGCCCCGCGGCCAGCATTATCGTGCCGCCCGGGCGGATATTCTTAGTCGCATCAAACAACTGACGCGACGAAGATACTTTGATGACCTGCCCCTTTGGAGCGGGAAGCTTCGGCGCCTTGGGCCACCAGGACTGATCCGTCACGCTAACCGTCACGGGCTTCTTTTCCGAGATGAACTTCTTTTTCGTCGGCTTCTTCCCGGCGTCGAGCACCTTGTCCATCACTTCAACGTACGCGTTCAAAGTAATATAGCTGCGAAGATTGAAACCGTTGTGCTTCAGTCCTTCGGCGGTGAAATCCCTCCGCCATTTCTTCGGATTGCTGGGATGCACGCCATCGCCGGCGATCAGCGTGGGGACTTCGTAGGTCTTGTGGCCTTTGAATTTGGCGGCCGAACCGTCCCAGTCGTCGGGTCGCCGCTTCATCACCTCGGCGTGAAAATCGCTGAGCGGAACTTTCAGCTCCTTTGCGATCTTCCGTGCGACTTTCGCATACTCGGCGGCTTTTTCCGCTCTCCCGCTGCGAGGCGGGATCGTACTGAGAATAACCACCGATCCGTTATCCAGGCAGCGCTGAACGAACTTCCGCAGCCCGGTCTCGTATTTCTCGACCGACACGCCGCCCAGATCGTTAGTCCCGAACATGATCAGCACTACTTCGGGGTTCAGTTTCTTGAGCCATCCGTCAACGTTGCTGTTGGCCCACGCCACGGTCTTACCGCTCAGGTTACCGTATTTCGGACCCTTCCAACCGCGCCAGCAATCCTGGTGCATATACTTCAGCACCCACTGACGCGAGGCTTCAAACTCCGCATCGGCCTGGCCCGGGCGCCATTGCAGCGAACTCCAGAACGCCAGGGAGTAGGTAATCGAATCGCCGAAATGAGCGAACGTACCGCTCTTACCGGTGAATTTGGCGTGGGTCTTCTTCATCTCCGAAACCCAATCGGGCGTCGGACCGCCGGCCGCAACGCCCGCCTGCACCAGAACCGCCGCCAACATCACAATCGCAATACCTCGTAATCGCATAATCACGTTCCTTCTTTCAGACGCCCCACTGCTTTAACCGAACCGTTCTTTTCGCCAATATGGTAAAACGATCCGCCCAGGCCGATATTCACCGTTATCTTTTTGTAATCCGGAATATCAACCTCAACGCCCTTCTTGTCGCCGCGCGGCGCTTGTGCGTACAGTAACCATTGGCGATTCGGCTTCTCGCCGATCACGCGGGCCAGTGTAAAGACCGGAAACACTGAATTGAATTTCACAGGAGGTTTCGGATCCAAGCTGGTTGGCAAATGATACCAGCGGTTGCGGTTCTTGAACCGATCAGGGACCTGCGTCTTGAACGGATGGCGGTTCTCCGGCGGTTGAACCAACTTGCCCTTTCGCCAGAATCGCGTCAGGGTCTTGTCGGCGTGCACCAGGTCAACGGCCCGGACGATCGCGTTGAAGTACGCCTCCCAACGCTCGCGCTTGTCGGCGCTGGAACGAAACTCCCTCGCGACTCGCGGCGTAAGCAGCCACATACCATACTGCACCCATCCGCGATAACGCTCCGGCGACGGCGGGAAGCCCTTCTTCGTGTAGGTCTTGTAGCGATCGTTGCTCTTGTCAGGCAGGTTTCCGTCCCAGAAGATCACCTCGTGCCAGAACTCCGGCTTGATCTTCAACGCTTCGGTTTTCAGGAGCGCCATGTTCATCGCTTCGACCTGGCAACTCCAGCCGCCCCAGACAGATTTCTGCGGCTGCCAGTGGTTGTCGTAGTAGTCGGCCACGGCTCCGCCCCATATCACCGGACCGGGATCGACATACTTGTCGGTTATCAGGGAGTACGTTTTCCAGGCGCTCCATCGCCCCAGGTGATTGGGGCCCAAAGCGTTGTACGCGGCGAATCGGGTATTGGTCCGCCAGGCGTCCTGGACCAGCGCCCCTCGCATCGCCGTGAGCATCGCGCCGTAACGCTTAATCCAGCCTTCTGCGACTACTTTGCGTTTGAAGGCGTTGTCCCTGCCTTTTCCGTACTTGTCGAGATATCGTTTGGATTTCCTTCCGACTTCGTGCCAGCGTAAGTCGCTGGCCTCGTTGTTGCTGACGATGATGACCATCGGCGGGTCGGGATACGCCTCCTGGAGGGCCTTCATACCGGCCGAGCCCATCCAGTATTCGCCGACCTGCCGCCACGGCTCGACAGCGCCGAACGGGCTGAGCTGCTTGGCGGTGAGTTTAGTTTTTCCGTCCTTGCCTTTGATCGGCTTGTGCAGGACGACCAGCGGGCTTTTGTCCGGCGGCAGCGATCGCCATTTGAGCTTGTGATCGTAGAGCGTGGCCTCCCACTGTCCGCCGGTGATGAGAACGAACGGCATCTTCCATTTGCGGAGTTTCTTGAACGCGGCTTCATTGTCGCCCAAGGCGTTCTTACCGTCGCGGCCGGGTACGGGAGTCGGAAGCCAGGGCAGCAGATGACGCCCTTTGGATATCTGCTCGATCTGGTACGACAGCGGGTAATACCGCCTGTGCCAGTGCGCCGCCAGCGGCAGCGGTCGGCCGTCGGGACTGGTGTTCTTTCGAAGCGCCTCGGCTCGTATAACTTTGGCGGCGGCCGGAAGCGTATCGTCAGCAAAGCAGACAGACACTCCCGCGATCGCAACCAACAGTCCGGCACACACGGCTCGTGATGGTTTCAAGCCAGCCGTCCTTTCAACGACCTACCACTGTTTCACTCGCTGGAGCACTGCGTCCTGGTCTTCGGGTTTCGCCGGAATCCAGAGCATTACGCCCGTCGGGTCGGTCTTGCTGATGAACTCGTCGAGTTCGTCGAGTTTCAGGTCTACGATCACGCTCTTGCCGGCGGCCTGGATCTTCCGGATTAGCGGGAGCCATTGCATGATCGGCGCATCGTCGCCGTAGCCCTGGACCCACTGAACGGCTTTTAGATTCGGCAGCGTGAGCACCGAATCGATATTCTTGCCGACTCCCGGTCCGTCAAGATGGAACACGTTGCAGTCGAAGCACTCGGCCTCTTTGCGGATGATCGGCAGGCAGAATTCATCAAAATGCTCCGGCGAAACGAGCGTGGCGAAGTCGCACGCCAGCACGTTAAATCTCTCCGGCCACGGAAGGTTCATCCAGGTGACCGACAGTTGCCCCCCCGCCTTCAACTTGCGATCAAAGTGCTCATACACTTCGAGGTACTCGGCCCATACCTGATCGATCAGCGCCTTGAGCTTGTCGGGCGCCATGAGGATATCCATGCACATCTGGCCCATGTCGCGCAGACCGGCGACACAATCGATCCCGGCGTACATGTCGGTGTATCCGACGAGGAATTTTCCATCTGCGATCTCCAGGGCCTTGTCGGTCATCTCATCGACGGCGCGGAAGAATCGATTCTCCTTCTGGACCTTGATCTCCGGAAGATTGTCCAGATCGTCTATGCACGGGTGCGTCCAGGCCGTAACGTCGTCGAACTTGGCCGACTGGCCGAGGAACAAGTTGTACGCAACGGCGCTGATGTTCGGCCAGTAGACCGGAAACGTCTCGCCTTTGAACTCCATACCTTCCAGCGAATCAACGAAAGTCTTGATCTGGAAATCGACGTCGAGCCAGCGTTCTTCTTCCGTAGCCCAGGGGCCCGAAACAGTGCGATGGCGTTCGTACTCGATGTTATGATGATGGAACCGCACCGGCGGGCGATCGATTATCTTCTGCTCGTACCAGGCGTAAATGCGTTCCAGGCACTCGTTGATATCCGGCTTGCTGGTCAGATTGAATCCGGGCCTTGTCATGCGTATTGCTCATCCTGTAGTCAGTCGCCGCATCGGCGGCATCTTGTTGCGAATCAAACTGAGAATCTAACGAATCGAGCCGGTCAGGTCAATTCGCGCCCCGCATGCAGCAGGCTCCGTTTCGCACGCAAGCTCGCCGAAACCCACAATTTCCGGGAACAAAAAACGCCTCTTATGCGTCAGAGTAAGGTATAACACCTACATCATATTCCCCCGCCGCCTGGAGCATCATCATGATCCGTTGGACTTCCTATTGTTCTCTAGCCCTGATAATCGCCTTCCTCGCCGGGCCGCTGTCGGCGGTTGGCCCCACCCTCGTCTTGCCACGATCGGCGCCCCCCAACCGTGCGGCGTTCGAAAAGTCGATGGCGACCTGGAAAACACTGAAGGCAAAATGCGGTGGGAACTACTCTTACAAGATACGCTGGTCGAGTTTCGTCG
>CAYMSH010000004.1:0-40616 GCA_964392945.1 uncultured Planctomycetaceae bacterium | reverse complement strand
ACGGTCTTGCCATCGGCCAGGTCGATCGCCTTGAGCACTCCGGGTGCGTGCGGCTTGGATTTCTGTCCTCGTTTGCGGACTTCGGCGGCTTTGGCCCGGTCGATCAGGTAGACGCGCCCGGTGGCCGCGGCGATGGTGTTGTGGCGGATGGAGTGTTTGGCTTCGTATCGCCACTTCAACTTGCCGGTCTCTGCGTTCAGGGCGAACAGGACCGAGCTTTCGGTGAACATGCCGGCCATGTTCGAGCGGAGGTAGCGGTAGGGGACCAGGTGACTTTCGTCAACGAGCGTTCCCAGCAGCGTGTCGCCGGAGATGGCGATGTATCCCCATCGTCCGGCCTTGCCGGAAGGAAGCTTCGGCGGTGCAAATTCGGCGAGCTTCTTACCAGTGGCCGGATCGAGCACAAGGCATTTATCGCCTGTGTGTACGTAGATCTTCTCTTTGCTCATGCAGAGGCTGCTGCCGGTGCCGGCGGTGCCCATCAGGTGGTCCTGGTCGAACGGTTTGAGCGTTCCGGGCAGTTTGTATTCCCAGAGCAGCCTGCCGTTGTGAATGTCGATCGCTCCGAGGCTGTTTAGGCCCATTACGAACATTCGCGTCCCGTCGCTGATTGGCGAGTGGCCGCGCCCGTGTCGATTCGGCATGCGTATCTGCGGGTTGCGGAACCAGAGCATTTCCAGCGGCGTGCGGACGATTTTGTCGGTCCCGCACAGCGTGTTGCCGGCGTCGGCGTATTGGTGTGTCCAGACGCCCGCTCCCTCTCGCCGCTTGCCGGCAGTCAGCTTCATCTTGCCTACCGGGCCGATGCAGCTTATCCCGCCGCCCGGGCGGAGAAGGCGAGCGGCGTCTTTCGACGCGACGGACCTGCCGGAGACAACCAGATCGGCGAAGTAGTTGGGGTACGGCGTGCGGTTCGGGTCGGCCAGGTGAATCGTCACTCGCGTGCCGTACAGGCCCGCGGCGCGGAGCTTCTTCCTTGCCGCGGCTACGGCGGCCGGGTCGGAGTCGACGGCATAGATCGTGAGCTTCGATTGCCTGGCCAGTTCAAACGCCAGGGCGCCGTCGCCGCAGGCCAGATCCGCACAATAGCCCTCTGTCACGCCTGTCTTGTCGAGAATCGCTTTGGCGGTTGCGGCGGCGACATTGTCGCCATACGGCTTTGCCTGGACGGCTTGGGTCATCTCGCCGCCTTTCGGCCCGGCCGCGAAGCAGTAGATTGCGCCGTTGTCGGTGCTCACAAACAGCTTCCGCCCCGAGACCGCCAGCGATAGCGCTTCGCCGCGCACATCGGCCGACCAGGCGAGTTTCCTGGTCTTCATATCAATGACAGCGACTTTACCCGCGCCGCCGGAGACGGCTCTGTCGCCTGCGACGATCAGCGCCGACCCGCCGGGTGCGTCGATGAACCACTTGGCGCCATGCATGCTGACCTTGCCTTTGGCGTAATATACGATTCCCCCCGGCGTATCGGCCAGCAGCGACGCGTCGATCGCGCCTCTTGCGGCCTTGCCGGTCTTGGGGTCGAAGAGTCGGGTTCCGTTGACCAGGTATTTGCCGGCCAGCGAGATTGTCGATCCGCCGAGTTGCCCGTATCGCTGGAGGTGGAAATACTGGAGCTTCCCGGTCTTTCGATCGAGAGCCGCCGGTACGGCTCGTCCGGTCGGCACAAAGAGCTGCTCGTCGCCGACGGCGAGGTATCCCTGTGCGGTGATGCCGCTCTTGGCCACTGCTCCGCCGTGCGGCTGGGGCATGAGGATCGCTCCGGAATCGCTATTGCACCAGATTACTTTCCCGTTGGCGGGGTTTAGCGCGTAGACCCATATGCCTTCCGACGGCCAGATTCCCGCGCCGAAGTAGACCACGTTGTCTTTGACAGCAGGCCCTCCGCGAGCGGGCCAGCGTGATACCATTCGTTCGTTGCCCAGCAGCATTCGCCTGTCGCCCCCGCCGCGGCGGCTCCACAGCAGCTTGCCGGAATCCGCGTCGAGACAGTACAGCACGCCGTCGTCGCTGGCGGCCAGCACGCGAAGCTTTCCGGCTGGGTTCTTCCACAACGCCGGGGCGAAACGGATCGGACCATCTGTGCTGAATGACCAGAGCTCCCGGCCCGTCGCCGCTGATAGTGCGTAGATATGGCAATCGACGGTGCTGCCGAAGAACAGTTTCCCATCGGCCGCGACTATATGATGCGCCCTGTCGTCGGCCACGCGTTTGGACCCGGGCCACGCCGGGCGCGGAGCCTGCTTGTTGTCGCGGGTCCACTGAAGCGTCAAGTCCGCCCCGAGCGGCAGCGCCGCCGGCGAGTACCCCGATCGGCCTGCATCGCCGCGCGCCATTGGCCAGTCAGCACTGACTGATCCGCAGAGAGCCGCACATGTGGAAACCAATACGATAAGTAATCTGATCATTATGGGACCTCAAAATATCTGTCGCATGATAACATATTCCCCATGCGATTACGGCAGCGAGCTTTGTTATCGCCGCCAACGGCTTGCAATATTGCCCATTGTGTGGTACTATGCCGGGCTATCATGACATCGAGCATCACAACTGACCCGGTAGTATATCGCTTGCTCTTCGCGAGCCTGCTGCGGCGTCTGCGCGCTGTCAACTGGCCTCCTTTGATAGTCTGACTCCTCACTTATCGGCACAAAACACACCCGTTACAGCATCCCCCGCCCCGTTAACAGCAACGCCGCATCCCGAGTATCTCATGCAACGCAAGAATATCCGTAACGTAGCAATTATCGCGCACGTCGATCACGGCAA
This sequence comes from uncultured Planctomycetaceae bacterium, assembly GCA_964392945.1. Lineage (GTDB taxonomy): Bacteria > Planctomycetota > Phycisphaerae > SM23-33 > SM23-33 > BS750m-G57. Next base: position 37,847 of record CAYMSH010000004.1, on the reverse strand, counting down.
GACAACGCTCGTTGATCAGCTCCTGCACCAGAGCGGCCAGTTCGGACGCGGCGAACTGGCTGGTGACTGCATCCTGGACTCCGATCCGCTCGAACGCGAGCGCGGGATCACGATCCTGTCAAAGAACTGTGCGATCGACTACACCGACAGGAACGGCGAGAGTTTCCACATCAACATCGTAGACACCCCCGGCCACGCCGACTTCTCCGGCGAAGTCGAACGCGTGCTGAAAATGGCCGACGGCGTGCTGCTGCTGGTCGACGCGTTCGAGGGCGTGATGCCGCAGACACGATACGTGCTGAGCAAGGCGCTGGAAGCTGGGCTCGAGCCGCTCGTTGTCGTCAACAAGATGGACCGACCCGACCAGCGGGGCGACAAGGTGCATGAAGAGGTCTTCGACCTGCTGGTCGATCTCGGAGCCGACGATCACGCGCTGGAGTTCCCCACGATCTACGCATCGGGTGTCGGCGGTTGGGCGGTCGCAGAGGACTACGAAGCGGCCGTGGCGGGCAAGGGCAAGGATATCCACCCGCTGTTTGACGCGATCATCAAGCACGTTCCCGTGGCCGATCTCGACGGCGACGCTCCGCTGCAGGCGCTGATCACCACGCTGGACTACAGCGAGTATGTCGGTCGTATCGGCATCGGGCGCGTCTTCGCCGGCACGCTGGAAGCCGGCAAGGACGTAACGGTGTTCGACAACGAAGGCAATCCGACGATCCAGCGGATCGGGCAACTGTACCGCTTCCAGGGCCTGGGGCGCGTCGAGGTCGATCATATCGACGTTGGCGATCTCTGTGCGGTTGTCGGGCTCAGTTCGATCGATATCGGAAATACGCTGGCGTGCGCCGAACAGCCCGAGGCGCTGCCGACGCTGAGCATAGACGAACCGACGCTGCACATGCGATTCCGAATAAACGATTCGCCGTTTTCCGGCAAGGACGGCAAGTACGTAACCAGCCGCCAGCTTAGAGACCGCCTGGAGAAGGAGCTGCAGTCAAACGTTGCTCTCCGAGTTGAGGATCACGGCGATGAGTTCACCGTTTCGGGGCGTGGGCTGCTGCACCTGGGCATCCTGCTGGAGAACATGCGGCGCGAAGGATACGAACTGTCGGTCGGCAAGCCGCAGGTTGTTTACCACCGCGACGAGCACGGCAAGGTTCAAGAGCCGATCGAACGACTCGTGATCGACGTGCCGAGCGACGCCGTCGGACCGGTCATGCAGCTCCTGGGCGATCGTCGCGCCGAGATGGAGCACATGGAAACCGCAGGCACGCGAACGCAGCTTGAGTTCACCATTCCAGCCCGTTCGCTGCTGGGTCTGCGGAACCGAATGCTGACCGCAACCGGCGGCGAGGTGATCATGCATCATCGCTTCGAAGCCTACGGGCCGGATCGCGGCGATATCGGCGGCAGGATCAACGGCGTGATGATCGCAACTGACACCGGGCCGGTAACAGGATACGCGCTTGAGCAGCTTGCCGGGCGCGGGATCATGTTTGTAGAGCCCGGCGACGATGTCTACCAAGGCCAGATCGTAGGCGAGCACTGCAAGGATTCGGACCTGCCGATCAACGTAATCAAACGCAAGAATCTCAACAATATCCGCTCGGCCAACAAGGAAGCAACGGTAACGCTGAAGGCTCCGCGACTGCTGAGCCTGGAAGCGGCGCTTGAGTACATCGAACTCGACGAAATGGTCGAGATCACGCCGAACTACGTGCGAATTCGAAAGATCCTTCTCAAAGAAGCAGACAGAAAGCGAGCCTCGCGCCAGGCGGCGGCTGCGGCGGCGGTCTGAAGTCCGACATAACTACAAACGACAAAGCCCACAGGCAGCATGGTTGTCTGTGGGCTTTGTTTGTTTATGCGGGGTTCAGCGCCTATCAGTCCGCCAGCTTGGTGAATCGGTTCGCCACTGCAAGCGCCGGATCCAGCGGGACCGGAACGCCTGTCGTGCCGTCGGGTACTTCGATAATGTCAACCTGCTTCGGCGCGCGTCCTTCGAAGTGGGGCAGCCACTGGGCTTCGGCCTCGAACAGTTCGCGAACCATGTTGCGAGTGTCGTTCAGCCCGAGCACGGCGGACGTCAGCGGGTCCATCGCCACAGCCGAGAACGCCAACTCTTCATCAGCGGTAACCGCAGCTTCGGCCGCCATCATCTGCAGCGTCACGTTGCTCCGGTTCAATGCCGCTAATTGGGCCGGCAGCTTGCCGACATGCGTCGGATGCAGTCCGGTCTTGTCAACGTAGATCGGGACCTCAACGCACGCCTCACGCGGCAGGTTGGCGATGTAACCTTCGCGATTGATAATGTTGCCGTTGAAGCGGAACGGTACGCCTGTTTCCATCGCTTCGAGGATGCGCGAGCAGTAGTCGATGCTGCGCGGCTCCAGTTCGCCGCTTTCGAGGCTGAGAATGTCCACTTCTTCGTATCGGTCCGCCATCGCGCAGCAGAACTTGTAGCACGCCCCGGTCTCGCCGCCGAACGCGGGCTGATCGCAGTACGTGTCGAGCATCTCGCGGTTCTTGCGGAACCAGTATAAGTACTCCGACAGGTGCCCCGTGGACTCGGTCATGAAGTACCCGAAATGGCGGGCGGTTTCTACGCGGACCTTGTCGTTGATGTAGTACTCGGGCTTTTCGATGTTGGCGCGGAACTTCGGGTAGAGATCCTCGCCGGTCTGCTTGTGCTTGAGGTCCAGGAACCAGGCCATGTGGTTTATCCCGGCCGCCAGGAACTCGATCTGGTCCTTGTCGACGTCAACGTATCCGGAGATCAGGTCCAGCGTGGTCTGGATGCCGTGACACAGTCCCACGAACGGGATGTCGCTGGACATCGCCATGCCGATCGAACATGTGCACATCGGGTTAACGTAGTTCAGCAGCAGGGCGCCGGGGCAGACTTCCTCCATGTCCTTCATCAGCCCGGCCAGAATGGGTATCGTTCTCAAGCCGCGCATCACGCCGCCGGGCCCTACGCACTGGCCGATGCACTGGTCCACGCCGTACTTCAGCGGGATCTCGTAATCGTGCTTGTAGGCGTCCATCCCGCCGATCTGGAACGTCGTGATGACGTAGTCGGCTCCGGCCATCGCTTCTCGGCGATCGTCAGTGGCGAACATTTTGTGGGTCAGGCCGTTGTTCTTGATGATTTTGCTGACGTACTGTTCGACGCTCTGGACCTTCGACAGGACCGGGTCCATCAGGGCGACTGTGGAGCCCTCAAGACCGGGTGTTTGAAGGATGTCATTGGTCAGTGTGGTGCTGAACACCATGCTTCCGGCGCCGATGATTGCGATCTTGGCCATTTTGTGCTCCTTGTTATCACAACGTAAGTGTGGAATGAGCGTATCGCAAGGCGGCGAACGTGTCAATGACGCTTCGAAGGCGTATGTGCTCTTGTAACCCCGGCTCGGCGCGGTAATATAGCGGTATGACACCACGAGAAAACCTACTGAGCTTGTATCGCAGAAACGGTTTCGAATCTGCGCCCGTGTATTTTCATCTTTGCCCCGAACTCGAACAGACGTTCGAGCGGAACTATCCGGACCAGGGCTCGTACGCCGACGTGTTTGAATTTCCCATGGGAGTGATCGCCGATCCGGGTTTCCCGTGGGTGGCCGAGGCTCCGGGTTTCGTTCCCGACCGCAACTGGGACTACGGGCTGTACTACGATCCGCCGATCGCCGAAGGCGCGAGGATGGACATATGGGGCGTGGCCCACGAACCCGGCGGCGAGGGGGCGCATCACATGACGCGGATGCGGAACCCGCTGGAGAGGCTCGACAGCATCGAGCAACTCCAGGATTATCCCTGGCCGGATTTCGCCGCGGCCAACTGGTCGTACCTCGACGCGGAGATCGCAGCAATTCAGGCTCGCGGACTGGCCGCACAGGTCTGGATGGAATGCACCATCTGGGAGACCGCCTGGTACATGCGGCGGATGGACCTGATCATGACCGAGATGGCGATGGAGGACGAGAAAGCCGTCTTCATCCTCGACAAGATCACCGATCTGGCGTGTCTCCGGGCCGAGAAATATGCAGCCGCCGGAGCTGACATTATCGCCCTCGGCGACGATATCGGAATGCAGAATTCGATCATGATGTCCGTTGATATGTATCGCCAGTGGCTAAAACCCCGACTCATGCGAGTTATCGCAGCGGCCCGTCGGGCCAAACCCGACGTAATCATCCAGTACCACTCCTGCGGGCACGTCACCGAACTGATCCCCGAACTTATCGACGCCGGGATCGACGTGCTGAACCCCATCCAGCCCGAGTGTATGGACGCCGTCGAGATATTCACCAGGCACGGTGACGCAATCGCGTTTAACGGTTCGATCGGCACGCAAACGACAATGCCCTTCGCTACGCCTCAGGAAGTAAAAGACACAGTCAAACGCAACCTCGACGCCGTTGGCGAAGCAGGCGGACTGTTCTGCTGCCCAACCCACATGCTCGAACCGGAAGTGCCGTGGGCCAATATCGAAGCTTACGTAGAAGCTTGCCGCGAGTACAAATAGTCGGACTTAATTCGTCGCCGCCGGTTTGAGTTTGCCGGCCCATGCTGTTCCGCGGGTGAAGAGTTCCTGTACGCCTGGGGCCGCGAATGCTTGGACGTCGTGTCCAAGGGGTGAGTGGAACACTCGTCCTTTGCCGAACTGCAGCACGAAGCCCATCGGGTGGTTCTTCTTGTCAACTTTTGATTTCGCGTGGGCCAGGATGTCTATCGGGGTTGTTCCGTCCAGGCATGTGTACAGTTCGTCGAACGTTTCGAAATCCTTCATGCCCTTGGTGATTTCGTGGTTCTTGTCAACGATCTGGACAGTGAACGGTCCGCGCCGATCGTGGCCGCGGAATTTGGGGTTGTATACGCGTCCGGCGATTTTCACGAATCCGGGCCAGTCCTGCCATGCTCCGCAGGCGAAGTGGACCATGACCATCCCGCCGCCGTTTTCGATGAACTTGCTGAAGTTTTCGCGGGCCGTCTTGTCGGGCGCCGGGACTTTCCAGTTCATGAAATGCACTACTATCACGTCGTACTTGTGCAGCGTAGGCGATGATAGCTGGTGCGGGTCGGCGACTGTCTGGATTTCGAGTCGCTTGTCCTTGGCCAGGAACTTGGCGATTACCGGCGCGGTCTGTTTCCACTTGTGTCCGGGATAGTCCACGCCGGTGACGATCAAGACGTTTGTCTTGGACTCATCTTTCGGCGCGGGCATGATGACGGGAAGCGCCTTTGTCGGTGTTGCGGCCGGGGGAGCGGGGGGGGCTTTCTTTATTGTCGTGATCGACGTGATCTTCGGGGTCTTGATCGCTGCTCCGGCCCCGGCTTCCAGGAGCCAGACCTCGCCGACAACCACGTTGGACTGGGTTTCGCGTTTGAACGTTAGCTTGACTGATCCCTTGGCGGAGATCGCCTTGGGGATTCCGATCACCAGTTCACTGGCCTTGTTGCTCGGGAGTTTCGTGGCCTTCAAGATCCGGGCGTCCGCGCCGTCTTTCGGCTCGGCCCACACTGATTGTACGCGTCCATTTCCGTCGGCGTCCCACCAGCTGAAGCCGATTGCGTACTGCTTTTTTGCGTCCAGTCCGCTAAGTGTGAAGCCCACGAAATTGCCGTCGTATGCGACTGTTCCCGCCGGCGTGTTCCCGGTACCGCCCCAGACCCACGAGGCGCCGTTTAGCTGTGTGATCTTCGGCCCGGAACCGGCTGCGGCTGATTTCTCCACGCCGCAGTCGAGGTAGAGGACCATTTTGCAGCCTTTGGGAGCGGCGGCCGCGAGCTGTTTCTTTCGTGCGTCGACTGCTTTCTTGTCATAGCTTTTTCTGGCCGGCCCCGTGCGTCCGCGCCGGCGTCTTTGCTTGGCGATTTTTTCGACACCGTCGATCTTGGCCAGGATGCTTTTGGACGGATCTGTCGCTCGAACTTTCTCCATTGCCGCCAGAACCGCTGCTTTCTGCGTTGAGGCCAGTTGTCCTCCGATCGCAATCGCCGCCAGCGCCGCTTCGCTCTTGACCTCGGCGTCGCTCAGCATGGATATCGCCATATCCATCGCTTCAGTTGACCCCGCGGCGCTTAGAGCCGACAGCATCATCCGCTTGTCGGCCGGCGTTTTGACGAGCTTGCGAATTTTGGCCAGGGCTCCTGCCGGATCTGTCGACAGCGGAGCCAGGCGGAAGTAGCCTCGCATCGCCAGAATGCGGTGCTTGGCGTTCTTGGCGCCGCTGATGATCTTCAGCAGGGGCCCGCACGCTTCGGCGTCGGGCCAGGTCGTTAGCGAGCGTATCGCCGCTTCGCTGACGATCGTGTCTTTGGCCTCTACTCGCTGTACGACGGTGGGCAGGGCTTCTGCTCCGCCGAAGTAGGCTACGGTCTTCAACAGGGCGGCCGCCGGCTGGCCGCTGGCGGTTTTCAGGCCGACGAGAATCGCCTTGGAGACCGCCGGGTTGTCATCGATTCTCCGTCCGGTCGCCAGAATTGCCTGGCTGAGTCCCTGTTGATCAGCGGCGTCTGACGCCGAGGCCAGCAGGGCGACGATCTTGGGCAGTTCAGCTTTGCCGGCCAGTTGCGCCAGGCCCTTGCAGGCCGCTTTGCGAACTGTTGCGTCTGAGTCCTTCGCTGCAGCAAGCATCGCCTCTGCGGCGTCTTTGACTCCGCGAGCGGCGGATGCTGCGATGAGTTCGGTCCGTATCGCCGGGGCTCCCTTGGAAATCCCGGAGATCAAGGCCGCATCGACGTCTTTGGCAGGGAGGCTGGCCAGACTCGCTCGTGCGAATGCGTTATTTTCCGCGGATGCGATTTTCGCCAAAACTGCGATGTGTCGTGCTCCGCCGAGCTTTCCAATCGCATTGATCGCCGCGGACTTCACGTCGGCGTCTTTGTCGCCCAGGAATTCCGCCACCGCATCGGCGGCCGTCTGGTCGCCTCGCTGGGCCAGGGCGCCCATGAACAGGATCTGTCCGCGATTTGGGCAGTTGGCCATTCTGGCGATCATCGCCTTGGTTACTTTTTCTCCGGGCAGTGTTGCTATCAGGCTTAGCGCCCTGGCGTGATGCTTGGTCTCCGGACCGTTCAGGATCGCCGACAGCGGCGCCAGTGCGTCTGCGGGGCTGGACTTGGCCAGTCCGGTAAGTCCGGCCCATTTCCAGTTGTCGTCGCTGGAGGCGGACAATCTCTTGTAGACGCTCGCGGCCGAATCGGCGTTCGTCTCGGCGCACTGCAGCAGTGCGTCCAGCAGCGCGCCAGTGGGTTTGAGTTTGGCGTCGGTAAGAGCCGCGACGGCTTCTGCGTTGCCGATCTCGCCGAGCGCGGCGGTTGCCGCCGATGCAATATCGGCGTCCTTGTCTGTCAGCAACGCTTTCAACGCGGCGGCGGCCTGGGCGTCTCGCTTGGCTCCGATGGAGTTTATCAGCCCGACTTTGGCCGAGCCCGTCGCTTTGCCCATCGCATCGCGGAGGGCTTTTGCGGCTTGCGGTCCGCTGAGCCGCTGCAGGGCTCCTCGTGCGGCGGTTGCGGTTTTCGGATCGCCCAGCAGTGCGACCAGCGGTTTTACCGCCGCGGCGTCGGCGATCAGCGGCAGCAGTTGGCAGGTGAGATTCTTCGCCTCGATCGTAGCGGATTTGCTTTCGAGCAGAGCGATGAGTTTTGACGCCAGAGCCGCTTTGGCTTTCGGGCTGTTCGAGGCGCGATACGCCGCGGCCTCGATCGCCTTTACCGCCACTACGCTGTCATCGTCTTTGTACTTGGCGAACTGGGCCAGCGATTCATCCAGATCTGCGGCCTGCAGGCACGGGGCGCCCAGGGCGACTACGAGAAACGTGATAATCGTAATATGCGTTGCTTTCATTAGTTTCGCCCTTTCAAGGCGTGATCAATCATTCTGGAAGAATCTAGATTCGCCACGGCGCGGTCATCGATCGGGTGAGCATCTTGTCGGCCGCGTCGTCTTTGACGTACTTCTCGGTGTCCCAGTCGAACTGTACTTCCCGCTTCAGTCGCGTCGCTACGTCGGCCACCAGCGAGATCGCCGTTGCGCGGTGTCCGGCCTCGATCGGGGCGGCCGGGTCGCGGCGAGTGCGGATGCAGTCAAAGAAGTTATTGTGGTGATTCGTGCTGACGTAGAGTTTCTCGTCTGACGGTTTGAATACGGTCTGCAGCAGCGCCGGCGAGCTTGCCTTTATCGCTCCGCGTCGCACGTGGACCCAGCCCTTGTCGCCTTCGAACCGCACGCCCTGGGGGTGTCCGGCTTCCTTGTTTGAGCAGAAGGTCATCACGGTCCCGTCTTCGGCGGTGATCTTCGTGTTCCAGGTGATCGAAGTGTTTGCCGGTCCTTCTGTGGGGAACTTTGCGGTCCCGCTGGCCTTGATCTTTCCTTTGCCCAGTTGCGGCAGGCCCCACAGCGCGATGTCGCAGTGGTGCACTCCCCATGACTGGATCCAACCGGCGCAGTAGTCCTGCATGAAGTACCAGTTGAAGGAGCATTTCTTGTCGGTGTAGGGCGACCAGGGCGCCGGTCCGAGCCACATCTTGTAGTCGATGTCGTCGGGAGCTTTCTTGGCCGGCATGATCGGCAGTTGCCTTCCGCCGGGTACGCCGACTTTGACGGTGTGGACCTTGCCGAGGTAACCGTTTCGCACCAGTTGGCACGCTAGGCGGAATCGCGCGTCGGACCGCTGTTGGGTGCCGACCTGCAGGATCTTGCCGTATCGACGGACGGCTTTGCACATCGCCCGGCCTTCGGCGATCGTCAGCGAAATCGCCTTCTCGCAGTAGACGTCCTTGCCAGCTTTGACTGCATGGATTGATTGAAGCGCGTGCCAGTTCTCCGGCGAGGCGATCACGACCGCGTCGATATCGTCGCGAGCCAGCAATTCCCGATGGTCCTGGTAGGCCTTGGCGCCTTTGTATTTCTTGTTGATGCGGGCTACGTTGTTTGCGCCCTTGCTCTTGTACGGATCAGAGACGGCCAGGACCTGGGTGTCAGACCGGCCCAGGAATCCGCCGACGTGTCCCGAGCCTCTTCCTCCTACGCCGATGTGCCCGGTTCCGATGCGGTCGGACGCCGGGGTCTTTCCATCCTTACCCAGCGCCGAGCCGGGAACTATAGTCGGCAGGGCGATAGCTGCGGCCGCCGAACCGGCCAGGAAACTGCGTCGCGTTATATTTGTATTTGCCTTCTTCATTATCCGACTCCTTTGCGCAGGGTTCGAGGGGTGTTTTTAATCTTTTGGGGCGTCAAAGATGATATGGCTTTCGCCCGCGGCGGGCAAGCAATATTGGGCCGGGCTCCGGGTCGCACAGCTTCTCGTCGTCGCTCTTGGTTCAGACGCCCGGGGTCAGCCTTATGGTTCGGGCAAGTAGAGAGGGGACGGCCCGAGTCCAAGCAGTGTCGTGACCAATGGTCGGCAGACGATTCCATGAACCCGCGGGGGTTGATCGGCACGGGAGCAGATGATGCTGTCAGGGTATTTCGCCGCTTGCTTGAAATCAGCGGCGCGAAGTTGGCTGGTCCATTTCACTTCGATCGGCCAGAATCGGTTGTCTCGTACATACGCGATATCGACTTCGCCGAGGCCCTTGATGTAATATGTGGGGTAGAAACGATTGAAATGCGACACGGCGCACGATTCAACCAGTGCGCCGCGTTTTGCAGCATCGGCCAGAAAAGGTCGAACCTCCTGCTGGTAGGGGTCGTCGGTATTGTTGAGCCAGGAGCGTACAGCGTGAAAAATGAAGGGATCGGTAAAATGGAGTTTACGCGCTTTCTTGGGCGCTCCGGTCAATTTGTCCTCGCGTAGTGCGAGTTGAATAATCGCGGCATCCATTTGCGCTAGAAGCTCCACGTAGTCGGCCACCGTGGCGGGATGATCGATCGAAAGGTCGCCCGACAGACTATTCCATGTCACCTGACTGCTCATTCGCTTGATGATTGCCGTTAGTATCTCACGCAGGTAATGCTCACGCTTGCGTCGTTTGAGTACATCGCCTCGAATCCAGTCGGCGTAGGTCACGAATGTCGCGCGGTTTATCGTACCGTACCTTTTCAGATCATTGATAGCGGTAAGATATCCGCCATGGGCCAGGTACGATTCAAACATTTCTTCGAGTTCCGCCAGTTCCTTCCGGTCTGCGGGGTTTTCGGCGATACTTCGGACTTCATCATGTGAAATTCCCTTGCCAAGCGAAACGTACTCGGCCAACGAGAGGGGAAAAAGATGGAAATCGACACGATCGGCACACCCGCGGCGCCCGGAGAAGCGTACTCTGGCGTCTCGAATGACGACCGTATCGGACCCCGTGAGCACCAGGATAGTATTTCGCAGTAGTCCGGCGTCAGCCAGATATTTGATCCCGCGATCCCACTGGTTGATGTATGTAACCTCATCCAGAAGAAAAAACAGAGGTTTCATTTCCGAACCCACAGACTCAATGAATTCGCTGAACAGACGAACGAGCCCATGGTGGTCATCGATCATCTCACCCGGCAAATAGGCAATATTCCCGGCAGATACGCCCGAGCGCAGGAGATCTTCCATGTACTGCTTCAGGAGGGTCGTTTTTCCCACCTGTCGTCCTCCGGTGATGGAGTAGATACCGGGGATTTCGCGTGGCAAGCTCTTAAGCAGAGGGAAGCGATATATCAGGGGAAATTGGCTGAGATTGCTTAAATGCGGATCCAATTCCTGGAATTTGTCCGGTTGATCCCAATGCGGGTTGTGCGCCTTATATCTGATATCCATGCTGATCTCCAGGCATCATTCTAGGTTATCGGCCAATTTAGTCAATGGTTATTGACTAAAGTTAGTCAACAGGCGTTGCATGTGTGCTAATGCGATCATAACTAGGTTAATATTCAATTGTTACAAGACTTCCCCCGCGATTTTAGCAGAGCCTGGTGGGCTCGCCGACAGTTAAATCGCCCCCTTTCCCCTGAATACTCACTCGGTCTTCTGCTCGATCAGCGTGCTGAATCGCTTGTTTATCGCAAGCGCGGGGTCCAGCGGAACATCGACGGGCTTGCAGTCGGCCGGGATGCTTATGGTCGGCGTGGGGCGAATGGATCGCCCTTCGAATTGCGGCAGCCACTGTCGCAGGGCTTCCAGCATCTCCGAACACATTTCGCGTATCTCGTTTAACGTGCAGACCGCGCCGCTCAGCGGGTCCATAGCCGCTGCGTGTACGATCGCCTCGGTGTCGCCCGACAACGCAGCCAGAGCGCCGAGAGTCTGCACGTTGATGTTGGTCATGCAGGCGGCGGCGCACTGCGGCGGCAGGGAACCGATATTTGTAGGGTGCAGGCCGGTGTCGTCTACGAACGTCGGCACTTCTACGCACGAGCCCGGGGGGAGATTATCTATGTATCCGTCGTTGCGAACGTTGCCCATGATGCGATAAGGCTTGCCGGTTACGACTGCTTCGAGGATGTACGAGCAGTATTCGACGCTTCGCGATTCGATCTTGGCGGTCTCGAACTCCAGCGGATCATGGGCGGCGTATTTAACGGCCAGCGCTTTGGAGTAGTTGTAATACGCTCCGGTCTCGCCGCCGAACGCCGGCTCGTCGCAGTATGTCTCCAGCGCCCGCTTGCTCGATCGGAACCACGGCAGGTACTCGCTCAAGTGGCCCGTCGATTCGGTCATGAAGTATCCGAACTGGCGGAAGACCTCGCCGCGTACTTTTTCGTTCTTGTAGTACTCGGGCTTTTCGAACAGTTCGGCCAGGATCGGGTAGAGGTCCCGCCCGTTATGGGTCAGTTCCAGGAACCAGTCCATGTGGTTGATCCCGCCGCATATGTAGCTGATCTCGTCTTTCGGCACGCCGCAGTGTCCTGCGATGAGGTCCAGGGTGGTCTGGACTCCGTGACAGAGGCCCACGATCGGAGCGTCTGAAATTTGCCCCAGCGCCAGGCAGTTGGCGGCCATCGGGTTGGCGTATTGCAGCATGATCGCGCCGGGTTTGGCGAGGGTCTCCATGTCGTCAACGATGTCGGCCAGTACTGGAATAGTTCGCAGCCCGCGGAACAGCCCGCCTGGCCCGAGCGAATCGCCGATGCACTGGTCCACGCCGTACTTCATGGGTATTTCGTAGTCGAAGCTGTATGCCTCCAGCCCGCCGACCTGGATCATAACGACAACGAAGTCGGCGTCTTTAATCGCTTCGGCGCGATCGAGCGTGGCTGTTACGGTTGACGACAGCCCGTTCTCGGCGATCATCCGATTTGCGAACGCCTCCATGCGGCGCAACTTCGGTTCGGTGCGGTTCATCAGCGCGAACTCGCTGCCCTCGAGCGCCGCCGTAGCCATCATATCGCTCAGCAGCGTCTTGCAGAACACGACACTGCCCGCTCCGATCATTGCAATCTTCGCCATATCAATTCTCCCGCGCGAATTCAGGGGCGTTTCATAAAAAGCGCCCGGTGTCCGAGATGTATTTCAGTTCAGGCGATGATATGGTTTCGTCGGGCTGCTGGCAAGCAATTGGCTTTGTCAGGCGGCGTCTGTGGAGTACAATTCACTCCTGATCTCCGCCAGGTCCGTCAACAAAGGAGCAGCACATGAAAACTCGCACTACTCGACGCGAATTCCTTCAGGACACAGCCTTAGTCGCCGCGGCGGCCGCGATCGCGGGTTCGGCGGACGCCAAAGACGCTCCGGCGGCGACTATGCCCTCGATAAAACTGGGCAAACTCAAGGTCTCGCGTTTGATCCTCGGCTGCAATCCGTTCTTTGGATTTGCGCACGGCAATCCGCAGGGCTCCGGGCGGGACATGAAGAAATGGTACACCGACGAGCGGATAATGTCTGTTATGGACCAGTGCGCCGAGCGGGGGATAACCGCTGTCTGGGTTCCGAGCTACGAGCGATGGATCCGAGTATGGAACAAGTACCGCAAGAACAATGGCAAGATGCCGATCTGGATCGGCCAGCCCGACAACTACGACAAGATGGCCGAGCACATCACCGCATGCGCCAAGAATGGCGGGAAAGCGATATGCATTCAGGGCGCGTGCGTTGACAAGGCGTTTTCGCAGAAGAAGTTCGATCTCGTGCGGAAGTGGCTCGACCTGATCCACAGCTTCGACCTGCCGGCGGGCATCGCAACTCACAAGCCCCAGACTCACCTGATCGCCGAAGAGAAGAAGCTGCCGACCGACTTCTATCACCAGTGCGTCTATCAACCGGAGAACTACAAACCCGAGTGTCTGAAACAAGCCCTCGCGACGATCCGCCAACTCGACAAGCCGGTCGTGGCGTACAAGGTGCTGGCCGCCGGACGTTTGGCGCCCAAGAAAGCGTTTGCCGAACTTCTCAAACAGATCAGGCCCAAAGACGGTCTTTGCGTAGGGGTCTTCCCAAAGAAGAACACAAAGGAGATCGAGGAGAACTCGACGCTGGTAACGCAGCTTTCCCGACTCGTGGAGTGGAGAACCTAACCCAGCGTTTCGAACAGGGCGATCAGTCTTTGTGCTGAGGCTTCTGCTGTGAATTGCTGGAGAGCGATTTCGCGGCCTGATTGGCCCATCGTGCGTGCTCTGACGGGGTCTGTCAGCAGTTCGGTGAGTTTGGCGATCAGGTCGCCGGGCGTGTCCGGATCGTAGAGCAGTCCGCCGCCTGTGGCTTCGATCAGTTCGGGGATAACGCCGCGTGACGGTTCGACCAGCGGTACTCCGGCCAGCAGTGATTCGATCACGAACATGCCGGCCGCCGGTCCGGATCGATCCGGCACGCACATTACCGACAGCGTCGGAAGGAAGTCGCGTTTTGACTGGCGATCGAAATCGTCTAACCACTGAACGTCGCCGGCGACTCCGGCCTGCTGGAACGCGCGTTTCTGCTTATCGACGTAGTCTTTGAAGTTCTGGGTCATCCCGCCGGCGATCACGAGTTTGATATTCTCCAGGCCGGGCTGTTTCCGCAGTTCTATAAACGCATCTGTCAGCAGGTCGAGCCCCTTGTCGGGGTGCAGTCGCGACAGAAAGCCGATCGTAGGCTCCTGAGGCGGTTCTTCGCACGGGGCGTATCCTTCGGCGTCGATCCCGTTATAGCAAACTTCCACCGATCCTTCGGGCAGGCCCAGTCGCGGGCCCATCAACTCGGCGTAGTACTTGCTCGGGGCGACGAACATGCTGACCGATTCGGCGTTTTTGCGCATCAGGTCCCAGGCGTCGTCGGCGTAGCGGTCCGGCAGGGCGTCTATGAAGTCGTGCTCGTCCTGCAGCATGCAGACCACTGAGCAGCCGAGATCTTCGGCCAGTCGCGGCGCCATTCCCAACAGCATCGCGTTTGACAGCACTACTACGTCGGGGCTGGAGCTCTTGCGCATGTAGTCTACGAGCCTGTCGAGTTCCTTTACCTGCCTGCCGGAGGCGCCCTGGAGCATCGAGACCGCAGTTTCACCGAGGACTGAGGCCTTGGTCATGCCGACCTTGCGCGCGGCGAATCTGAGCAGTCGATTGGAATCGAAAAGCTTGTCGAGCCATCGAGGAGTGTGCCTGAAGATCCTGAACCGCTGCTGCAGGTACACGTTAACCCCGCCGAAGAAGACCGGTGTTTTGGCCTCTCCCGGATCGGTGTCCTGCATCAGCGGGGGCAGGTACAGCGGCATGGAAGCCGCCTCGTGCCCCATGGCTCTCAATGCGACGACAATTGCTTTGTCACGCAGGCAGTTTTCGCAGTAGAAATTGTCGCCGCTGCCTGGCGTCATGAAGACGATTTGCATGGGCGACCTCCGCACTTGCGCCGCTGCTATTCGAGCGGCGAGAAGTTGTCTTTGCCTACGCCGCACTCGGGGCAGACCCAGTCGTCGGGTATTTCGTCAAACGGCGTTCCAACATCAACTCCGTTGTCCGGATCGCCCCGACCTGTTTCGTAAACGTAACCGCAGATGTCGCAGATATACTTTCCCATGTTCTTTCAATCCTGTCTCTAGAAAAGTTCCGGCTCCGTAGCCGGCGCAAAAAATCAGTCTTTAAGGGTTTCGAGCGTCGCTTTGGCTATGTCCATACCGAACTGGCGGCAGGCGGCCATGTCGTCGGCATTGGGCACGTAGTTTACTCGCAACGGATCATTGATAACGTTAAGTCCCAGGCCTGTCAACCACTGCTGGAGGTTCTTTGATGCTTCTCCGCTCCATCCGTACGATCCGAACGCGCCGCCGACGAGGTTTCGCGGCTTCAGTCCGCCGGCGTAGGTTATAACGTCGGCCAGCGACGGCTGCATGTTGTTGTTCATCGTAGCCGATCCGACAACCAGCCCGCCGGCTTCCAGTATCTCGGTCACCACGTCGCTGCGATGGCATGCGCTCATGCTCATCAGCTTGGCTCTCACGCCGCCTGCGGAGAGTCCCTCGCCGATCGCGCGGGCCATTTTCGCCGTCGAGCCCCACATTGAATCGTACACTACTACGACTTTGTCCGTCGGCTCCTGTGCGGCCCATTTGGCGTACGAGCCGATGATTCCGGCGATGTCTTCCGGCGTTCGCCAGATCGGTCCGTGGTCCGGAGCAATCATCGCGATCTCCAGGTTCAGCGCAGTGAGCTTCTCCAGCGTCTTGTTGATGAAACTTGTAAGGTGCATCAGGATGTTGGCGTAGTACTTCGTCGCTTCGTAGTCGAGGATCGTTCGATCGTACTGGTCTGCGTATCGTTCGAGCCCGGCCAAGTGCATCCCGAAGGCGTCCTGGGTGTACAGCACCTTTCGCGAATGCTGGTAGGTGACCATCGAGTCGGGCCAGTGGCACATCTTCGTGTCGGCGAAGGTGATCTTGTCCGAGCCCAGGTCCAGGGTTTCGCCGTCCTGGACGACAGTTATTTCGCAGCCCAACTCGAAGTGTGCGTTCAGGGCTTTGGCGCCCATCTTCGTGGCGAACACCTTTTCCGGCTGTATTCGTTTGATCGCCGCCGGCAGGGCTCCGGAGTGGTCCATTTCGGCGTGATTCGAGACGATGTAGTCGATCTTTTCCGGATCGATGATCGAGGCGATGCGCGAGAACATTTCATCGGCCGACGAGGCCTTGACGGTGTCGATCAGCGTGACTTTGTCGGCCAGTATCAGGAATGCGTTGTAGGTTGTTCCGCGGCTTGTCAGGTATCCGTGAAAGTGTCTCACGTCCCAATCTATCGCGCCTACCCAGTAGACGTCGTCGAATATTTTGACTGCTTTGAATGTGTCTTTCATTGTTTCGCCTTAATACGAATCGTTTTCGTCAACCTTATACCCGAACGTCTTGTACGCCCAGGCGGTGTACCCCAGGACAATCGGTAGCCCGAGGCATGTCATTATCAGCATTATTTTTAACGTATACTCGGACGACGAGGCGTTTGCAACCGTCAGGCTGTTGGCCGCATCGTTAGATGCGAGAATGAGGTTGGGGAACACCGCTGCTCCGATCGAAGCGATTATAGCCAGGATCGCCGCCGAGGAGCAGACAAAAGCAGCGCCAAGTTTGCCGGCTCGGACCGTGATGCAGCACAGCACGATCGCCGCCAGCGCCGCGGCTGGGATCGCGTACAACGCCGGCAGATTGTTGTAGTTGCCCAGCAGGTGCGGCTGGGTCATCGCCGTTACGATCGCGGCGACGATTATCCCGGCAAGATAGATCGGGCTGACTAAAGCGGTCCATTTCCGGCTTCGCTCCGAGAGGTCGGCTTTGGTCTTGAGGGTCAGGTAGATCCCGCCGTGCGTTGTCAGCATCGCCAGGCCGACTATTCCGATCAGAAGCGAATAGGGATTCAGCAGGCCCAGGAACGTGCCGGTGTAGTTTCCTTTTACGTCCAGCGGCAGGCCTCGCAGTACGTTGCCCATCGCCACACCGAGCAGCAGGGCCGGCAGGGCCGATCCGAATGCAAAGGCGATGTCCCAGAATCCGGTCCATTTGGCCCCGGGGCTCTGGTGGCGGAACTCCACGGAGACCGCGCGGGAGATCAGCGCCACGAGCACCAGCAGGAGCGGCAGGTACAGGGCGCTGAAGATCGAGGCGTAGACCATCGGGAACGCGGCGAACACCGCGCCGCCGCCGGTCAGCAGCCAGACTTCGTTTCCGTCCCATACCGGCCCGACGCTCGCTAGAAGCGTTCGGCGGTCTTCGCTGCGTTTCTCGAACAGGTATCGCACGCCGACGCCGAGATCAAAGCCGTCCAGCAGCAGGTAAACCGCCAGCAGAACCGCAATCAGGATCGACCAGGTGACTTGAAGGAAACTCATGACTGCACCTCCCTTTCCGTAAGCGGTTGGGGTCCTTTGTTCATTATGCGTTTAATCGCATAGACCCACGCTCCGAATATTCCAATGTAGATAACGCTCAGCAGCACCATGTCGAAGAGCACCTCGCCGGAAGTTACGACCGCCGCCGAGCTGGCGTCGGCGGTCTTCAGCACTCTGTAAACGATCCAGGGTTGGCGTCCGACTTCGGCGGCTATCCAGCCAAGTTCGTTTGCAATTATCGGCAGCGGTATCGACCAGATCGCAGCACGCAGGAACAGTTTGCTCTTTGCGGTCTTGCCTTTTCTAGTCAGCAGCAGCCCGATCAGCGGCAGGATTATGAACCAGTGTCCAAGTGCAACCATCAGGTGGAACGAGTAGAACGTCGCCGATATCGGCGGCCGCTCGTCTTTGGGGTAATCCTTGAGACCCTTGACCTCGGCGTCCGTGTCGCCGTAGGCCAGGAAGCTCAGCATGCCTGGTATTTCGATCGCGTGGTTAACCGTTTCGTTTTCGGGGTCGGGTATCCCAAACAGCAGCAGCGGGGCGTTGGTCTGGGTATCGTAGATGCCCTCGAACGCGGCGAGTTTCTCCGGCTGGGTTTGGGCTACCTGCACGGCGTGGTAGTGTCCCAGCGGAATCTGGGCCACCCCCGCCAGCAGCGCTATCAACAGCGATGCTCTCAGCGATCTTCTGGCGAATTCCAGGTGCTTACCCTTCAAGTGGAACCAGGCGCTGATGCCCATTACGAACATGGCCCCGGTGATCAGGGCTCCGTTGACGGTATGCAGGTATCTTGGGATCGTTGACGGATTGAAGACCGCCGCGAAGAAGTCGTTCAACTGGGCGCGCCCGTCAATTATTTCGTATCCCGCCGGCGTTTGCATCCACGAGTTGGCCACGATGATCCAGAACGCTGACAGCGTGGCTCCGACGGCGACCATCAGCGATGCGAACCAGAGCGCCTTTCGCGTTAGTTTGTTCCATCCGAACAGCAGCACGCCTACGAATGTTGACTCCAGGAAGAACGCGAAGATCCCTTCGGCCGCCAGCGGCGCTCCGAATATATCTCCGACGAAGCGCGAGTAGTCGGCCCAGTTCGTGCCGAACTGGAACTCCAGCGTTATCCCAGTGGCCACTCCTACGGCGAAGGTCACGCCGAATATCTTCAGCCAGAACCTGGCCATCGACCCGTAGAGCGGGTCTCCGGTCTTCTTGTACCTGGCCAGCATCCATACCAGCATCCACGCCAGACCGATGGTTATCGGCGGGAATATGAAATGGAACCCCGCTGTCATGGCGAACTTTATGCGCGATAGCAGTACTACGTCCATTGCCTGATCCTTATTGGTCGTTGCAGCTGGTTAGTTTCTAGTCAAGTCGAGGATGTGACCGATTTCCTGTTCGATTATCTCGTCGAGTTGCTGGTGCACCCGTCCGGGCGGTACGATTGACTTCATGCTCTGGTAGAAGACGATGGAGTCCTTTTCCAGATTGATTGCGATATCGAATATCCTGTCAATCGAGTCGGCCCCGGTCAGTACGTCCGTAGAATCGTCGTCGAATACGCCTCCGTCGGCGACAGCCTGTAGGTATAAAGCGCCCTGGCTGTTGGCCGGCGGGGCGACCGAGCGGAACTGGCCCTTGGCGAATGCGGTTCGCATCGCCGCGAAAGTTCTCTCGTGGTTGAATTCCATTTCCGCCAGGGCCATCAGCAGGCTTCGCCTGTCGTCGTCGGCGTCGCGTGCTGCGGCCTGGTAGAATTCGGCTCCGCGGCGCTCCATTTGTTCAGCGATCTTGAAGACGCTGTCGGCGTTGAGATTGATCATGCGTTTTATTCCTGGGTCGGAGGTGTGAAGACTCTCTGGCCCATTTCTCTGTCGAGCATGAACAATCCGCCCGGGGCGCCTTCCATGAGTTTCAGTTGCTGGACAACTCCGTCGGCGGTGGCTTCTTCTTCGACCTGCTCTCCGACGAACCACTGGAGGAAGTTGACTGTGGCGTGGTCTTTGGCCTCGGCGGCCTGGGCCACCAGATCGTTAATACGCCCGGTCACGATGCGTTCGTGGGCCAGTGCGTTTTCGAACGCCGCCAGCGGCGAGTCCCAGTCCAGTTGTACAGCAGGCATGGCGCCCAGCTCGATGCGTCCGCCGCGTTCGTCGATAAAATCGAAGAACTTGGTGAAATGCGACATCTCCTCGGCGTACTGGATCTTCATCCAGCTTGAAAAACCGGTGAGATTCTTTGACGCGAACCAGGCGGCCATCGACATGTAAATGTTGGCCGAGTGCATCTCGAAGTTCATCTGCGAATTAAGTGAATCCTGAATTTCCTGGCTAAGCATTAGTCTATCCTTTCCACAGGCCGTGCACGTTGCAGTGTTCGCGTGCGGTTACTTCACAGTCGCAATCACCGGTGTAGAACACCGCTTCGGGCGCCGCGCCCGGTGCGAGATAAACCTGCGAGACCACGTCGCCGCAGATCAGTTCGATCCACTCGATGTAGTGCTCTTCGGTCATCGGGTGCAGCGTCGATCCGACGGTTACCTTGTACCCGCCGTCGATCTTTTCGATCACCGGCACGTGTTTTTCCACGGCCGAATCGGCGGTCTTGGGCTCCAGCAGGGCCATGTTTGATCCGCAGCAGACCAGCGAAGCTCCGCCGCCGACCAGCACCTCAGCAATATTTCCGCAATGCTCGCATTTGTATACTTCAAGTCTCTCGGGCATGATCAATCCTTTCTTATCGCGTTAATTTAAATCGTTATTCAGTTCCCGCTGTGTTTGTCGCGAGATGTCAGTATGCAACTGCAGTCTTGCGTCGATTGGCGACGGCTTTCATAGCCGTCTGGCGAACGTTGGAAATTCGCCTTGGACTCACGCTGACAGTCCTTACGCCGCTGGCCATCAGTCTGCTTGTGTATTGTACGTCCGAGGCCAGCTCGCCGCAGATCGAAAGCGGTTTTCCCGCCAGATCCGCCGTCAGCGACAGGTTGGCCAGCAGCCGCCAGAACACTTCGTAGTCGTGGCGGTAGTCGTCGGAGACTACCGAATTGTTCCGATCGACGGCGAAGAAGTACTGGATCAGATCGTTGCTGCCGATAGAGGCGAAATCGGCCTCCTCCAGCAGTCCCTGGGCCTCCATGCACGCCGAGGGCACTTCAAACATGATCCCGTGGCGGATTTCACCTGAATCGATATCGTCAGTCATTTCTTCGAACTGCTTCTTGAGCGTTCGGAACTGGCTGAGGCCCGCGATCATCGGGTACATAACGTGCACCGGAGCCTCTTTAGACACTCTGGCCAGGGCTCTGGCCTGCGGTCGCATCAGGTCCGGGCGCCTCAGCAGCAGCCTGGCGCCGCGGCATCCCATTGCGGGGTTATCCTCGACTGGAAGATTCAACTCCTCCAGCGGCTTGTCGGCTCCGATGTCCAGCAGGCGGAAGTATGTGGGGCTAGAGTCCATAATCTTCGCCACAGTCAGGTACGATTCGTACTGCTGATCTTCGTTCAGCATTCCGCCGGCGGCGAAGAACTCGAATTCCGTGCGATACAGACCGATTCCTTCGGCCCGCATTTCCATCGCCAGTTTCGCTTCAGCGGCGGTGGAGATGTTGGCCATAACCGCCAGTTGCCTGACCGGTTCCACGGCCACGATGGCCTTGCGAGCGACTATATGCGGAGCCGCGGCGGCTTTGGTCTCGGCGCTGGGCCGGACCACTAACTCGCCGGTGTCGCCGTTGAGCAGCACCTCGGTCCCGCATGGGATCTGGTTGTGGATGTCGGGTATCCCGCTGACGGCCGGGATGTCGAGCGCCTTGGCCAGAATCGCCGCGTGGGAGGTCTTGCCGCCTCGCTCGGTCACGAATCCCAGCAGACCGTTTCCTTCGACCTCCATCGCTATCGACGGCGTCAATTCGTCTGTGACGACGATTCTATCGTTGCCGCGGCGGCATTTGCTGTTTGTACTGCATTCGAACGACGGGCTGGTGTCGCACAGCACGTCAAGCAGGCGCCGCTTGAGTTCGCCAAGATCGCTGGCGCGCTCCTTTATGTACTCGTCATCGAGTGCGGCCAGTTCGCCTTCGTATCTGTCCACCGTTATCGTAACGGCTCGCTCGGCGTTGGCGCCGTCGTCGATCGCCGAGTTCATCTCGTCGCGCATCACCTGGTCCTGCAGCATCATCTTCTGTGCGACGAATATTCCGGCCTCGGCGGGACCTATGCGCTTGGTGACTGTTTCAGTCAACTCCTCGAGGCGCTGGATTACTATTCCCAGGGCCTTCAGGAGTCTGGCTTTCTCGCGATCGATGCCTACGCCGCTGACTTCGTACGACGGCATAGTGTTGTGCTTCTTCTGCTTGAAGAGGCAAACTTTAGCCAGAACAACCCCGGGACTTATAGCAAGCCCGGTGTAGCGTGTCTCGTTGTTCTGTTTTGCGCTCATTATTACGTCCTTTGGGGCGACTGTTCGTCGTTTACCAGTTCTCGCCGAGCAGTTCAAAATGCTTCTGCGGATGTGCGCAGGCGATGCATACTTCCGGAGCTTCCAGGCCTTCGTGCGTGTAGCCGCAGTTGATGCAGCGCCAGACGACAGGCTCGTTACGCTTGAAGACCAATCCGCCTTCAATGTTCGCGATCAATCCGCGATATCGCTTTTCGTGCTGCTTTTCGGCTACTGCTATCGCTTCCATCACTGTAGCGACCTGGTCGAAACCTTCTTCGCGAGCCGTCTGTGCGAAACCGGGGTACATCGTGGTCCATTCGTAGTTCTCGCCGGCGGCGCCTTCTGCGAGGTTCTCAACAGTCGCTCCGATCGGTCCGAACGGAAACGCGGCGGTGATCTCAGTTTCTCCGCCTGTCATGAACTTAAACAGCCTCTTGGCGTGTTCCTTCTCCTGGTTGGCTGTCTCGGTGAAGATATTGGCGATCTGCACGTAACCTTCTTTCTTCGCTTTGGATGCGAAGTAGCTGTAACGGTTGCGAGCCTGCGATTCGCCTGCGAACGCGCCCATGAGATTCTTTTCTGTCTGGCTGCCTTTAAGGTCCATAGTCATTGCTCCGGTGTTAGTTTACTGTTGTGGGTTTTCTTCCCTGCAGCGTCTACAAAGGCCTTCGAACTCCAGTTCCAGGCCTGTTATGTCAAATCCCGAGTTTTCGGCGGCGGTCTTCTTCAAGTCGCCGAACGGTTCGGCCGGCACATCGTTTATGCATCCGCATTTAGTGCATCTGGCGTGATAGTGCTGGCGCAGCGTTCTTTCGTATCTTTTCTGTCCCGAGCCGATATGTAACTTCTTTACCATACCGGCCTGAGAGAGTATTTCAAGGTTTCTGTAGACAGTTCCGAGACTAATGTTCGGTATCTTCCGCCGAACGTTCCGATAGACCGCGTCGGCCGTCGGGTGCCGCCCCGGAGCCGAAAGCTCTTGGAGTATCAGTCGCCTCTGGCGAGTCATCCTGAGTCCGGGCTGTCTTTCGCTTGTCTGCAGCTTATCCATAATAGTAATCATTACTGTCTTGACGAGTGCATTCTAGGCCTCCGATCTTCCGCAATTCAACCCGAGCAGAATGAATTGCAGAATTCTGTTCCAGAGAGGCGCCGGCCTGGTGCCTTCCCGTTCCTTTGTTTCTCGGTATGATAGATGCTTATCGCTCGGGTTAGTCCTGCCCTGGCCCCGGGAGGACAAACCGCTGCGCAAGACAGTAGGCCCGCCCCGCGCCGCGGCGCCGGACAGGCTTTCGGCTGCCAGGTGGTGACCCGCGGGCTAGCTTCCCAGGGGATTGGCCATCCTGCCTAGAAACAGGATGCTTCCGGTCTTGTTGTCGCGGATCAGGTAGATGAACGGGTGATCGGCGCGGAATGTCGGGTACATTACGGCCGATTCGGTCGTAATTTCCACCGCCGTTGCGGCCGCGGCTTCGGTTCCCTCTTCATTGACCTCGACAAACGCCTTGTGCTTGATCTGCGAAATCCAGAGCTTCCCTTTCGGCCAGCCCATGCCGCTGAAATCAGCGTTCGCGTCGAAAGCATTCTTCATGCCGAGTTTCTTGAACGGGCCGACCAGGTCGTAGTCGGTCTCCAGCTTGAATCTGGGCAGATACAGCCAAACCGTCCGCTTGCGGGTCTTGTCCAATTCCCCAAGCCACAGCGCCAGGTTCGCCGCGGTCAGTTGCTTCTCCAGCGCGGCCAGACCGCCGGCGGGTTTGGGGATCCGTCTGGTCTTGCTCCGTTCTGTCAGTTGCCGCAGTTGCTCTTGCAGCGAGGCCGTTCCGCCAGCGGCGTCGGGGAGCAGTACGATCATCGAAAGCTCGTCGCCCTTGTACGGCAGGGCGGCGATCTGGAACCCCTTCTTCTTTAGGAGCTTGAACTCGCCCTCCAGGTACATCAGGGGAACGTTAACGCGCTTTGTCGCTGACACCTTGAAGGGCTGGATTCGAGTACGTTTCTCCTTGAATTTGGTCGCCCAGGCGCCTTTGAAGTAGATCGCATTCAATATTACGCACACCGAATCGGGGCTCAGTTCAGAGAGTATCTTATCGATCTTGCCCTCGGTCTTCTCCTTGACCCAGCCGTTGATCTTCGCCAGACCTCCGCGGAAAAGCTCGGCGCCATAGTTGTCTTGGAGCAGGGTCTTGAACTCCTTGCTCACGTCATCGCCAGTCAGACAGAGTCCGTTGGCGATGTTGAGCTTCTGGCCGTTGCTGCGAGCGTTGTTGGCCAGTTCGGCGTTGAGCTTCTTGAACGCAGCGTGCAACTCGGCCTGGTCAAGTTCGAAATTCAGCGCCGCCTTCATCTCCTTGTCAGTCTCGCCGCGGGCTCCGCCGTAGGTCATCCCAAGCGCCGACGAGATGCTGTACGGCGAGAAGAAAAGGTTGCCCTCTTTTGCGCTCATCTGGCGGTAGAGCTTCACGGCGAAAGCTGTGTTTGCTCTGGCCAGACCCGCCGGCGATGCGTTCTTGGGTTGCTTCGACGGCGCCGACCCTATGAATCCCTTGATTTCAACAAGCTTGTCCGGACTCTCGAATTTGTCGCCTCGGAGCCAGTATCGGCCCTGGTGTCTGTCCTTGAGAATGGCGATTCCGCGCGTCCCTTGCGGGACATCGTAGATCTGAAAGCGGCCGAGCTTGATGCGCCATATAACTTTCGTCTTCTCGCCCTTTTTGGCGTTTCGAAGAGGTTCTTCAACGAGAAGTTCGGCGCTGGCCCACTCCCCAGTGACAACTTTGTTGACGAGCTTGCCGAGAAAAACGGTTTCCGCCGCACTGACACGGGCCTTGAGAGGCGGGGTCGGGGCTCTGACGGCCAGCGAGACTGTCGTCAGTGTCAGCAGGACGCACGGCGCTAAGGCGAATTGCATCATCTTCCTGGCGTTGGTCATTAGTGTCTCCAGTGTGCTGCATGTTGTCAGCTGCGGGCATGTCCTTGAATGGACTCCGGTGGAATGCAGCTCGGCGTACTTATTGGACGTACAACCGCCCCGAAGGTTTCGAGGAATTGAATGTTTTCGACAGGACAAGCCGCAGGCGACCGGTTTACTGGTTTGTCTTTCCGCAGGGGATCGGATCTGAGAGTATCTCGATGTCCTTGTACTCTACGTGCATTTCCTGGCCGCCGTGGAGTTGCAGGCCCAGATAGCCTTCGGTCCGGCCGGGGTCGTTCTTCAGTTCGGCCGTCTTGCGATTGTTAATGTGAACCACGATCCGCTTGCCGCGGGCCGAAACCGTCATCTGGTTCCACTGGCCTTGTTTGACGAGCTTCTTGATCAATTTCGCATCGGGCTTCGTCACCCAGCCGCGCCCGCCGGTCTCGTACAGGCCGCCTGCAGCCATGTCGTCAGCGGCGATCTCGGCCTGGAAACCGTTGACGTTGACGTTGCTCTTGACCTTGTCGACGCGGAAATAGAGTCCGCTGTTGCCCTTGATGGCCTTGAACTTCAGGCGGATCGTGAAGTCCTTGTACTTCTTGTCGCTGAGCAGGATGCCGTGCTTCTTCTCGGTCTTGGGGCAGGTCCCTACGATAGCTCCGTCTTTGACTTCCCACTTGCCGCCGGGCCTGGCCGACCAACCGGCCAGCGTCTTGCCGTCAAACAGCGGAAGCCATTTGCGACGCCCCAGGTCCTTGATCCGCAGATTTCGCCAACTGATCGAAACCGGGTCGGTCCGCTTGCCCACACCGTGGACCTGCAGGCCGATGAAACCGCTGAGCGTCATCGAGTCTACGAGGTCCGCCGCGGCCACGCCGTTGAGCTGGGTCTTCAGCGAATCGCCGATTGCTTCGACTCGCACCTTGTTCCACTCGTTCTGTTTGAACGCCTTGCGGGCCGGTTCGTTGTCCTTGAGATTGTTCAGCCAGCCGCGGCGGCTTTCTTCGTAGATGCCCGCGGTCCAGGCCCTCTTGGACGGATCGATCTCGACCTGGTATCCGTGGACTCGTCCGGACTTGTACGACTCGAGACTGTTGGACCTGATCTGAACGCCGGAGTTGAGCGACGGATCGACCTTGAATTCGTACTCGAGGACGAAATCGCCGTAAGTTTTCTTCGTGCAGAGGAAACTGTTGGGAGTGTTGGGAACAGACGAGCCGACGATCGCGCCGTCTTTGACTTCGTATTTGGCCTTACCGCCGAGTTGCTTCCAACCGTCCAGCGTCTTGCCGTCAAACAGCGGCGTGAACTTGACCTCCGCTGCGACAGGTTTGGATTTCTCGGCCGCCACGGCCGCGCCAATGAACATCGCCGCGCAAACGACCAAAACCAGAATCAAAACGCTCTTACCGATCAAATGCTTCATTTTGTGCTCCTTAAGTTGTGATGTGATTGTATCGTTTCAGAGGCCCGGTGTGTGACTGGATTTTCCGGCATTTTTGTGTTTCCGCAGAGTTGACGTTCGGCGGCATTCCCGCTTTCCGGGGCGAATTGGCGTTTTTGGAGTTCCTTTTCCCGGCAGGCGAGCCCGGTTGCCCCCAGGGCGCCGCATCGGATACAATCACTGCCGAATGCGCTGCAAGGCGAAATGTGGGCGCAGCGGAAACCAAGAGGATATGTGATGAAGAGATTAGCCCGAAGGACTGTTGGTGCGGCCGTCCTGTGCCTGGTCTTCTGCCTGGTAACGAACTCGGCCCAAGCCGTGCACGAGAAAGCCGACGGCTTTCCGTGGAATCTCAAATTACACGGTTGGCACGATCGGGCCATCGCAGAGAAACTTGGCAAGGGCTGGTTCCTGAACGTAGGTCCCACGGGATTACGCGCCCGAATCACCCACGAGCATCCGGCGTATTTCACCATCAAGTTTGTTTTCGATAGATCGCCGGCTGCTGGGAAGATCGCGGCCGGCGACATTGTAGTCGGAGCCAACGGGAAGATCATGACGACCCCTCACCAGTTCGGACGCCGTAATCCTTCGTGGCGCGGACCGATGAGCGCGATGGCGAAACTGATTGAAGACAGCCAGAGCAAGGACGGCAAATTGAATTTGATCGTCTGGCCGGGCGGCGACAAAGCAAAACAGAAAACCGTTCCTTTGCAGCTCAAACCGATGGGGCGGTTTTCGAGCACCTACCCGTTCAACTGTTCGCGCAGCGACAAACTCATCACGTCGCTCTGCGATTTTCTGGTCGGGGAATACAAGCGGGACGGCAAGTTTTTAAGTCGCGTTCACACCCATTCGGCCTGTGTGCTGGCCTTGATGGCCAGCGGTGACAGGAGATACGACCCGCTTGTCAAGAAGTGCATCTCGGCGTACGTTTCGAAGCGTTACAACCCCGATAACGGCGGCGGGTTTCCAGTCTGGGGTTGGGGCTACGACGGCATCGTTATCGGCGAGTATTACCTGTTGCACAAGAACCGCTCGCTGATCCCGGCGGTCGCTTCGTTGGCCAAAGCGTTCGAGTTGGGCCAGGACTATCGCAGCGGCGGTTTCTCGCACAAGCCGTTCCCGTTCATTCAAAAGCGTGTCGCCGGCGGCGGTCCCAAAGGCTACGGCGCGATGTCCCAGCCCGGCGGCCTGGCGATGATCGCCATGAGTCTTTTCGAGCAGGCCGGGCTGCCCAATTCCAAGCGGGCCCACCAGAGGCTTCACCAGTCCTTCCTGTATTCCTGGTCACCCGGCGGCGAGATCGGTTACGGGTTCAAGAACTGGGATTACGCCATCATTGAACTGAAGGATTCGACAAAGTCGCCGGCCCGCAGCGCCCGGGGCATAGGGTATGTCTGCCCGACAGGAATGAAGGATATCGGTCCGTATACGATCACCTGGCCCGACAAGAACGAGAAACGCACATCGCTGACCTCGCTGGACACCAGTTGGGTCAAAGCCCACGCCGAGACCAACATTGTCTACCAGAGAGGCGGGGCCTCCCGCATGGTGATTCGCGACATGACCCGCCCCGAACCTGCGAGACCGTATGCGATCAGCGGCAAGCCTATCGGCCATTACGGCCGGGCCGGCCAGGGCGCGCTGGCTCACCAGATCGGAGCCGCTTCAAGGAGTTCGTGGAAATTCCTTGGCGATCATTACGCAAACGCCTGCGCCAGCAGCCCCAATGATATTCTAAGGGGCCACGCTTCGACGCTGATGGGCACGCTCTGGGGCTCGCTTGGCGCCGCCGGGGCCGAAACCAAGAGATTCCGCGCATACATGGACCAGATCAAATGGTGGTTCATAATGGCCGAAACGCACGACGGCGGTTTCGTGGTCATGCCTGGCAACGATTATGCCTCGACGGATCATGTATACGGGACCCGCAACTTGCCGTCGGCCACTGCGGCTCTCATTCTGAGCGTCAGTAAGCGACGTCTCCGAATAACGGGCGCCAAATCGACAGGCGGCCCGCAAGCGGCCGGGATCGATCCGATGGCCGCGATACAGACCAAAGATTTCAAAGTCGTTCATTGCCAGAGGGAGGCCAAACTGGTCTCCGGCAAAGGGTCCCTCACCGGCGTTTTGCGATCGCTTGATCTCATGGCGCGGCGGGAGAACGATCGCGGCAAGGAGGCGGCGGCCTTCGCTGCGAGGTTGAGGAAATGGATAGTCGAGCACAACAAGTCGCTGATGAAGAAGTCCCTGACCCAGCCGGCCAAAACGCTGTTCGAAACTGAAATATACATCAGGCGCACCAGAGGTCTGTCTGAATCCAAAGAGATCGCGGCGCGTATGAAGGAACTTTATACCAGCAGGGATATCAGGATACTGGCCGCCGCTCACAGGGAACACGCCAGTATCTTAAGGTACGAGGCGCTGCGCGGCCCGTCGCGCCTGACGCAGGCTAAAAAGAAACGCCTCGTGACGACATTGGAACAGTACGTCTTGAAACCGGATCTGGACAAGGCGGCGTTGAGCGAGGCCAAAAGCCTGCTGGCCGGCATAAAGGGGTAGCCTTCCCGCGCCCGCCAGGCGGCTTATTCGTTGCGCTTCTTGCCGCGCACTACGCGTATCAGGAAGCGGAGAATGATAATGACGGCTATGGCGACAAGAGCAATCCTGACTATGCCCAAGACAAGCGCCTCATCACGCTCCTGCTGCGATAGATCTCCAGTCGCCGAGCCATTGCTCTGATACAGCGGCCGCGTATTGTTAAAGCTCTCGGCGACCTTGGAAAACAGCTCGTGAATCGCCTTGTCGCGTTGGCTCGGGCCGCCTACCTGCAACTGGACGGCCTCTCGGCTCAGCGGGAATTGAGTGGCGTACGACACAAACTTGCCGCCCGGTGGAATGGTGACAGTCTGACGCACGATATCCAGATCGAGACCCTTCCACTTGAACTCCAGAAGCTCCCTGACCATCCCTGGAACTTTTCGAAGTTTTTTGGGGTCCATCCGCTCCTTCGGCGAAATCACGCCTCTGAGACGTTGAACCTGAATCGCTATAGCCGGATTACCCGGCGAAGGCTCGCGATCCATGTATATGTAAAGCAGATCCGGATTGGACGGGTCCGGCGCCGACTTGATGAATCCGTCTGGAACGGTAAGGCTGAAGCCAAATGCAGAGTCATTGATCTGCGTCGCTCTTGCCGGGCTTGTCAACGGAAATAGGATTGCAGCTAGTAATATCAGTGACTGGCGATTCATTCAGTGCTCCCGGGATCTTGCCGGCCGGAGTACCCGCCGATGTGCCCTTCTTTCATAACCCCATGTATCCCTTTATAAGGCCCGGCTTCGGCGACAACAAGGAGAAAGCTGCAGAACTGCAAGCGGGTCTGCATTGTATTGTGTCTTCCGACTCCAAGGGGTAGGATGGCCGACGTAGGCTGTATTCGCCAATAGAAGCGAAAAGGAAACAGGGAGAAACTATGTTCAAACATTCTATGAGATTCGTTCCGGGCGTGTTGCTCGTGGCGATGTTTGTAACCGCCGGCGGCATGGCTGAAGAAGCCAAGTGGGTCAAAAGGGCCAAAGATGCGGTTAACGCCGCGATCCCGCTTGCCGAGAAAGATCCCACCCGCCCGATCTACCATTTTCGTCCGCCGGCGCAGTGGATGAACGATATCTGCGGCGCGATATTCTACAAGGGCTACTATCATATCTTCTACCAGTACAACCCGTTCAGCGGCGATCGCTGGGGATACAACTATTCACTCTGGGCTCACGCGCGAAGCAGGGATCTGGTCCACTGGGAGAACCTGGACTGGGCCTTGCTGCCCATGGTTCAGCGGAGTGAGACCCGATGCAATTCCGGTTGCGTTACTCTCGACGGCAACGGCCGGCCCATGCTGTTTTACACCTTTGTTTACGCCAAACGCTACGCTCCGCACCGCACGCCGAAACGCGAGCAATGGGCGGCGGTGGCGCTTGATGACGATCTGGTGAAATGGAAACGGATAAAGGAAAACCCGATCATGTCCGCCGGTGTCAGCGGAGTGCCGGCAAACGTTCATGGCGGATGGAGCGATCCCTTTGTGTTCAGGTCAGACGGGCGGACCTTCGTTACGTATAAGTCATGCGGCGGGCTGGTGGGGGAAGCCCAGAACAAGGAGCTTACGAAATGGAAGTACGCCGGCAAGATGGACGGTGTCTCCGGCGAGTGCCCGAACTTCTTCCGGCTCCAGGACAAGTGGGTGCTGGTCCGCTCAACGCATCCGCTTTCCTATATCGCAGGTGATTTTGACGCCAAGGCCATCAGCTTCAAGAAGAACGGGGGCGGCGGCGTGGTTGATTACGGGTTCGGAAAGAACCCGCCGAAAGATCGGTCCTGGACACGCGGGCTTTACGGCACCAATGCCTTTGTCGACAAAGACGGCCGCCGGATCCTGGTCGGCTGGATTTGCGGATTCAAACCCAAACGCGGCTGGAACGGGTGCATGTCTCTCCCCCGCGTCCTGACCCTCGATAAAGAAAAGCGACTAATCCAGACCCCCGCGCCGGAGCTCAAGAAGCTGCGCGCCAAACACCGCGAGATCAAGGGTCTGAAAGTCGACAGCAAATCCGAGCTGCTCAAAGATATAAAAGGCGATACGCTGGAGATCATCGCCCAGTTCACCGATGCCGACGCTGAAGCCTTCGGCCTGAAGGTCCGCCAGAGCGGAGACGGCAAAAGCGCCGTCACTATCAGATACTTAGGCGGGAAATTGAACGTGGCCGGGACGGAGCTTCCCTTGAAACTGGGGAAAGACAAGAGTCTCAAGCTGCACGTGTTCATTGATAAATCCGTTCTCGAAGTGTTCATTAATGACGGCGCCACAAGCGTTACAAGGGTCGAGTATCCCGGAGACAAGGACCTCGGCGTGTCGGTATTCGCCGACAGCGGCGGCGTCACCTTGAAATCCCTGGACGCGTGGGACATGAAATCGATATGGTGACCAGCGTGAAAAAGACAATTGTATTGGCGGCGGCGGTTTTCCCGGTCAAGGGACCCCTATGCCAACGTTGACGGCGGGAAAGATCCTGAAGTTCTGGCTGCCGCTGGCCGGTACGTGGTTGATGATGTCGGTTGAGGGGCCCTTCATCGCGGCGATAATTGCGCGCCTGGCGGACCCGAAGTTCAATCTGGCGGCATACGGCGTGGCGTTTTCATTCGCCCTGATCATAGAAGCGCCGGTGATCATGATGATGACGGCGTCAACCTTCCTGGTCAAGGACTCCCAGTCACTGTCCAAACTCAGGCAATTCACCTGGGCGCTGAACGTATCGATCACCGCCCTGATGCTGGTGCTGTTAATCCCGCGAGTATTCTTCGCGGTCACCATCGACGCCATTGGCCTGCCGCAAAATGTCGCTGATCTAACCTACACCGCGACGATTATTCTCCTGCCCTGGCCGGCCGCAATTGGTATTCGCCGATTCTACCAGGGAATCCTGATCAGCAATCACGCAACTCGCCGCGTCGCCTACGGCACGTTCATTCGATTGGTTTCCATGGCCTCGACAGCCGTGATCCTCTATCGCATTAGCGGCGTTCCCGGCGTTTACATCGCGGCCTCGGCGTTGTCGGCCGGCGTTGTCGCCGAAGCGCTGTTTACGCGAATCATGGTTCACGACATATTGAAAAAGCTGAAAGACCGCGGCGTGCGATCGGACAAGACGCCTCTCGGATTCCGCCAGATTTCGAAATTCTACTACCCGCTGGCGCTGACTTCCATGCTCACGCTCGGCGTTCATCCGCTTGTTACGTTCTTCATTGGCAAGAGCGTCATGGCGATTGAATCATTGGCCGTCCTGCCGGTAGTCGGCTCCTTCGTGTTCCTGTTTCGGGGGATCGGCATCTCTTTCCAGGAGGCGGCGATCACCATGCTGGGCAAGAGTCGCCACGACGATCGAGTCGTTACCCGTTTCGCTGCGTTCCTGGGCCTTGGTCTGGCCTCGGGTCTTATTGCAATCGCGTTTACTCCCTTGTCCCGGATGTGGTTTGTTCAGGTCAGCGGCTTGAGTTCGGAACTGGCGGGCCTGACGATGATCCCGGTGATGATTCTCGGCATCTTCCCCGCACTGACGGTCCTGATATCTTTCCAACGCGCCTTGCTGGTGCAGAGAGATCGGACCAGCCCGATAACCATGGCGACAATTATTGAAGTGACGGTGATCCTGTCGGTTCTGTACCTGGCGATCGTCGAATTCAAAGCCATTGGCGTGAACGCGGCCGCGACGGCTTTTCTCAGCGCTCGGCTCGCAGCGAACCTGTATCTCCATCTCCGGCTCAGAAAACTCCCGGCTCCAAGCGCATGATGGGCGCGACGGATCGTCGATCGGGAATTCAGATCCGGGGCCCAATACCCGGCCTCTACCCGCCGACTACGCGCGAATCGTCTTGTGCGTTGTAGCCGCCGCGCTGGAACAGGTCCGCCAGTTGGGTGCTTATGGCGCCGGCCGACTCGGGGTCGAGCGGGGCGAAAACGGTCTTCTGGTAGTCTGCGACGCTCTGGACGTAACGAACCAGGCGGCGCCGGAACCCGTCGCTCAGCGGCAGGTCGAGTTGAGCGTAGATTCGTTCAATTTGCCCGATGGGATCATCTTCCAGATCCTCGAACGACACTTCGACAGACTGTTCGGCGTTCAGGCCGGCAATGCCTTCGGCGCAGGCGTCTTCAATATCGCGGTAGTGGCGAAGGAAACGAGAGTCGAACGGTTCGCTTTCGGCAGGGGCCTGCAGTTGAGTGACCGCCGACAGGTGCACATCCATACGCCGCGACGACCTGTAGACATCATACGGATTTCGGCGGATGTGGATGAAGCGAGCGGTTGGGAACATCTCGCCGAGAAGGGCGACCCGAGCGGTGTTGTACGGGCTCTTCAGCAGTGCTCGCCTCTTGGTAAACAGCGTGAGCCGACGCAGAAACGCCACGTAACATCGCCGCCAGCGGCTTAGCTCGGCGCTAGTGACCTCGGTTAGATAGATGAATCGATCGTAGTGCTCGCGTTGCGAAGGGAATACCTGGGACCAATACGGCGACAGGCCCGAGGCGTTGGCGACGGCGTATTCCTCCTCGGCCGGGGCGAGAATATGGACGCCCATATTGTCCATGGGTCTGCGCGTAGGCATGCACGCGATCAGCGGGGCGAGCAGCCAACCGAGAAAGTTAAAACCTTTCGGATTCATCACCTGGTAAAGTCGCGGGGTCACCAGGGAATCGTCAAGCGACAGGAGATTCTGCAGGTGTGTCGTACCGCTCCTGTGAACCCCGAGGATGAAGATCGGGTCCCGGATCGTGCGGCCAGACGGCAGGATCGCCAGCAGCAAACGCTCCGGCAGGACGACAAGCGTCGCAACGAGCGAAAACACAAGAGTGCAGACCAGGCGCGGGACATAGAGCCGGCCGACGCTGAATCTCGCGTGCGATAATCGCGCCAGCCACACATCCAACGGGGCCAGCAGAAATGGCGAGCCGAAAGGAAACAGGTGCTTGAAACTCACCGAAGCGTCGGAAGAGGGGCTCCGCTCGCCGCGTCGATACAGCGCCGCGCCGCAGGCGACTATCGCAATGACCAGGACAGTCCACACCAGCGGTCCGCGCAGGGCGGCGTAAGAGCCGTTGGGAAAAAAACATCGCGTCAGCCATTCCGGAGCGTCGGGGTTCGGCTGGAAGAGCCGGGCGAAACGTGCAAACCGTTTCAAGAAGACCCATCCGACAAGTATTGACGAGCCGAACACAATGCTCCCGGTGCGCAGTCGCAACAGGCAGAGGAGAATCATCGCCAGGAGCAGACCTGTGAAGTTCGACAGCAAGTCGGCCGTGAGCATTGACAGCGGCGCCTCGGGACGCTGTGTGAAAGCAAAGAGAATCGAGACCACCGCGATGCTCGTGATGCGCCCGTGCCGGGTCCGGAGCATTCCGAGAATATAACCGCAGAACAGAATCTGCGTTATCGGCGCCACTACGATCGCAGTCAGTCCGTTCAGGAGCCCCTTGGTCCATTCCGCCGGTGCGATATCGGGCCGAATTGTCATGATCCCGCCTAGTAGAGTCGCGACACTGCAGGTGATGTAGACGCCGCAGCCGATGAGGAATCCGACCAGGACTGTTCGCCGCCAGCGAGCATCGAAGACGAAACCGTATTGCGCCGCTGAACTCCGATCCTGGGCGATCAGCAGCGAGAGCACGCCGAGTGCCAGCACGATCAGGATCCATCTGCCGTCGGCGGTGAACACGCCGTATCGCCAGCCGGCCAGCAGGATGATCGCCTGGACCAGCCACCCAAGCGCGGCCACTGAGATCAGCCAGAGCAGAATCCTGGTCAAGGGATATCCCAGCAGCGATCGGCATCGGGACCATATATGTCTATCGGCGTCTAAGTTCATTCAGGTCGGTGTTCTCGTTCCGAATCGAAATCAAGGTCCAGCGGCGACGGATGAACGCTTCGAGTTTGCCGCCAGCCCGGCGCTGCCAAGTCGCCGTGCGGGTCGTCTGGTTTCTAAATGACGATACGATTGTCTATTCTCGACTGCCTTCTGGCAAGGCCAAACGACGTGCCGTTTGGTCCAGGCCTGAAAGGCCGACAGGGCCTGCCGTCAGGCAGGCCTTAGCCGGGCGGCGTGAGCCCCCGGAACTCATGTCTTTCAATAGTAAGCCCCGGAGGGGCGACAGAATTCAGCGAATATAGGCTTTTCTGTCGGCCCTTCGGGCCTGAAAGAAGTCTCTTGACTAATCACCGTAGTCCCAAGCCCTTACACATACGGCATGCCACACGGCGAAAAATGGCTAAAGCGGACAGTTCAGGGCTGCTGTAAGGTCAATAATCGAAAAGTCTCTCCGGCTTGATATAAGTCAATGTGCCAGCTTTCGGCGGTCTCTAGAATGATGCAAACAGACGAGGCGGCAAACGCTTCTTGGAGATCGGTATGAGTGACAAAGTGATGCGAAAGATCGTCAGGATTGACGAAGACAAATGCACCGGCTGCGGTCTGTGCGTTCCGGATTGCGCAGAAGGCGCGATCAAGATAATCGACGGCAAGGCCAAGCTGCTGGCCGAGAATCTCTGCGACGGACTTGGCGCGTGCCTCGGCGTGTGCCCCTTTGATGCGATAACTGTTGAAGAGCGGCCGGCCGATGAGTTCGACGAAGCGGCTGTCGAGGCCGCTCGCACCGCACCTGCTGTTCCGGCAGAAGCGCCGCCTCAGACGCCTTGCGGATGCCCCGGAGCTATGGCCCGATCGCTGGAGCCGCAAGCCGCGCCGAGCGCAGAACCGGCCGCCCAAGCTTCACAACTGTCGCACTGGCCGGTCCAGCTTACGCTCGTTCCGCCGGCCGGCGACATGTGGAACGACGCGGACGTGCTGATCGCCGCCGACTGCGTCGCCTTCGCCATGCCGGACTTCCACCAGCGACTGCTGGCCGGAAGGGCGGTGGTCATCGCGTGTCCGAAACTCGACGACGTCGGACCGTACATAGACAAACTCACTCGGATATTCGCCGACAACTCCATCCGCAGCGTCACCGTGGCGCACATGGAAGTGCCGTGCTGCACAGGGATCGTGATGGCCGCCCGCGCCGCGATGGACGCCTCGGGGCGAACCGACATTCCGTTTGGCGACATCACTGTCGGTATCGACGGGACCGTGAAGGCGGAGAACTGATCGCTGATGAAACCGGCGTCGCCCGACAAACAGCTTCAGACGATCAAGAAGTTCATAGAAGTCTACTGCAGCAAGAAGCATCGGACCGATGGCAGCCGGTTGTGCGAAGAATGCGGCGAGCTGCTGGCGTACGCCACTGAGCGATTGGCCAGGTGTCCCATGGACCCCAAGCCAAAATGCAAAGATTGCAAGGTCCACTGTTATGACGCGGATCACCGCGCTAGAATAAAGGAAGTGATGAAATTCTCCGGGATGCATTTCGTCAAACGCGGCCGGCTTGACTGGCTGGTGAAGTACTTCCTGGATTAACCGAAAGCAAACGAAATGACGCTCGCCGACAACGCCGCAGACATCACGATCACCGAATCGCTAATCGCCCGGATGAAGTCCGTCTTCGGCGACGATTCGCGTCGGGTGGATCATGCCCTGGCGGTGCTTGGCTACGCCGAATCGATTCTCGACGCTTCGCCGGGCGTAAGCGAACTGGTAGTGAAAGCCGCTGCGATCCTGCACGATATCGGCATCCAGGCCGCCGAGCGGAAACACGGCAGTTCGTCCGGCAGATACCAGGAGATCGAAGGCCCGCCGATCGCACGCGAGATTCTCGAGTCCATGGATATTGACTCTGCTGCGATCGAGCACGTGTGTCGAATCGTGGCCAATCACCACAGCGCACGCGACATCGACACGCCGGAATTTCGGATAATATGGGATGCCGACTGGCTTGTTAACATCCCTGACGAATATGATACAACCGACGGCAAGAGCACGTCGGGGCTTATTGACAAAGTGTTCAAGACCCCAAAGGGGCGGACAATAGCGAAAGAACTTTTTCTTCGAAAGGACTAAATGATGAGTATGTTTTGTTATCAGTGCGAGCAGACCGCCAAGGGAACCGGCTGCAATATTTCCGGTGTCTGCGGAAAGACCCCTGACGTTGCGGCGCTGCAGGATCTCCTGCTGCACGCGGCAAAGGGACTGGCCCGCTACGCACACCGCCTGGCCGGGCTCGGCGCGATCGACAGGGAAGCCAATGTGTTTATCATCCGGGCCCTGTTCACCACAGTCACCAACGTGAACTTCGACGCCGACGCGATTGTTGAGGTCCTGCGAGCCGCCCGCGAAACCGGCCAGCGCCTCAAGGCCAAATACGAAGAACTCTGCAGCGAGCCGGAAGTGCTCTGCGGCGAAGGCTGCCAGCTGGCCGACACCACAGAAGGCATGATCGCCCAGGCCGCGGCGTTGCAGATCGACACGCGCCAGGCCGCCGACGGCGAGGACGTAGTGGCGCTGCAGGAACTGATCACCTACGGACTCAAGGGCGCCGCGGCATACGCCGATCACGCCCAGGTGCTGAACGTGGCCGACGATGCGGTCTTCGGAACGTTCAACGAGATACTCGACTACCTTGCAGGCAATCCCAACGATGTCGGCGAACTTACCGGCACGGCGCTGAAAGTCGGCGAGCTGAACCTGAAGGTCATGGAGCTGCTGGACCAGGCCAACACCGCCGCACTGGGTCATCCCGAACCGACGCCTGTCAACATCGCGCCGGTAGCCGGCAAGTGCATCTTAGTCTCCGGCCACGATCTGAAGGACCTGCTGGAACTGCTCAAGCAGACCGAAGGCAAAGGCGTAAACGTTTACACCCACTGCGAGATGCTGCCGGCAAACGCGTATCCCGAACTGAAGAAATTCCCGCACCTCGTCGGCAACTACGGCGGAGCCTGGCAGACCCAGGCCGACGACTTCGACGCGTTCCCCGGTGCGATCCTGATGACCACAAACTGCATCCAGAAGCCGCTGGACAGCTACGCGTCGCGTATCTTCACCACGGGTCTGGTCCGCTGGCCCAGAGTTACGCACGTCGCAGACGGCGACTTTACGCCCGTGATCGAGGCCGCCCTGGCCGCCGACGGTTTCGCCGAGACCGCAGAAGAAAAAACGATCCTCACCGGCTTTGCACACAACGCCGTGATGAGCGTCGCCGGCCCGGTGATCGAGGCCGTAAAGGCCGGACAGATCAAGCACTTCTTCCTGATCGGCGGCTGCGACGGAGCCAAGCCCGGACGCAACTACTACACCGAGCTGGCCGAGCAGGTGCCCGACGACTGCGTGATCCTGACCCTGGCCTGCGGCA
>CAYMSH010000003.1:27538-44345 GCA_964392945.1 uncultured Planctomycetaceae bacterium | reverse complement strand
CTCTGGCTCCGAACGTCGCGGCCCAGCGGGCCGGGCGAACCGTCGATATCGAACACATGCTGGATGCATACAGGCGGCTGCCGGGCAATTGCGACGCTGTCGTAGTCGAAGGAGTAGGCGGACTGCTGTGCCCGATCTCAGACGACTTGTGGGTCGTGCATCTGGCGGTGATGCTCGCCCTGCCGATTGTGATCGTGGCCAGACCGGACCTGGGAACGATCAACCACACGCTCCTAACGATCCAGGCGGCTCGGTCCGCCGGTCTGCGCGTGGCGGGAGTGATAATCAACCGCTACCAGATCGATCCGCACAAGACAGACCTGAGCGGGCCGGATGACGAAATCGCAATGCTGACTAACCCTGCACAGATCGCTGAAAAAGGTAATGTGCCGGTACTGGCCCTGATCCCGGATGACAAGATG
This sequence comes from uncultured Planctomycetaceae bacterium, assembly GCA_964392945.1. Taxonomy (GTDB): domain Bacteria; phylum Planctomycetota; class Phycisphaerae; order SM23-33; family SM23-33; genus BS750m-G57. The sequence continues at coordinate 43,923 of CAYMSH010000003.1, read as the reverse complement.
ACGTCAGTAAGCAAATCGACACTGGGACCTGAAGTGAGCTTCGCGATAGACCAGGTGGACTGGAAGAAGATCATCGCAGGCTAATCGAGTTCATCCGTACAGAACGGCGTGAAACCGAACCACGCTTTATCCAATTGCCTCGGCGACGCACCATATGTATCATAAAGGCATCGCTACAAGATTTGCATCTCGCTGGTTGATGATGTTTGTCGGCCTGGTTGGACTTGTCGCAGCGGTGCAGTTTACCGCTCCGGCCGCGACGCGAGCCAGACGACCGGCCGCTCCCTACGCGCCGGCGAGCACGATGGCGCAGCGCATCAAAACCAGCGATCACAACAAGCCGCTCAAAGTCGACTCGCTTGTGTTCCCGCACGCCAGCGCTGGCGGCATGCTCCCCGGGCCGACATCAAGACCGGCCGGAACCAGGGCGACAAGATACCCAGACGCCGACATGATAATCTGGCGGACGGCGCCATGGGTCCCGAAACACACCGAATACCTCTCGCTGCGCGCCAAAGCCGGGACCGACAAGGATATCGATCGCCTCATCGGATGGTGCCGCAGGAACCGCCTGCCGGTCTGCGCCGAATACGAGCTTCGCTTGATGCTGCGGAAGATATGGAACTTCCAGAAGCCGAAATATCAGACCTACCGCAAGGTGTGGTATCCCATGGCGATGAAGACCCAGACCAGGCACTCCTTCGCACTTCCGGTCAGCGGCCAGTGGTATGTCGTACCCGACCGCACGGGACACCATCGCATAAAAGCCGGCGCCACATTCGCCCACGACCTGGTCATCAGGAAGGGACGCAAGAGCTATTCGGGAACCGGCAGGCAACTCGAAGACCATTACGCCTGGGGCCAGCCGATAGTCGCCCAGGCCGACGGGGTCGTGCTCATGGCGTCGGACAAATCTCCGGACATGCCTGTCGGAAAATCCGGCGGATTCAACAACGCAAACTACGTCAGCGTCTACTACGGAGCCGGCGTCATGGGCTCCTACGGCCACATCCAGAAAGGTTCGCTCAAAGTTCGCCCGCGCGAAAAAGTAAAGAAAGGCCAAACCCTGGCTCTAGTCGGCAACTCCGGAGCCTCGGGCTCGCCGCACCTGCATTTCACGATGACCGACATGTCGGGCGTCTCGGTAAAGGGTCTGTTCGCCTACGAGGTAAAACGCGGAACCAGATGGCTGAAGGTAAGCGCCAAAGACCTCCCGCCAAACCAGATTGTGCGCCCCTGGGACCCGCCTCAACCAACGACTAAACCAAATTAACGCCCGGCCGGTTTCTTAGCCGGAGCCTTCTTTGCGGCCTTCTGTTTGGCGTGGATCTTGAGCATCGCTTCTGCGTATCGCTTGCCGAGCAGTCTCATGCTCTTTGAGTCGAAATGCCAGCGGTCCCTGCACTTCAGGCCCTCTGAGCTTACGTAGCCGGTTGACTTGACGGCCTTTGGCAGTTGCGCGATCTGGTCGTTGATCAGCGGGACATTGTTGACCTGGCCGGCCACGAACGGCAGGTCCGGGGTGCCGAGGTCCTTGCGGAGGTCGGCGATCAGGGCCTTGAGCTTGTCGAGGTACTTGGCATCTTTGGCGTCCGATTCGCCCTGGTGCCAGAGTATCCCTTTCAGAACGCCGGTCTTCTGTGCGAGTTTCGTTCGCTTGACGGCGTCTTTGTAGAACTTCGAGCCCTTGGGCCAGCTCTTTATACTGGTTCCGCCCTTTGCGTTTACAACAAGACCGATGGAGGTCGTCTTATCCTTTTCGAGCATCGTTTTCGCAAAGAGATAGCCCGGATTCATCTTCTGCATCCCGGCCCCTTTGCGGATCGTCGAATATATGTTGAGCGGATTTTTGGCCGGGACCCACTTGCCTTTGGCGTCCAGCAGGCTGCACCGCTCAATGGGCGCAGCTTCTTCTTTGGTAAACGCGGCCCGACCGGCCATGTTCGACTGGCCGATCAGCAGATAAATATGCATCGGAGCCTTACGCGCAGCCGGCTTACTCGCAGCAGGCGCCGCAACGGCCTGACAAGCAAGCAACATTATTAACAGCCCGCTACAAAGGAGCGTCTTGGTAGTGTTCATCATTTTCCCGGTATCCTTCCACCTTCCCAATATCCTATTCAGAAGCCTTCTTTTTAACGATTGCCGAAAGCTCTCTCAATGCCAGATCATCCTGGGCCTTCTCGTCGACGACAACTGATCCGTCGCTCATTATCCTGCCGTCGAAGCGGCCGTCCATGACACCGTCCATACCGTCTATGCCGGCACAGAGTTCCTGGAACTCTTCGGGAGAGATCACCATCTTCGATATCAGCAACCTGATCAAAGTAGCCAGATGCAGCCTAAGCTCGGCGTTCTCGGCCGCCAAGTCTCCGACGGCGTTTATCGCATCAGTCGTCGCTCTACCTTTCCGCAAGGACGCATCTCGGTCTTCCAACCGCTCCTGGCCGCGCATGATATTAGCCGCCGCCTGCCCAACTCCGACAATCCCACTATCCATAACCATTCTCCCGTTTGAAGCGCATCAGTTCTCGCCGTCGCCGTTGACGTTCGCTCCCGATGTACATCGGGACCAATTGCCAGCCGTCAATCACTTTTCTTTGTAGACCGTGTCTATCGCCAGTCCTGCGGCCAGCAGGAGTGTGGCGATTGCCGGTTCGGGTTCGCCGTTCAGTGCGATTATGTAGTTGTCGGCGGAGGTGAACAGTTCTTTTCCCAGCCCGGACCACTTCTTGGTGATCGTGCCCAGTTCGCCTTCGGCCGCGTCGAGGAAGCGGAAGTTCCATCCCTTCCAGTCGCCCTTGACCAGCGCCACTTCCTGTCCCTGAACGTCGAAGACTCTAAACGCCCCGCCGAGTGACCAGACCTTGCTCTTGAACCATCCGATGAGTGTCCCGTCGGGATTCAGAACGTTTACCTTCGAGCGGAACAGCGTGAACCCGCGCTGGATCGAAAACAGCAGCTTGCTCTCGTCCTGCGGGTCGGCGCCTTCATAGATGAACACCTTCGTCGGCAGCATCCGTTTATTGAGGAACAGGCGGAGCAGCTTCATGAACCCGCCGGGTTTCTCTTTGGCGATTCCGATCTGATCCTGCGTTTCGGGATCGAGGATGTCGAAGGTGTCCGAGAGCTTCATGAATCCGACGTGTTCGCGAATAAAATACGTTTTTCTGGACAGCATTTTCGTCTCCCGATTGGATTACGCGAATATTCTGAGTCACCGAGGCGTCAAGAATATCATACACAACCGAACAGTCACAAACATCTGTTTCTCAAGAAACCAGGCTCACCCGGCCCGGGGGGATTGCTCCGGGAACTCGCCGAGCGATCTGTAATACGCGATGCGGCGGCGTGTTTATCGTTTGCCGCCGGCGAAGACCGCACGGATCGTTTCTACGGGAATCGAGAAGTTCACGCCCTGGAGTTTGGCTTTGAGGGTGTTCAGGCCGACCAGCCGGCCCCTGTCGTCAAGCAGCGGCCCGCCGGAGTTGCCGGGGTTGATCGCCGCGGTGTGCTGCAGGTACCTGACACCTTCCAGGGTTCGAGCGCCGGAGCTAATGATCCCCTGGCTGATGGTTTGGGTCGGGACCTTGTCGCCGAGCCCGGGATGGCCTATGGCGAAGACGGATTGACCGGGCTTCGGGTCGGCCAGAGCCACCGGTAGCGGCCGGAGCGACGAAGGCGGCGTGGATATCTTTAAAACAGCGATGTCGCCTCGCGGATCGCTGTAGACTACGCGTCCCACGTAGCTGCGCAGTCTTTGGGCCTTTCCGTTTTTGAGACGGAACGGATAAACGAATATGTTCGATCGACTGTCAACTACGTGATGGTTGGTCAATATGAGCCCCGACTTGCCTATGCAGACGCCAGTGCCGGTTCCGCGACCGACCTTGATAAGGACTACCGACTGAACGGATTTGCTGTGGATCAACGTGGCGGTCAGTTTCCTGCTCCGCCCGCTCGGGGCGGGGAGTTTGCCGAGAGTCCCCGACGAGACGGCGACGCTCGGTTGGCCCGCACTGAAACGCGCTGCCTCGGTCTTGAAACCATTCTTCTGCAACAGCGCCGCCAGCCGCTCGATCGTCTTGGGATTGGCCTTGTCGGTCCACGCCGAGGCCGCCAAGCAGTAGATCGCCGCCATTTCCTTGTTCTGCTGGAGGAGGATTCCGCCGAGATCCGACAGGGCCAGACACGTGAGAATCGTTCGCCCTGCGTCAGTTCGCACTACCTGCAGCAAGAGCGTCCCGGCCTCGGTTCGCTGGCCTGTTCCAGCCAGGGCTTGAGCCATGGAGAACTTCACGGGCGTCGAGTTCGGATTGGCTTTCAGCAACTTCCTGAAAAGGTAGACCGCCATCCCGGCGTCCTGGACCCTCGGGGTCTGCTTCCATATATCCGATATCTGGCCGGGAAGTTTCGGATTCTTCTCCACGTACGGTTTGTGATGTCGCCATTGGTGAGGGCGATCGGTCCGAGCATCTTTCGCGACCCGAGACAGCATCCTTCTGGCGTCGGTTCTAGTTGTCCTTATCGCAAAAGACGCCAACCATCCGACGGGCTTCATGTCGACTTTTTTAGCCGGAGACGCCTGTTTCGCCGCGGCGACGTTGAGTTTTCGCCACCATTGTCCGGCGAGTTGCTTTTCTTTCATCGACATTGGGTTGGCGTAGACAAAGAGTCGTTGTACGGTGTCGTTCTTTTTTTGTTTCCCGGCCAGCAGCAGGTAGTTTCCACCCCCGCTCCAGGTGCAGATTCCGTTGAAGGCGCCCTTGACGGTCTGTGATTTGCTCGGATCGGCCAGGTGATAGATATTGGCTTGATTCCGAGCGAGGGTTACGATCTGTCCGGTAACGGGGTTGATCGCGGCGCCTGCGGAGTGGGATGCAGACCTGTAGAATCCCTGGATATGCTCAAAGTTGTGGCCGCCGAAGACCGCCACGCCGTAACCGTGTCCCTTGTCCTTGTCGGCTCGCGGTCGCCATCCGCCTCCGCCGACAAGTGCGACCCAATGCCCGTCGCCGCTGATTACTATTCTGTATGCGTTTGACGCGGCGTTTTCACGCACTTCGGCCAGTTGCAGTCCGCCGGGGACCACTAGTGACTTGAACAACGTAGATTGAGTCCAGTCTGTGCGGGTTGACCTGATGAACACCGGTCTGCCGTTTATGATGATATGCTGCGGGTGCTGGTAATCAGGCTTGACGTAGCTGAAAATAAACCGCTGATTCGGGCCGGCGGCTACATGCTGGCCGGGCACGTCAGTGGAGAATGTGCGCCCGGTGCTCATGTCCAGCCGGCGGATTTCCTTCTTGATGGGAAAATACGCAGTCGAATGAGACGGGACCACGGCGATTGTTTTTGGCGACATATCGCCGAGCGAGACTGAAGCCGACGTCTTTCCCGTCAGGGGATCGACTGTCTCGAGCCTGCCGGGATCACTCAGCACGAGATACAGGCGCTGGCCGACAAGGTGGGCCGCTTGAATCTTCGACTTTACCTTCACCTGTTTGAGCGACAAACTCCCAGTCGTTTTGATCAGGTAGTAATGCGGAGCCGATGATACTGTCGCAACAACGTATCGACCCTGCGGATCAGGGTGAAACCCGTGGATATTCTCAGCCAGGGCATCCTGCTTGACCTCGACACTGGTCATCTGACCCAACTTTTCGACAGATCGTGGAGCGAGTTTGGGAGTCTTAACGCCAAAGTAGAGTACTCTGGCGACCTCGTCGTCGCCGGCCCGCTCAAGCAATTCCGTGACCATCTTGTCGGAGACCTTATTCGGATTGGCCGCATAAGCGAAGATCACCGCCAACGCAGCCGACATGTTCCGGCGCGTATTGAGCATATTGATCGACAGGTTCCGAAAAGCCTTCCAGCGATAACCGTGCTTGTCGTGCGGATCGCAGACGATGGCTCGAGTGAACCATATGCTGGACTTGTCGTACTCCTTGAGGCGCCCGTGAATGAGTCCGAGATCGACGGCGACCTCCACGGTGAGATTGTCGGCCTGATGCGTATCGCCGAGTTTGTACACGTGCTCGTACTTGGCCTTGGCCTGGTCGATCCGACCGAGATCCATCAGAACTATCGCGTGCCAGTAATGCGCCATCTGACAGGACGGATCGGCGGCTATCGCGGATTGGGCTTCTTTCAAAGCCTCCAGATTTTTTTTCTGTCTTGAGAGATTGATCGTCGCTGCGATGTGTTTGGCCGCCTGGAGGGAACGCGTGCCGTATTGCGCCCTGCTGTCGCGCTCGGCCGCTGAGACAATCGCCGGACCCATGCCCGCCAGAACCAACAGAATCAGCACATTCACGTTACGCATGACTTGCTCCCAAAATCCCAACAGCACCCTCAGCATGCGAGGCGAACGCCGCTCCGCCGCCCCAGGCGACGCGCAAATAATAGCAGTTGGAGCTATTACGATGCAAACACTTTGCCGGCTTGGGTCAAAATCGGGACTGCGACTCTGCAGCGGAGCCTATTTCGGTTGCGTCCCGACCGGGCGGGTCGTTGTCGCCGGCTGGGTCGCCGCGCGCTTCCTCATGATTTTGATATTCTCTCCGCCGCCGGGCATATTGTAGTATCGCGAAATGACCTTCATCGCCCGCTTCTTGTACGGTACGTACGACAGATCGTTTTTTTCGCTGTGGTCCTGGCCGAGGCCCTTTCGCCATTCCCAGACCATGAACCCCGAAACGCTAGGCTCATTGATCCACGTATCGAAGAACGCTTCGAAGCAGTTGGCCTGGGCCTGCGGATCGGGCTTGGTGCTCTGGTAGTAGTTCCAGGGATACTCGGCGCAGGTGTCCTGGTTGGGCCATCCCAGTTCGGTGAACATGATCCGCTTGCCGACAGTCTTCTGCCAGTCGAGTATCTCCTTTTTCAGCGGGACCCAGGCCTTCTTGAGTCTGGCCAGGGTGGGCTTGTCGCCCCCGGTCAGATCGTAGTACGCCGTCATTCCGACCATGTCCAGTTCGCCCCAGAACTTCGGCACGCGATAGTGGTCCCAGTTTGACGAATAGCTCAGGAGCCCGTCAGGAAAAGCCTTGCGGATCTTCTTGATCAACGTTTTCCAGCGATCGGTGTGGGTCTCCGTCGAGAGCAGTTCCGATCCGATCTGGAAGACCTCGACATTCTCTTCATTGCAAAGGTAGGCGTAGCGGAGCACGTAGTTGGTGTACTGGCGCCACCATTCGTCCCAGTTCTTGGGCTTGATCTTGCCGCGCCACTCGCCGTCCTGCGGGTTCATCAGCAGCACTATCGGCATGAAGACGACGCGCAGGCCTTGCGCTCTGGCGTGCCTGATGATCTTGCGGAGCCTGTCGCGAGTCGGGACCTTTCTCTGGTCGATAAAGATCGAAGCGGCCGAACCGTTTTCCTGGTAGCCGGGGATCACGAGACAAACGGTGTCTGCGCCCGTGGCGGCGATTTCGTCTATGAACTGCTCGTAAGGGTGGTTCTCGTCGCCTGGATTGTGCATTTGCAGGGCTATGCCGCGAAACTGCCCGTCCATTGCGCGGGCCGGCAGGTTCTTGGCCGGAGTGGTCTGGGTGACTCCGCCGCCAAGGTGCCGAAATCCGAGCACGGCCAATCCAAACACTCCGAACAACGCCAGAATCGTCCATTTGCCATCGGCCATAGAATTATTCATCCTTTTGTCGCATTCGCTCCGAGTCAAACGGCTCGGAATCGAATATGTCTGTGCCAGCGGTCGGGTTCATATCTTCGGTGTCCCGGCTTTACGATAGTTGACGCGAGCCGGCCCGACAATATAATAACGTCCTGTCGTCGATCTTTCCCACAAGAATCACAAGAATCACAATTGTGCAACAGGAGTTCAGCGATGAGTAAGGACAATGACAGCATTCCCTTCGATGACGAACCTATCAGCATAGAACCGGCCGACGAACCGATTCGCATCGAATCAGCCGACGAACCTATCAGCATTGAACCGGCCGATGAGCCGATTCGCATCGAGCCGCCGGAAGAGGAACCGCTGACGATCGCCGAGGGCTCATCGACCCGATCGATTTCGCACACCGGCGGAATCAACGCCCAGGTCGCCTCGGGACACCAGTTCTCCAGACCGATGCAGCAATCGGGAACAGGCGCCACGCGCTGCCGCATATTCCGATCGAAGATATCCGTACCGGCGATCGAAGGCCTCGAAGAGCACATAAACGACTGGCTCGACTCAGACGACATTGACGTCAAGGACGTCGGCCACATGATCGGAACGATGCACGGAAAGATCGACGAAGACAACATAATCGTGATGGTCTGGTACTAGCTGGCGCCGTCGCGATGCGGCGATCGATCAGACGCCGTTGCCGGTCAGCGAATCCTTGCGTGCTCGCGCGCCGTCGGGCGGAAGGAATATCGTGAATTCCGCGCCGTGACCCGGAGTGCTCTTGCACACGAGTCTCCCGCAGATCAGACCGCTGAGTTCCTTGGCGATCGCCAGACCCAGTCCCGTACCTGAGACAACTTTGGTCAGCGAGGCCTCGACCTGGTAGAACTTCTCGAATATCCGAGACTGCTCGGCCTGGGGTATGCCCGGGCCCGTGTCGGCTACTGAAACCACAACTCCCCAGGACCGGCGATCGGTTGCACTCGACGCGTACGGACGGGCCGTCAGACTCACAGTCCCGCCGATCGGCGTAAACTTCATGGCGTTGGACAGCAGGTTGAAGAGAATCTGCTGAAGCTTGGCCGCATCAGTAACCACCATCGGCAAGTCGGAAGAAATCGCCGATTCGACGGTTATCTGGTTCTTGTCGGCCACAGGGGCCATCAACGCCAGCAGCGTACGGCAGATATCCGAAACGCTTGTCTTCTCGAAGCGAACGTCGGCTTTGCCGGCCTCGATCTTGGCGATATCCAGCAGATCGTTGATCATTCCCAGCAGGTTCTTGGCCGCCAGCGTTATGTTCTCGCCGTACCGCCCTATCCGAGTGTCGCCGGACTCGCGCAGCAAGTCGGCGAACCCGAGAATACTGTTCAGCGGGGTGCGAAGTTCGTGCGATACATTGGCCAGGAACTCGTTCTTGACCAGGTTGGCCCGGTGCAGCGTGACGTTTACTTCCGCCAGTTCGCTGAGTTTCAGGTCCAGCGCCTGGTTGGCCGACGTCAGTTTGCCGTGCTGGCCGGCTATAGCCGCCAGCATCTGGTTGAAGCTGTCGCTGAGACGCTCGAGTTCATCGCCGCTGGCGATATGGCTGCGAACGTCCAACTCCCCCTCGGCCGCACGGTCAGTAACCTCCCTCAACTGCCCGACCGGTCGCAGTATGAGCCGCTGTGCTATAACGGCGAACAGCACCGACCCGACAACTGCGGCCAGCACCACGCCGACAAGGAACGAGACCCTGGTCCACCAGGCCAGCCAGTTCGCCCCCGAAGGCGGCACGCCGACGTCTATCATCCCTACAAGTTGTCCGAGCTGATACTGGCGTTTGACTGGAGCTTCGCGGCCGTGACAGCTTCCGCCGCAGCTCGGCGTAACACGAACCGCGCGGAAGCAGCGATACAGTTTCCGGCCCGATTCGCTTTCGGAATCTATCACCGCAAGATCCTGGTCGACATTTCGCACAAAGGCTCGTAATGCATCCTGAGCGGGAAAGTCCAACTTCTCCTGCGGGGTCAGATCGTCGCTGAGGACCTCAAAGCTCGGCCCGCGCCTTATATCCTCGACTTCGCCGGCGCCGTAGATCGCCTCGATCCAACCGGACGTGGGAGTCTTGGTCTTCCTGGCCTTATGGTTCTCAGTGAACTCCTTGAGACGAAGACGCGTGAGTTCGGCCCCTGCATGCTGGGCGCCCTGCTGGGCCATGAGTTCCATGAAGTACCACGGCACGACCAGTGCGACGGCGATTATCCCGAGCACCGCCGTACCGAACAGCAGGCGGAACTTGGTAGCGAGAGAAATTGTAATGTTCTTCTTGGCCATCGCGCCGATATTCTAAGGCAATTGAACCCGAATCAGAAGCTTTTGTCCCGCCAAAGAAGCATTTTCCCTATTTACAGAACAACGGCCAGCATCGATTCGGCCAGCAGGTCGACGAGTAGCCCGTCGCCGTCAACCGAAACGAGATAGTCGTCCAGAGCCCGCAGGTCCTGTGCGTCAATGCCGGTTCGATGCGGATCGGCGGGCTGAATATCCAGCGGCGTCGGGAGCGTTAAGCCGACAGATATTGGCAATGTCGCAATCGCATCAGGCTGCGGCGCCGCAGATTGCTGCGCCTCGCTGAGCGGTTCGGATTCGGCGTTGAAAAACTCTTCAAGCAGATCGGCGTCGGTCTGGCCCACAGGGGCCGGAGCCGCTGGCGCCACAGGTGCGGGCAATTGAACGATATTGCCGAACACACTCCTCATGATCGCAAAGTCGGCCAGGTCCACGTACCCGTTGGCATTGATGTCGGCGGCTAGAGATGCGATTGACCCCGTCAGTCCGAACTGACTTACCAGGATATCGTAATCGCTGTCGCCGACTTCCCCGTCGCCGTCGACTTCCCCTACGATGTTTCCGAAGTAGAATACGTCGTCAGAGTCCAGCCCCGTCTGGCCGGCGGCCAGGACGGTAACCTCGAGCCATTGATTCACAATCGCCCCGTCGTCCCAGACAAGAGTCACACGGTCCGACCCGCCGACGCCAGCGCCGCTTTGTACGCTGATAGTCGGCTCCGGAGCCGGAGACCATGTGTCGGGATTGTCGGCCTGGTTGACCCGGAAGGTGAAATCGGAGCCGGAAAGCGTGCCCGACGGGCTGTCGATATCGATCATTATCCCGTTAACGCCGAGGTGATAGTTCGTGTAGTTGGTCGGGCCAGCTGTTTGACCGGCCAGCAGCGCGGTCTTGTCAGGCGCGATCGCGTTGTCGTCGGAGCCTGCGTCCCATGCCGAATTATTGTAGAAGATGTGGCGAGCGGCGATGCTCGTCGGTGAAACCACGGTCCCGGTAATCGCAATCGTAAACGGATTCTCGTCCAATCCGTCGGGCGACTGGGCTCCGTCGCTGCTGGCGATCGCTATATCTCCGCCGAATGTCCCGACAGTTGCGGTATCAAAGATGACAGTGAACGATGCGGATCCGCCGGCCTCGATTTCCGACACAACCGGCGGCGTAACTGTGAATCCGGGCGGCGCGGTTATCACGCCGAGTTGCAGCGTCTGGGCGCCGTCGTTGCGGATTTCGAGAGTTTTCTCGACAATCGGCGATCCGGAATCAACCTGGCCGAAATCGATCGGTCCTATCGCCTCACTGACCAGCGGCGAACCGTCATGAAGAACCGTTATCTCCTCGCTCGGCGACACCTGAACCGACCCGACAAACTGCGAGTAAGTCGGGCTGTTGTCGCCGTCGCCGGCGTTTATCGTGAAGCTGTGTTCCAACGGCGCCGAACCGTCGGAAGCCAGGGGCCCGACAACGGCGTAGTAATCGCCGGACATCGCGGCCGGGGCTCCATCGACCAGAAGCTCGACAGGACCTATCCCGCTGGAGTCAACCAGGCCGGGATTCTGAACGCCCAGAGTCGAAACTTCAGCGGCGACAAAGTCAACGCCGCTGTTATTGTCGTCGTATCCCGTTCGGGCCAGGAATATTTGCGGCGGTTGAAACACCGGAGCGACTATGACATCGTCAACCGCCAGGGCATGATCGTTTACGCCCCGCTCGTTGATATCGTGCCAGGTTATGTAGAAGGTCTGGCCGTCAGCTATCGGAGCCGCAGGTGCGAATACGCCGCTTAGTTCGGCTCGATTGGCCGGATCGTTGCCGTCGATCGCCGAACCAAGCCCGTCATTCGACGGTCCATGGAAGTCTAACTGCGAGCCCATCGACACGAAGCCGAAGCCCGGACTCATCGAGAACCAGACCGTCAGCACCTGGTCGACCCCGGAGCCCCAATCTCGCCACTGTTCTCCGGCGTACGACACCGCCAGTTCCGTAATCTCCGAGCCAGTGTTGTTGGTCATCGCAAGCTGCACCGCGCGATCACCGGTGGAGGTCGTGGACATCTGGCCTATCGCGCGATCGGAAGCCCCTGTTGTTCCGTAGTTGTAGGAACGTCCCTTGCTTGTCGATGATCCGTCGTCAACATGCAGGGACTCATCGTCCGGCGTGCTTCCGGGCGGCTGGCGATTCTGAACATCGAAGTAATTACCGGCGATCCAGCCTGTCGGCCCCGTCGTGCCTGACGGGCCCATCGAGTCAAAATTCTCGCTGTACGTTCCGCCGGAGTACGCGATCGCCGCTGTCTCGGGGCCTGGTTCAGGCGCGCCGGTCGGCGCAGTTTCAATCCCGTCTCCGGACCAATGCTCCCCGGGCGTTATGCCGGTAAAACCGCCGTAATCAACCGCCATCGCCGCAATTTCAACTGCGGAGTATCCCCAGACCGCAAAATCCTGAATCTCGCCTGAGTCGTCCAGAATCATCGCCCATCCAGGCGCCTCGATATCCCAGTTGATATCGCCGCCGAGGTAATCTGCGCCGTCGCCGGGGTCGTCGGTTCGATAGAGCACTTGCCCGCCCGAGACCTGGGCGCCAAGCGTCCAGACCGGGGAGTTGACGGCGTTTATGTCCGGCGCCGGGCCGCTCGGGTCGTTCAGCAGCACGGTCCAACCCGTCGTATCGAGCGACTGGTCCCATACATTCTGTATCTCGACAGAATCCTCAATCCCGATCGCCACTTCCGTCACCAGCAGCCCTCTGGCGATCGAATCAGTCAGTTCCCACGAGATCAGCATCTGCTCATCGGCGGCTATGATCCCGTCGCCGTCGCCGTTGTGCTCGACGACAGTGACGTTGTATATTTCCGGACCGTCGGTATCATCGTCGGTCACGGAAATCGATTTGTGAGCGGTGTTGTTGTCCTCGATCTCCTCGTCGATCGCATTGTCTGGATCGACGACAACGTAGATTTCGTGCGGCCCGCCCAAGCCGGGAGTCCACACGACCTGCGCTGCGCCGGAAGACGTTCCGTCAAGGAGTGCAAATATGTAATCGGAACCTATTTGCACGCCGCCGGAGCCAGGATCGCCGTCATAGAATCTCACCGCCAGGTCGCTGAGGTCCACGTTGCCCAGATTCCGAACAGTGGCGGTAATTGTGACGCTGTCGTCGTCGTACGGAAGAGCGAGGTCAAAGTCGATATCCGCAGCGACTATTCCGGCATCGACAACGTCCGGCCCGCCAAGCGTCCCGGAGACATAGTACTGTCCCATGCTTCCGTAGTCGCTGTAACCGGTGTCCAGCGGACTCTTGCCGGTCCCCTGGACTGAAAGGTAGTACGTCCCGGCGATAAGCGGGATATGGAATCCGGCGTCCAGCGCGGAAATGGGATTATCGGAAGCCACGAGTGTCCCCGCCGAATCGTACAGGCTGGCCAGGATATCGAGATTGGGTCCGTTCTCGAACGGATCGACATCCAGCGTGATCGTGCCGGAAGTCGTCGTGAACGCGAAGAAGTCCAGATCGCTGTTGCGTTCTATCACGCCTTGAGCGGAAATCTGTTGGCCGGCGTCTTCGATCAGGACCTCGGCGTCCTGCCGGGTGTCGCCGTAGTCGTCGCTGCGATATCCGAACCCGTTGCCGCTGACAATGATCGCCAGGTCGTTTTCCGAGTTGTTGGCATTGGGATACTCGTTCGTGCCCCACTGGACCAGTTCCTTGTAGTAACCGGTTCCCATAATCGGAGCCCAGCCAGTGGCCCCGCTGCCGTGCCCGCCGTAATACTCCTCGGAATTCGTGCCGTCGTGGTGCAGCCCCAGGGCATGTCCGGCCTCGTGCGATGCCGCTTCGGCTATGTACTTCTCGCTGTTGGAGAGGTTTTCCGGGAACGCAAAGACCGGCGTGTCGCTGCCCCAATCGAACGAACCGACATACGCCACGCCGCCGGCTCCGGGCTCGTACCAGTCCGAGGAGTTGCCGCCGATGACCACGCGCACGCCCCATTCCTGATCGAACAGCCCGGCCTGGGCCAACGCCGACGAGCCGGGATCTTCAGTCGTAACGTCGACATCAAACGGAATGTAATCTTCGGCGACGCGCTGCCATATTTTCTGGATACGCTCCTTTTCGGCGTCGGAGAAACTCGAATCGCCCTGGTAACTGTATGCAGGGGAGGTGAAATCGGCGCCGCCGGTGAACTCGTTGTTCCACTCTGTGCCCGAGGTCGTGTGCCCGTCAAAATCCAGGTAGATAGTCTTCGAGGCGCCCGGGGCGCTGTGCAGAAGAAATGTCTGGTCCAGCGGAAGCGGCGCAGCGGCTTGGGGCTCGGAAGCCGAAGCCGCCATGGAATCCGACACCAGCAGATCCGGCGCAGGATCGAAGTAGAGTATCTCGGCGTGAACCGGAAGAGCTTCGGCAATGCTTCCGCTGAGCAGCAGGCGCGGTTCGAGGGCCTCGAAGATCGAAACGGTCTGAAAATAACCTCTAGCGGCGTTCATACGTATCGACAACCTCTCAAAAGCTCGTGCGTAATGCTGGCGCACGGATAACGCTCTCTCCTCACACCAGTATATCACAGAATTCGAGATATGAGGCGCAAAAGCTCCAGATCGCGGCGATGGAGACAGCTCGAACCGCTCAGCGTTTGGTCAGATAGGTTTCGCGGATATCGCGAAGAGTGTAGCCGGATTTGTTAAGTTGGCGTATCAGGCGAATTCGCCTTATGAGTTCGTCATCGAAGAATCGACCGGAACTACCTTCTTTGCGGACTGGTTCTATCAGGCCGAGCATTACGTAATACTCTATGGTCTGCTTGCTTACGTCAGCAGCTTTCGCCGCCGCCGATATCCGAACCAATGAGTCTGGGGATTGTTCTTCTGGGCTCATAAGCGTCTTCCGGAAGGATTATCGCCCCGCCGGAGTGAAAAACTTTAGCTTCCTGCACATAACATCCGCTAGAATATGTATTCATGGAAGCTATGCAGACCGCACTTTTCGAAGATCCGCTGGCAATTTACATAGGGTTGGGTTGCATCGCGGCGATAGGATTGGTCTACTTCGGGTTCCAGGGAACGTTCAAATCGGCCCGCCCGCTGTTCTTCGCCATATTCGCCGCTGCGGCGGTATTCGCCATATCCACACTGGTAGTCACCGAGCGGGAGAAGATCGTTTCGGTGTGCGATCAGATTGCCGCAGCGATAAACGAAGATCGACCCGGGGATGTCGGGCGTTTCCTCGATGAGAATTTCAGCGGTCCGGGAAAGAAGACGCCCATCAGCAGAAAGGCGGCCTCAGGTCACATCGCCCATCAGCTCAAGTATTACCAGGTCACGAGCGTCAAATACAAAACACTCAAACTGGACCTTCGCTCAGGCGCGGCCGACATGCGGGTGTATACGGATGTTGTCAGTGGAAAACTCCCTGTCACACGACTGCTATGGGATGTGACCTGGATAAAACGCTCGGACCGGTGGTTGATTCAGAAAGTCGACTGCGGCCTTGGCCAGTACTCAGCCCAAGACCGATAAGGACACACATGCACGCCATAGAAGACCCCAGATCGAAACCACCCCGTTTCAACTCCATGTCGGCGACGCTTCTGACCGGCGTGAGGATACTCATCGGCTGGCACTTCCTGTACGAGGGCGCGGCCAAGCTGATGAGCCCCGAATGGAGTTCCGCCGGTTTCCTCGAGCAGTCCCAGTGGCTGCTGTCCGATACGTTTCACTGGATCGCATCCGATCCGGCGGCGCTGCAGGTAGTCGATTTGCTCAACGTATGGGGATTGATCCTCATCGGCCTGGGGCTGTTTTTGGGACTCTTCACGCGAATCGCCGGGGCCGCGGGGATCGTGCTGCTGAGCCTGTACTACGTCGCCAGTCCGCCTTTCATCGGTTCGCCCGGCGAAACAGCAGGCGGCGGGCACTTCCTTTTGGTCAACATGAACCTGATCGAAGCGATGACGCTGGCCCTGCTGGTGCTGACACCGAAGAAGATGCTCTACGGAATCGACGGGATGCTGGCGGACCTCAAACAGCGACGAACCGCCGAGCCGAGCGATAGTGACGGTGCCCGCAGATCGTTCCTGAAAGACCTGGCCTCACTGCCGATACTCGGCGGGTTCGGATACGCAGTGCTCAAGACCAAGCCGTGGGAGAGCTTCGAGGAAAAGACGCTGGCCGACAATATCAGCAAGATCGTCAAGCCTGTCGAACCGACCGGGACGGGGACCGGGACCAAAACCGACGCGGTCTCGTCGGCCAGCCCGACAGCAGCGAGCTTCCCTACGCTAAAACAGCTCAAGGCCAAGGCGCCGAAAGGCAAGATCGGCCAGCTCAATATCTCACGCCTGATATGCGGCGGCAATCTCATCAGCGGATTCGCCCACTCGCGGGACCTGCTCTACGTCTCGTCGCTGCTGCGAACGTATTTCACCGAC
>CAYMSH010000003.1:4281-27528 GCA_964392945.1 uncultured Planctomycetaceae bacterium | reverse complement strand
TACGCGGCACATGCAGACAAACTGTTCACGACCGAGAAGGTGCTCGATACGCTCTAGATGTGCGATGCGTCCGGTGTGAACACCGCGATACTGCGCGTGGACAGGCACACGCTGAGGATCATCAACAAGTACCGCAAACTCGGCGGAAAGATCCAGTGGATCGCGCAGTGCAAGATTCACGGGGAAGGTGGAAATCGCGATTTCCAACTGGCGATCGAAAACGGCGCGGTCGGGGCGTTCGTTCACGGTGGAGTGGCTGACAAACTCGTCGGCGCCGGGCAAGTCGACCGACTCGGCGAGGCGATGGAGTTCATCAAGAAAAACGGCCTGGTGGCGGGAATCGGCGGGCACATGCTGCAAGTGCCGATCGCCTGCGAGAAGGCCCGCCTGAACAACGATTTCTACATGAAAACGCTCAACAGCGGAGACTACTGGACCGCCGGGCCGCAACTGATTGAAGACGACAACTGGAAGCCCGACCCGACAAACATAGTCGAACCGGAACTGGCCCGGGCCGTGAAGGACAACATGTGGTCCACCACGCCTCAACAGACCGTCGAGTTCATGAAGACGGTGACCAAACCGTGGATCGCCTACAAAGTGCTCGGAGCCGGAGCCATCAACCCCAGAGACGGGTTCCAATACGCATTCGAAAACGGAGCCGACTTCGCCTGCGTGGGAATGTTCGACTTCCAAGTCGTAAAAGACTGCAACATCCTGACAGACGTGTTGGCTAAAGTCGCCAAACGAACCAGGCCCTGGGCCTAGAGTCCCAGGATCTTCGCAGCGTTTGCGCCGAGAATCATCTCCAGTTCTTCCGGCGTCAGATCCAGGGCTTCGAGCTTGCGTCTCTCTTCTGTGGGATTGGACCAGGGCCAGTCGGTGCCGAACAGGATCTTGTCGATCCCGTGCTTGCGGAATAGTTCGACCTCGCGCTGCGGGTCCAGATCGTGCAGCGTGAACGACATTTCCATCGGGACGTTCTTCTTGCCGATCAGATACTGCTCGGACTCATCCCACATACGCCATCCGCCAAGATGCGTACAGATGAAGTTCAAATCGGGGAATTTGTCGATCACGCGTGCGATCCGCTCCGGCGAGGCGCGATGAACGTCGTCGGGAGCGGCGGTGTCGCGTCCGCAATGAGGGCTCACGATCAGCCCGGTTTCCGAGGCGGCTTGGTATATCCCGTCGAGGATCGGATCGTCGATGCAGTAGTCCTGGTAGACCGAGTGCATCTTTATGCCAGGAATGCCGGCGTCAACAATCCGCCTGACCCAACCGGCCGCATCCGGACTGGCCGGGTGAATCGATGCGAACGGAACGATCCGCTCGCTGCGAATGCTGCAGCACCAGCGAAGGATCCCTTCTGTAAGTTCCGGGCGCGTCGCAATCGTACAGATAACCGCGACGTCTATGCCGGCGTCGTCCATCGATTTGAGCCTGGCGTCAATCGTGCCGGTTCCGAACGCTTTCCAGTCAGCTTTCGCTTCGAGCGCCTCTATCGCCTTAGGCGCCAGTTCGTCGGGAAACGCGTGTGAATGCATGTCTACTACTATCATGGCAGGAGAGTATAACAACCCCGCGTCCAATCGCGAATCAAAACCGCCCGCGGCCTGGCGTTTCTTCGGTTTGCCGCCGAGAGGTTTTGACGTACGCAAGGCCAAGCGGTACACTCTGGCGACTATGCCAGAGCCTTTAGTATCTATAATTATCCCGCACTACCAGACCGAATCGCTTGCGCGACTCTGCTTGCGATCCATTCGTCGATACACGACGAAAACGCCGCACGAGGTTATCGTTATCGACAACGGTTCTTCCGACGGCGGATCGCTGGAGTATCTGCGCAGCGTCAAGTGGATAAAACTGATCGAACGCACCGAAGGGATATCCGATCTGCCGGGCAACGCTCACAAGGAGGCTCTCGACGCCGGAATAGCCGCATCCAGCGGCGAATTCCTGCTCAGCTTCCACACCGACACGATCCCGATAACTGAAGGATGGCTGGCCTGGCTTGTCGGCAAGATGCAGGCCGACCCGCAAATCGCGGCCGCCGGAACTTACAAGCTCGAACACAAGAAACTCCTCAAACGCCTGGAGCACTGGTTCAAAGCCAAGATGCAGCGAGGCGAGATTCCACGGGAAGACAAGCACGTAATCCGCAGTCACTGCGCACTTTACAGACGCAGCGTGATGGAGGAACTCGGTCTGGATTTCATCAGCGAAGGCACAGTAACGGGACAAGGCGTACACTGGGCGATCGAAGACGGCGGATACATAGCCAAAATGCTCAGCGTCAGCGAAATGCTGCGATACGTAGTACACCTGAACCACGGAACAATGGTCCTGCTGCCGGAACTAGGCGCCCGCAAGAGCACGATCCGAAAGGGACACTCGCGAATCGACAAGTTCCTCAACCGCAAAGAAGTCCACGACATTCTGCAGGATGACTCCCTCGATATGTAACCGTTTGCTGTTTCGCGGGTCGTTGTCGTAAGCCGTTGCCGTAGCCAATTGCCAATTGCCAATTGCCAATTGCCACGCCTTTCCATATCATATCGAAATTCAATACCCCAGCTGAAAGCTTACAAACCAATGAGTGATAAGAACAACGACAGCGGCGATCTGATGGAAAAACTTGTAGCCCTCTGCAAACGCAGAGGCTTTATCTTTCAATCGTCGGAAATTTACGGCGGAATCGGCGGCTTCTGGGACTACGGCCCGCTGGGCGTGGAACTCAAACGCAACATTAAGTCCGCCTGGTGGGAAGATGTAGTCCGGGCCAACGACAACATCGTCGGGCTGGACTGCTCGATCATAATGAACCCGAAAGTCTGGGTCGCATCCGGACACGTCGGCGGATTCTCCGACCCCATGGTCGACTGCAAAGAGTGCAAATCACGCTTCCGCACCGATAAGATCGCCTACGTATCGCTGGCCAAGGGCGAGAACGTCCTGCTGGCCGCCGCCGTCGAAGCAGACGACGACAACGAAGCTGTCGTAGCGGCGATGGCGACGGCGAACTCAAAGATCCGCAGGCGAATCGACGGAGCCGGCGACGAACTGACCAAGAGCGTCAAGTTCCTCAGCAGCATGCCGGAAGGTGAAAACGGCACGTGCCCCAAGTGCGGCGGCGGGCTGACCGAGCCGCGCGAGTTCAACCTGATGTTCCAGACGTATGTCGGAGCACTGCAGGACTCCTCGTCGATCGCGTACCTCCGCCCGGAAACGGCGCAGGGCATATTCGCAAACTACAAAAATGTGCTCGACACGTCGCGTATGAAGCTGCCGTTCGGCATCGCCCAGATCGGAAAGAGCTTCCGCAACGAGATCAACCCGCGGAACTACACCTTCCGCAGCCGCGAGTTCGAGCAGATGGAGATCGAATTCTTCTGCCATCCCGACGAGGCCGAGAAGTGGTACATCCACTGGCGCGACACGCGGTACCAGTGGTACATCGATCACGGGCTGCTGTCGGACAAGCTGCACCTGCGCGATCACGATCCGGACGAACTGGCCCACTACGCACGCGGCTGTGCGGACGTGGAATACGATTTCCCGTTCGGCCAGGCCGAACTCGAAGGCGTCGCCAACAGGACCGACTTCGACTTGAAGGCTCACCAGGAGCACTCCGGGCGCGACATGACGTACTTCGAAGACGAACTGTGGAAGGACGAGGCTCCGAAGTACACCGCCGACAAGTTCGACGGCGACAAAAAGGCCGCCAAGAAGGCCGCCGAAGAAGCGAAGTCAAAAATGCCCTACCGCTTCACGCCATTTGTTATCGAGCCGTCCGGCGGTGTGGACCGCGCGACGCTGGCGTTCCTGTGCGAAGCGTACACCGAAGACGAGGCGCCCGACGACAAGGGCAATATGCAGACCCGCGTCGTGCTGAAGCTGCACCCGCGCTTCGCTCCGATCAAAGTGGCGATCTTCCCGCTGGTCAAGAAAGACGGGCTGCCGGAGATCGCACACAAGCTCCACTCAGAAGCCCAGGCCGCCGGCCTGGCCAGCTTCTACGACGAAAAAGGCGCCGTCGGAAGGCGATATCGCAGGCAGGACGAAGTCGGAACGCCGTTCTGCGTGACAGTAGACGGTCAGACCCTCGAAGACCAGACCGTAACCGTGCGTAATCGCGACACTTTGGACCAGCAACGCATCCCGATCGACCAGGTCGTGGAATACGTTCGCAAGGGAATAATGAAATAGCGGCCTGCTGGCCGAAATAATATCAAGACGCAATAGTATTGACACAACCGCGCTGGGAAGTATTATCGGCAGAGTAATCTTCTGCAGAAAGGAATCACCATGAAGAACGTCAAGTACGCCGCACTAGTCGCACTGCTGCTGGGATCAATGTCCGCCGGCTGCAGCAACAACAGTTGGAACCCGTTCAGAAAGAAAACTCCTCCTCCGGCTCCGGTTGACGTAGCGACGATGGACAACACCTCACTGGGCGCTGACGCGGTCCGACCGACCACGATTAACACCGCCACGCCTGTAGCGACCGATCCGATCCCGGTCTCCAGCGGCGGCGGAACGACGATTATCTCGACGCCCGACCCCGTACCGGCCACTGGCGGCGGAGAAACCACGTACACCATCCAGAAGAAAGACACTCTCTGGTCGATCGCCACGAGGCTCCTGGGCAACGGTCAGCGATATCGCGACATTCTGGCGGCCAATCCCGGTCTCGACGCGAAGAAGCTCGCTGTCGGCCAGACCATCAAGATACCGCCGAAATAAACTGTCCGAATCGAGCCTGCATTGACCCCACTCGAACTGGGCACTGAAGTTAGTGAAATAAACGGCGTGGGGCCCGCGTGGGCCAAGAAACTCGCCGATCTCGGAATCAAAACGGTAGAGGATTTGCTCCTGCACTTCCCCTTCCGTTTTGATTTGCGCAAACAGACACAGCCGATCGCATCCCTGAAACTAGACGGGGGCCCCGCCACTGTCGCAGGCGAAGTGACCTCCGCCAAGGACAACAGCTACTCTCGCCGACCGTTCTTCCAGGCGACAATCCGCGACGAGACCGGAGCGGTGCACGTAAAGTGGTTCGGCGGCGGGTACCTTCGCGACAAGATTAAGATCGGCGCACAACTGGCGATCAGCGGAAAGCCAAGCGTTTACCGCGAGCAGATTCAGTTCGTCAACCCGCAGTTCCAGATCATCTACGATCCGGAAGGCACGAACCTGGACCGCGACGAACTCCTGCCGGTCTACCCCGCCGGAAAGCAGCTGACCAGCCGAATGATCGGTTCCGTCGTGAAACGAGTGCTAGATCGGACCGCAGAACTCATCCCGCGATGGTTCGACGCCGAGTACCTCGAACGCCGCGGCATGATGTCGCGACCGGCCGCCGTCGCGGCGATGCACAAACCCGAAGAAAAAGACCACTGGTCCCAAGGCCGACGGCGAATCGCATACGACGAATGCCTTGTGATGCAGCTTGGCATAGCGCTGATGCGAATGCGACAGGTCAGCAGACCGGCGCATGCGTTGGCGAACTCCGAACTGATCGACCAGCGGATACGAGCACGATTCCCGTTTGCGATGACCGACGCCCAGGACAAGGCGGTTGCCGAGATCGTAGCCGACATCGCACGAGACAGGCCCATGAACCGCCTGCTGCAGGGCGATGTGGGCTCGGGAAAAACGGTAGTCGCCCTCTACGCGGCGCTGCTGGCGATCGCACGCGGCAAGCAGGCGGCGATAATGGCGCCGACTGAGATTCTGGCCACTCAGCACTACAACAAGGTCCAAAACTACCTGGCCGGCTCGCGAGTGCGAATCGCCCTGCTGGTCGGCAAACAGAAACCGGCCGAGCGAAAAGAGATACTCGACGGCCTGGCGTGCGGGGAAATCGACATTGTCGTAGGAACACACGCTCTGATCTCCGAAGGGGTGAAGTTCTCGGACCTCGCGCTGGTCGTCGTCGACGAGCAGCATCGCTTCGGCGTCACGCAGCGAACGAGCATCCGCGGAAAAGGTTTCGCCCCGCATTATCTGGTGATGACCGCTACTCCGATCCCGCGAACGCTCGGGCTCACGGTCTTCGGTGATCTGGACGTTTCAGTGATAGACGCCCTGCCGCCGGGGCGCGGGAAGACCGAAACGATCTGCGTATCCCACAAGCACATGCCGAAGGTGCTGGAGAAGGTCAAAAAGGAACTCGACGCCGGCCGCCAGGCCTACTTCATCTATCCGCTGGTCAACCCCTCGCCTGAACTTGAACTGACGGCCGCCGAAGACGCATACCGAGACCTTGCCGAAGGTGCGTTGAAGGATTACAGGATCGCCCTGATCCACGGTCAAATGAAGCCGGCCGACAAAAACGCAGCGATGGACGGTTTCCGCTCCGGCGAAATCCAGGCCCTGATCGCATCAGTAGTAGTTGAAGTCGGCCTGGACGTGCCGTCAGCCAGCGTGATGGTGATAACCCACGCCGAGCGGTTCGGCCTGGCCCAACTGCACCAGCTCCGCGGACGAGTCGGGCGAGGAAGCGACGACGCGGTATGCATACTCGTAGCCTCACCAACAACCGAAGACGCGAAAAAACGCCTGAAAGTGCTCGTAGACACAAACGACGGTTTCTTAGTCGCCGAGGAGGATCTCAGAATCCGCGGACCGGGCGAGATCTTCGGCACTCGCCAGCACGGAATGCCGGAACTGAGAGTAGCCGATCTGATCGAAGACTTCGAACTCCTGAGACTGGCCAGACGCGATGCATTTGCAATAGTCAAAGATGACCCGGGCCTCAACGCCCCCCACAACCAGCAACTCCGCAGAGAAGTAATCAAAGCCTACGCCGGCAAGCTGAACCTCCTGGCCGGGGCCTGAAATGTTCTGACACTTCTCGGCAACGCCGCTCAAAACCGCTCAATGTGTGCACCATGGTGTTTGACCCGGGCGGCGTCTAGCGATAGTATGCTGTTATCCGTTTGAAATTTATGACGTGCTTGACGCACACTAGGAGTCGAATCGTGGAAATAACGCAAGAGGCGCTCGACGGTCTGAAATTCGACGCACACGGGCTGATACCCGCTGTTGTTGTAGACGCCGAGACCAACGAAGTGCTCATGGTCGCCTACATGAACAAAGATTCGCTGGCCGACACCGTGAAGACCGGAAAGACCCACTTCTGGTCCCGCAGCCGCCAGCAGTACTGGATGAAAGGCGAGAGCTCCGGCAACACCCAGGATGTCCAGGGCATATACATCGACTGCGACGTCGATACGCTCGTGGTCAAGGTGACCCCCGCCGGGGCGGCGTGCCACAACGGATACCGCTCCTGCTTCTACCGCAAGCTCAACGACGCCGGCGAATTTGAAGTGATAGACACGCCGATGTTCAATCCCGACGACGTATACGGCAAGAAATAAACCGAATGGACGACCTGTTTGAACCATCTTCCCGCAGCGATCGAGCGCGGACCTGGTTGCCGGTGATGAACGTTATCCTGGCGATGTCCGGGATCGCGGCCATCGCGGCGCTGGTGCTGGAATACGGCTTCGGAGCCAATCCGCCTATCGCCGAGAACTGGCTGCATATTATCCAGAGCGCGGTTGTCGCGGTGTTCGTGGCCGATCGTGTGATCAGGGTCTTCCTGGCGCCGAGGCGCATGCACTATTTCCGCGAGAACTGGACGGATTTCGCGCTGATGGCGGTTGCGGCGATTGTGCTGGCCGGCTTTGCGAGGTTCGGCGAGGTCCTGTCGGCCGGGGCGATGTACGTTATCGTCACACAGGTCTACATCCTGGCGGCGCTGATCATACGCGGGGTGAACGTAAACTTGCGATTCGCCGACAGCGGGATTCACCCGGCCAGGCTGCTGGTCGGCAGTTTCCTTTTCATGTGCATAGTCGGTTCGGGTCTGCTGATGCTCCCGGCGGCGATTAATCCCGGCGAGTGGACCCGATGGTACTACCTCGACTCGCTGTTCACCGCAACAAGCGCAACTTGCGTGACAGGGCTGGTCGTAAAAGGCACCGGCAGCACGTTCACGCCGTTCGGACAGGCGGTGATACTGGGCCTGATCCAACTCGGCGGGCTGGGAATCATGATGTTCGGCACCGTCATGGCGATGATGGTCGGCAAAATGCTCTCTCTCAAAGGGACCGACACGCTGGGCCAGATGCTCAACACCAACCAGATCGGACAGATCGCACGCGTCGCACGTTTTGTGGTGATCGCGACATTCAGCTTCGAAATAATCGGCGCCCTGCTGCTGTTTCCGATGTTCCTGGGCGCCAGCGGAAACGACGGGACTCCGCTGACGGTTCCCCAGGCGGCGTGGTACTCCATATTCCACAGCATCTCGGCGTTTTGCAACGCAGGCTTCTCGCTTTACGATAGTAATATGATGGCCGGAGTCGGCGAGAGTTGGCACGCTCTGCGCGACAGGTGGCAGATGCTCGGGGTAATCTCGCCGCTAATCATCCTCGGCGGACTCGGCTTCCCGGTCCTGCAGGATATCGGCAAGTGGCTGGCGGACCATATCGAGCGGGTTCGAAGGAAAATGCGCGGCAAGTGGTCGATGGACTTCTCACCCCTGCCCCGCCGCCGCCTTACGCTGCATTCCAAAATAGTGCTGTCGACAACTGTGATTCTGCTGGTCTGGGGCTCCGTGATCCTCTGGAGCGTTGAATCGGTGCAGCTCTCGGGCCAGTTCACTCCCGGACGCGATCCCAACCTGCCGGCGGCCACGATGGGCGATCGATCCTACGGGGCCGAAAAATGGCAGGAGATGTCCGGGATCAAGCGGGCCAGAGAATCGGTCTTCGCGTCGATCACCGCCAGGACCGCCGGCTTCAACACGATCGACATGAGGAACCTGTCCAACGGCGGCAAGCTCTGGATGTGCGGCCTGATGAGCGTCGGCGGCGGACCGGCGAGCACCGCCGGCGGGATGAAAACCGTGACCCTGGCGATACTGGTGCTCGTGGCCTGCAGCGTGTTGCGAAATCGAAACGAACTGGAGGTCTTCCATCGCAGCGTGACAGTCGATGTAATCCGCAAAGTCATGGCGTTGGGGATCCTGTACATAGGTCTGCTCATGACGATCACGCTGCTGCTGGCGATAACCATGGCTGGCGAAAGCTTCATAGACCTACTGTTCGAAGCGTGCAGCGCCTGCGGAACCGTGGGCCTGTCGTCGCTGGGGACCGAGAACCTGAGCGTCCCGGCCAGATGCGTTGTAATGGCCGGCATGTTCATCGGGCGACTCGGCCCGCTTACCCTGCTGCTGGCGATGGCCGGCTGGACCAGACGAAAAAAGTACTCCTATCCCTCTGAGAGCATAATCATCGGGTGACACTATGGAACGTTTTGCAATAATAGGACTGGGCCGATTTGGAATGATGCTGGCCAAGCTGCTCGCACGGGACGGAGCCGACGTGATCGCCGTCGATTCAGACAAGGAGTGCGTTGACGCAATTCGAGATCATGTTTCGCTTGCAGTCTGCCTCGACGCCACCGACCCCGAAGCGCTCAAGAGCCAGGGAATCGACAAGGTCGACGTGGCCGTCGTCGGAGTCGGCGAATCGTTCGAAGACAGCGTACTGGCGACAGTGACCCTGAAGGAGCTCGAGGTCCCGACAGTGATCAGCCGCGCCACAAGCCGGGTGCGAGCCGAGATCCTCTCACGCGTGGGCGCCGACGACGTGGTCAATCCCGAAAAGGAATCCGCAGAACGATGGAAGAACCGCCTGATGGCTCCCAGCATTATGGAGCGGATCGAACTGGCTGAAGGCGCCTCGCTGGTGCAGTTGGAAACACCCGAGAGCTTCCACGACAAGACGCTGGCCGAACTGCACCTGCGAAAGAACTACCGCGTAAACGTAGTGGCGATCAGGCGAACGGTCGAGGAAGTCGAAAACGACGAGACCGTGACCAGGCAGTTTCTGATATCAGTACCAGCCGGCGACACCGCCATCAAGCAAGGCGACGTCCTGATCCTGATAGGAGCCGACGAAGCAATCGAAAACCTGCCGGCGAATTGAACCGCACACGACAAACACGCCTATAAAAAAGCCCGCAGATAGCAATCTGCGGGCTGTCGTTTTGGACAAGTGTTTTTGATGCGCGTTCTACGCCTCGGCCAGACCGTTGCCTTCGGATACGTAGCAACTGGGGTCTTCCTGCTCTTCGATGCAGTTGATCTTGCGAACGCGGCGTTCATGGCGTCCGCCGCCGTCGAACTCGGTGTCGATCCAGCTTGACACGATCCGGCGGATAAGCTCATCGCCCAACACGTCGCTGGCCAGGCATAGCACGTTGGCGTTATTGTGCCTGCGCGACATCTGTGCGGTCAATTCATCATGGCACAGCGCCGCTCGTACGCCGGAGACTTTATTAGCGCAGATGCTCATGCCGATCCCGCTTCCGCAGACCAGAACGGCGTAGTCGACTTTGCCGTCGGCCACGGCGCGCGCCGCGGGGAAGGCCACGTCGGGATAGTCGCAACTCTTGGAACTGTTTGTGCCCATATCGATAACTTCATGGTTCCGCTCATTGAGCAGCACCACGATTTTCTCTTTTACTGCATGGCCACGATGATCAGCACCTACTGCGATCTTCATTGTCATTCCTCTTCAGAACTCTGTTCGTCGTCGAGATACCTTCTAAACGCGCTATCGATACGTTCGGCGATTTCCAGATAGACACTTACATCGGCCCCAATTGGATCTGGTATGTCACCGTCCTGATCCAACAGCCGCATTTTAGCGACCGCCGACGGGGCCAGGCAACGCGCCTCGGACAAATGCTGTCTGGTACAACAGAATATCAAGTCTGAAGAATTAATCAACTCAGAAGTGAGTTTTTGGCTGGCGTGAGAGCTGATATCGACCCCGAAGTTTTTGAGAGCCTGCACCGATTGGGGCGACGCGGCGCCGCCTGGAAACGCAAAGACCCCCGCCGATTCAACACAGAACCCGTGCTCCGACAAGTCGTTAGGCTCGCATTTGAATTTATCGCACAGAGCTTTGATCGCCAATCCTTCCGCCATTGGCGAGCGGCATGTGTTTCCGGTGCATACGAACACGTATGTCCTGGCCATTATCCGCTTGAGATCGGATTGTTGACATACGCCGGCCCGCAGGACATCCCAGTTCTCGCCGCGGCAAGCCAGGATCGTCGAATCGCCGCCGCAGTCAGTCGGCCCGCTGTCTATCAGCAGGTCGATGCGCCCGTCGATGTCGGCCAGCACTTCGTCGCCGGTTCGCGGCGAGGGATGTCCCGCCAGGTTCGCGCTCGGCGCCACTACAACCTGGTCTACGGCGTCGAGCATCGTACGGGTGATCGGAGTGTCGGGGCATCGCAGGCCTATTCGCCCCTCGCTGGTCAGCAGATCGTGCATGCCGGCGGCCTGGAGGCTCTGATCGGGCAACTGACCGCCGGTTTCCAGGACCAGTGTGATCGGACCGGGCCAGGCCTTGCGGATGACTTTCGCAGCGGCCGGACCAATGTCGGATACATATCGCCCCACGTCCTCGGGCCAGGCCATATGAACGCTGAAAGGCCGCTCCGGTCGATCCTTCAGATCGCGCAAACGCTCCATGGCTTCAGCGTTTGAGGCCACAGCCCCGACACCGTAAACCGTCTCGGTGGCAAACGCGACGAGCTGGCCGGCGGCGAGGGCCTCTGCGCCCTGGGCGACCGCGGCGATCGCCGCCTGAACGTCGAGAGGATCAACTTTTATTACACGTGTGGACATTCGGTCTCTTTCAAATAGCGTGGGACATTATTTCTTCTTCAATGCGTCAGCCGCTTTGACCGCCAGTGGAGACTCTGGAAAACTATCTACAATCCGCCTGAGGGTCTTGTTGGCGTCTGAGGGCTTGGCCATCTTGCCGTAAGCCTCGGCGGCCAGCATCAGCAGTTGTGCTCCGTAGTTGCCCGTGGGATTGACGCGAGCGATGATATCGGCCTCGTTGGCGACGCGTCGGTAGCGGCCTTGCGCCATCCACAACCTGGCCGTCAGGAGCGACAAGTATCCGTCGAGCTTGTCGGCTGGAAATGTCGCCGCCCACTTGTCGATATACTCCTGGGCCCACTCGTGGTCCCGCACGACCAGCGTATAGGACTCTATATGCCGCGAATAATCGCCTCGCAGAATCGGATGTTTCTTTCCGCGGGCCAGCGGGCCGAAGCCGGCGGTCTTGTACTCGGCGGCGGCTTTGTCGTACTCGCCGCGGGCGCGCCACACGTCGCCGATCCCGATCCGAGCGTCACGGGCGGTCGGGCCTGTGAGATTCTTGTATTCCGCGGCGCGCGTGAAGAGTTTCATCGCCTCCTTGTCGTCCCGCATCAGATCTAGCGTTATCCGAGCGGCCAGTATCGTCATCCGTGCGGCCGCCTGGGGCGAATCGCACCGTTTGGCCGCTACGACAGGCAGTTTCGCCGCATCTTCGGCCCGAGCGTTGTCGACCAGGAGTTTGGTGACAGTCGGCACAATCGCCTCAACAGCGGCGCTCGACAACTTGGGGCGATTCAAGAACTGTCCGCAAGCACGGATCATGTCGTTTGTGCGCTTGTTGCGTTTGAGCAGATCGAACGCCGGTCCGACCGCTTCGTCTCGCAGCGTCTTGAAGTCGTACGTGGCGACAATCGCGGCGTGAGCCGCCTCTTCGTCGATCTTCCTGTGGGTCACGCGATCCCAAGGCCGCGAAACGCAAATCCGATTGGTCCGGGTCAACTGCGTTCGCCCGGCAGTCGCTGTCAGCGTAACGGTGTACATTCCGTCGAATGCGTAAACGTGATCGATCTTGGGTTCCGTCGATATTTGACCGTCGCCGAAATCCCAGGACCACTTCAGCCCGGATACTTTCTTGCCCACGGACTGGGCCGAGAACGTATATCGCTGATAATAGCGATTGTAGCCGAACGCCTCACCGGCGTAGAGCGGGGTGAAATCGATGTCCAGCGGTTTGGTTCGTTGCTGCATCACGCCGGCTTTTCCGGCGTGCACCAGGGTAAACGCGGCCGGGGGAATCACTCTGACCTTCTTGTCGCCGGGCTTCTTCCAGGCCAGGACAAGCACGGGATTGCCGCTCTTGTTTATGTGGTAGAACTCCAGCTTGTGCAGACCGGCTCGCAGGCTGACGTCGGCCCGCTTGCGGATATCCCGCTGCGGGCGATGTCGGCCGGGATTGCTGATCAGCAACTCGTCGTCCAGCAGCAGAAACGAAGCGTCGTTGCTGGAGCAACTGAAGGTGTACTTACCGGTCTTGGGCGCCACAAGGTATCCCGTCATGCGATTGGCCACTGAAGTGTTCGGCCCGAACGGATTGTAGCCCAGGAACATTCGATCGATAAATCGCCGACCCATTATCGAGGGCGCAGTGTCGAATATTTTTTTCGCATCGCTGAGCTTGCCCGGCGGCTGGGCTCGGCATCGCCGGGTCTCCAGCAGCACGCCGCGCAGGATCGGCAATGCTCGGCGCCTTCTCGGAGCGTCGGGATTGCCCAGGTAAGCGTAGTACTTCTTCAACCCGCCTTGCTTGGCGAACGCCAGTCGGGCTTTGTCGCCCGGGCCGGTCATCAAGACTGTCGAGAGCACCTCTTTGCCCCTCGGTGTGGCCACGCGTATGTCGCTTCCGTCAGGTTTGCTCGCCCCGCCGGTGGCGATCTCAACAGTTATTATGTCGGTTCCGCTCAAACCTGTGGGCTTTACGTCCTCGATCGTTATCTCGCGGCGGTAGGCCCATTTGGGGCTCCACCAGGGATCGGCGGCGCCAACCGCCGAAGCGCACAACAGAACCAGCAGTGGAATCTTAACGCAAAATGCGGTATATCGGTGTCTCATAAGAGGTTTTATTGTACGCGATAAACGAACGTTTTGCGAAAACTACTGTCGCTCGGGTCTGTTGTGAATAGCGCAAATTCCCAAGCGGCGATTGCTCCGGTAATGTAATGGCCTGGCTTCCGCTTGCAAACATAATGCACCACAAACTCGCCAGCGTGCTCAATGCGCTTGGTATCGGCATGGGCGTCTGCATGCTGCTTGCGCTCAGCGGATTGGCCAGAGGTACGCTGTTTGAAGTCTCCGATAGAGCCGAGTCCATCGACGCCGAACTCATGGTGTTTCCAAAAGGATCGGGAGAAGGCGTCGTCACGTTGCTCGGGATGGGGATCTGGGAAAGCTGGGGGCCGAAGATATCCGAAAAGCATGCAGATCTTGTCCAGCGAGCTGTTCCGGTGTTCATCTGGGAGGTAAAACTGGGCGGACAGAACCAACGGGTAATCGGGGTCGATCCGAAAGTGTGGCACACCCTGACAGGCGGCAGAGAACTGTCCGGCGGCAGGATGTTCGACCCGGACAACAGATTCGCCGATTGGCTCGAAAAGGAGCTTCTTGGCGAATCCACCGACGACGGATCCGCAGAGGAACTGGACCTGTCGAAGGCGCCGCCCGGCGGATTCGAGCTGGTTATTGACGATCGCCTGGCCAGAGTAGGCAAGTACAAGATCGGCCAAAAGGTCGTCCTCGGCGATCACACTTTCACGATAGTCGGCACGGTCCCGGCCGGGGTGTTCACCCGAGTGTTCATGCCCCGCAGGACCGCACAATACGTGTTCGCCGACAGCATCCAGCTATGCACTATCATGTTCGTAAAGCTCAAGCCCGGCTGCGACATCGAAGCGGCTCGCGAGAAGATCGCCGAGACCACGGGGCAGGACGTAATGGCTGTCGCCGAGTACCGGGCGATGCTCGAGAAGAAATTCAGCCTGATGTTGGGATATATCGACATCGTCAACGGCATGGCGCTGTTGATAGCGTTCCTGTTCATAATGGTCACGCTCTACACCATGGTCCTGCAGCGTAACCGCGATATCGCGATCCTGAAATCGTCAGGCGCATCCTGGTGGTGCATCACGCGCCAGGTCATGAGCGAATCGGCCCTGCTGACTATGGGAGGAACCGTACTCGGCGTGGCCCTGGCGTTTGGCGCCGGTGCGCTGATACAACACTTCAAACCGCTCTACACCGTAACTATAACGCCGAAATGGATCCTTATCGCTTTCGGCTCGGCCGCTATCGGAGCAACGCTGAGTTCAATATATCCCGCATGGCGAGCGGCGCGCATAGACACGGCCGAGGTGCTGGCACAGGACTGATAAATGGCGATTGAGAACTCATATATTCTGACCGCAGAAGATGTGCACAAGTCCTACGGCCGCGGGCCGGGACGTGTGGAAGTGCTGCACGGGCTTGACCTTAGTGTGGCTCAGGGTGAGTTCCTGGCGATCATGGGGCCCAGCGGATGCGGAAAGAGCACCCTGATGCACTTGCTGGGGCTGATATCCTCGCCCGACGCCGGGACAGTGACAATTGACGGCCGGCCTGTAACCAACCGCAACTCCGTACGCACAAAGCTGCGCAGGACCATGATCGGGCTGATCTTCCAGAGATTCAACCTGATCAGCGTCCTGAGCGCCAAAGACAACATAAATATGTCGCTGCGCGTGCGAGGGATTCGTCCAGACCAGCGGGCCGACGAACTGCTGACATCGCTGGGAGTCTCTCACGTGGCCGGGCGCAAGCCGTGTGAAATGTCGATCGGCGAGCAGCAGCGAGTCGCAGTGGCCCGGGCGCTGGCCCACAAGCCCAAAGTGCTGCTGGCCGACGAACCGACCGGAAGCCTCGACTCGGTCAACGGACACGCGCTGATGGAAATCCTGAAGAAGACCAATACCGACGACAAACAGACAATTGTCATGATAACGCACTCAGAAGAACTGGCCGGTTATGCCGACCGTACAGTATACATGCAAGATGGCCTCCTCATTGACCACAACTGAAGAACTGGTGATCGCAGTTGAGCCCGACGGGATATCCGTTGTGCGATGGTTCGCGTTCTACGCGTTCCTGCTGGCCTGCGCGGTAGGCTGGCTGTGGATGCTGATGGGAACATTCGACCTGTCCCTGGACTCCCTGGGCGAAATGCCCCGATCGGTCAAGCTCCTGACGCTGGCGATATACGCCTCGCTGGGCTGCACGTTCATTCCGCTTCCGGTAAACCTGATCGTCGCGGCCGCCGCTACCCGGGCCATCGCCGTGGGAACCGGACTGTGGGACACGGTTCTGATCGTCGGACTCGTCGGAGCCGCGGCGTCTACAATCGCCAACCTGAACGACTACCACCTGTTCACGTGGATGCTCAGAAGCCGGCACGTGGCGAAGATCCGCCACGCGAAGATATACCGAATCGCCACGCGATGGTTCGACAAGTCGCCGTTCTTCCTCGTGGCGGTGTTCAACCTGCTGCCGGTGCCGATCGACGTGGTGCGAATACTGGCCACTACGCACAGGTATCCGAGATTCCACTTCGCCGCGGCGAACTTCGTCGGGCGATTCATCCGCTACAGCCTTATCGCATACCTGATATACTATTTCGAACTTTCGATGATGACCGCGGTTTTGATAATGCTCGCACTTGCGGTCGTAATGCTGCTGGTCAAGCTCCTGCCGAAACTGCTGGCGGGAAAAACGGCCGTCGAAGCAAGCTGATCGCGATGCTTGCGTTTATTCTCATGAGGAGCGCCGAACTATGAAACTGTCAATAACAGCTGCAACACTGGGCATACTCCTGTCGGTCTGCGCCGCCCAGACCACTAAGACAACCAAGACCGCCGCGGCGAGCAAACCGACTGCGACGACTAAGCCGGCGCCGACTGTCGACGAGGACACCAGGGAAATTCTCGAGAGGATGGAGGACGCCGGCAAGGAGTTCAAGACGCTCGAGGCCAAGATTACATACAAGCAGACCAACACAACCCTCGGCGACAGCGAACTGCGAACCGGTTGGGTCGCCTACCAGGCCGCAACGACAGCCAAGTCCGGCGGCAAGACCGTTAAGGTATCGCCGATGTTCCGCGTGCACTTCGAAACGATTCGGATGGGCAGAGGAAAGACCGTCAAGAGCCCGGTGGACTACGCCTACGACGGCAAAAATCTCACAGTGTCGCGGGCCAGGACAAAGACCGTTACACGGTTCCAACTGCCCCCGGGCGCACAAGGAGCCAACATGCTCCAACTGGGCAAAGGGCCGATGCCCCTGCCGTTCGGCCAGAAGGCCTCGGACATGATCAAGTTCTTCGTCTGCACGAAACGGCCCACGAGGAAGACCGACCCGAAAGACACGGTCTATCTCAGCCTGGTGCCGCGTGAGAAACACGCCAAGAACCTGAGCACGCAGTACATCCACATGTGGGTCAGCAAGGCGACCTGGGCGCCGGTGAAGATCGTCACCAGAGACAAGTCCAAGAACGTAATAACCAGTTCGTTCTCCAAGCCCCTGGTCAACAGTGTCCTCAAGCGGAGCCTGTTTACGATTCCCAAGCCGCTGGCGTGGAAACTGATCATCCAGCCGCTGAGACAAGGCCAGAATATCAAACCGTAACTCACACAAACCCGCACAACATCCAGGAGCCATGCAGATGATATCCAGACGCACTTTCCTTCGCGCCGCAGGAGTCGGCTCGGCCGCCCTGGCGATGCCCCAACTAACCCGCGCCGCCGACAGTAACGCTGATCGACCCAACATCGTATTCATACTCGTTGACGATCAGCGCAACGACACCCTGGGTTGCGCCGGACACAAAATACTCAAAACCCCAGTAGTCGACTCGCTGGCCGCAAAGGGCGTGCGATTCAGCAACATGTTCGTGACCACGTCGATCTGCGCCGCATCGCGTGCGTCGATCTTCACCGGACTTCACGAACGGACGCACGGATACACATTCGGCAAGCCGCCGGTAAGCAAGGCCCACACCGCCGCCAGCTACCCAGTGCTGCTGCGAAAAGCAGGCTACCGCACAGGGTTCATCGGCAAGTACGGCGTCAATATGATCGACGGCCGGGCGAAAATGTTCGACTCCTTCGAACCTTTCTACGGGCCGCGATTCATCAAGCAGAAAGACGGATCAAAACGCCACACCGCCGAAATCTGCGGCGACAAGGCGATCAAATTCATTCGCGCAGGCAAGACCGATTCCGGGGCGCAAAAGAAACCGTTCTGCCTGTCGATCAGTTTCCCGTCGGTCCACGCCGTCGACAACAACAAGAAGCCCGGCGACGGGCACTACCCCTGGCCCAAGGCCGTCGACGGAATGTACGACGACGTGAAGATACCCCCGCCCCGCCTGTCGAAGCCGGAAGTATTCGAGAACCAGCCCAAGTTCCTCAGGAAGTCGATGAATCGTAATCGGTGGTTCTGGCGTTGGGACACGCCGAAGAAATACCAGACCAACATCCGGGCCTACTACCGCATGATCAGCGGCGTCGATCGCGTGATCGGCCGGGTCGTCGAAGAACTGAAGACCCAGGGCCTCAACAAGAACACCGTGATCATCTACACTGGCGACAACGGTTACTACATGGGCCAGCGAGGATTCGCCGGCAAGTGGTCCCACTACGAAGAATCCCTGCGAGTCCCGCTGGTGATCTACGATCCCAGGGACAAGGCCTCCAAGAGAGGCAAAGTCGATGAGGCGGTATCGCTGAACATCGACCTGCCGGCGACAATGCTGGACCTGGCCGGGGTAAGCGTGCCGAAGCATTACGGCGGCAAGAGCCTTGTCCCGATGCTCAAGGGCAAGGCCCCTTCCGACTGGCGAACAGACTTCTTCTGCGAGCACCTTATGGAGCGTCACGACATTCCCAAATGGGAAGGCGTTCGCGGACAGCGGTACGTCTACGCCAGATACTTCGCCGAGAAACCGCAATACGAATTCCTCCACGATCTGGAGGCCGATCCGGACCAACTGAAGAACCTCGCCAAAGACCCCAAATACGCCGACACCCTCAAGAAGATGCAGACACGCTGCGACAAGCTGCGCGACACCCACGGCGGGCCGTACAAACGCCCGGCGCCCAAACGCAAGAAGAAGAAAGCCAGAGGCTAACGCAACGCCATGAATCACAACATCGCCCCG
This sequence comes from uncultured Planctomycetaceae bacterium, assembly GCA_964392945.1. Lineage (GTDB taxonomy): Bacteria > Planctomycetota > Phycisphaerae > SM23-33 > SM23-33 > BS750m-G57. The sequence goes on along the minus strand of CAYMSH010000003.1, from coordinate 8,586 downwards.
ACGCGACGCACGGTTATTCGATGCATCACAATTGCCCTGGTGTTGATCGCGGCCGGCGGGGTCATCGCCGCACGGAAGAACAAGCCCAAGAGCCAGTGGAGCGAGTTCTGCGGCAAAGTCGGCCCGACCGGTTGGCGGTGCAACGTTGTTCAGCCCGATCCGAAAGACGCCGGCCCCGACGGGATCAACCTGCACGATTGGGACTCCGACGGCGATCTCGATCTCTTCGTGAACTACGAAGAAGGCGCCTACTCGCGACTCTACTTCAACCCCGGCAAGGACAAGATCCGCGGTCTGTGGACCGACTACATTCAGTTCAAGCACGGCAAGTGCGAGGATTCGGGGATCGGCGATCTGGATAACGACGGCGACATGGACTACATCGCCAACGGCGGATGGGTCTACTTCAATCCCGGAAAGAAAGATCTCCGCGATCCGACTAAATGGACGAAGATGACGCTGTTTAATAACGAGGCCCGAGTGCCGACGGTCTCGGATGTTGACGGCGACGGGCTGAACGATCTGATCGTCGGATGCAGATCGTGGTACAAGCAGCCGGTCGAGGGGAAACATGACGCGGAGAACTGGAAGAAGTTCACCCTGGGCCAGGCGGCTTGGCCGATGAACTGCTTCGTTTACGATATGGACAAAGACGGCGACAGCGACATTGTCGTCCAGGACCGCAGGCGGGAGACGTTCTGGTTCGTCAACGCCGGCAAGGGCAAGCACGTCCAGCCGTGGGCCCGCAAGACGTTGTATGCGAAGAAGGACGGCATGTTCATGGCGATCGGCGACGTCAACGGCGACAAGATCGACGATTTCGTGATAGCCAATCAACGCGGCCGGGATATTCACATAATCCTGCGAACCAACGAGACCGGCGATCCGGAGACTAAGACAATCGTCCTGCCCCAGCCGAAGAAGAACGCCGGCGCGGGCGGCGACTTTTTCCCCAAGGGCGTCGCGATAACCGACATCGACGGCGACCCGAGCAGAAACGAAATCCTCATCGTACCCAAGAGCGGCAACATCTGGACCGCGACATACACCGGCGACCCGACGGACGCGAAAAACTGGAAGACAGAACCGATAGATATCCCCGGCGCCGGGACCCGCAAGAAAATGGACAACGCATTCCTGGGCGACATAGACGGCGACGGCGACATCGACATAGTAACAACAGAAGAAAACGGCGGATGGGGAGTACTCTGGTTCGAGAACCCGGGAAAGAAGTAGCAAGCATCTGATTCCCCGGGGGCTGTGTCGCCAGCGGCACATAACGAAGTAGATGGGGGCAACTCGCGATTGTTTGGAACTTATTTGGTTATCTTGCGTCTAATTTGCGTATGGAGCATTTTTGTGCGGGCTTTCGGGACTACTTCGGCTCGCGCTGGCAACTGAATAGACACATTGGAAAGGAAACGGATATGCATAAGCACGTTATAATCATTGTCCTGGCGGTTCTGACGACTCTGGCGACCCTCACGCCGCAGATCGCCCTGGGACAGGTCGACGCTAAGGAAGCTTACCTCACAGGTAAGAAACTCTTCGAACAGGGAAAATTCGAAGAGGCTCGGGACCTGTTCCTCAAGGCGTCGTTCACCGACAACAAGAACGCCGAAGTGTTCCTGGCGCTCGGCAAAGCCAACTACCAGATCGGCGAAATCGACAAGGCGATGGCCGCCTGGACTCGAACGCTGCAACTGGCTCCGAAAGAGGCCTATGCGATCAGGATGCTCAAAGCGTTGAAAGGCTACACCGCCAAACCGGCCGCCCGGATCAAACTCGTAAAGATGCTGATCGCCGAAGACATGCACTCGACGGCCGGGTCGCACTGCCTGTCGCTGGTCCGCAACGAGGCGGCCACTGACGCCCAGCGAGCCGAAGCCCTGCGACTGCACGCTGAAGTGCTCCTGGAAACCGGCAAGGCAGCCAGCGCGGTTGTCGCCCTGCAGGAGGCCCTGGCCAAGTACCCGACCCAGCAGGACAAGGCGACTACCGCCCTGCTGCTGGGACGAGCACGCGTGAAGATCGGCGGCAAGTCGCTGGCATCGGGCCTCGATACGCTCAAGTCTGTCGTGACCGATTTCGCCAAGACTCCCCAGGCTTCGGCCGCCCAGTACGAACTGATACTCGCCGGCCTGTCGCAGAAGACCGACGCCGCCGGAGCCGCCTCGCTGAAGAAGTGGATCGCAGCCAACGCGACCCACCGCTTGGCCGACGAGGCGACCGGTCGCCTGATCTCGGTCTACCTGGCGCTGGCGGGGCAAACCGCCAAACCGAAAGCCGACGCGAAGCTCTCGCAGTTCGAAGTGCAGGCGATAACGCTGGCCGGCAAGCAGATCGCAAAGAGCCTTCGCACCGCAGACGCAGCGGCGATCCACAAACTGATACTGACGCACATACAGACCAGATACGCGGCGGTCAAAGCATATCCGGCGGCGATCTCCGGCGCCCAGCTTCTCCTCAAGGCCCCGCTGCCGAAAACCGCCCGCGCACAAACGCTGATGACGCTGGCCCAACTGCGATCGACAGTAGCGATCAACGAGTTGAACGAACTGGCCCGAGCCGGGAAGCTGCCTGGAGGAAACACGCCCAAGGCGCTGGCCGATGCAGTGGCCGGATTCAAGGCGATCATGAGCGAGTTCCCGCTCCAGTCGACCTGGGCGAACATCGCAGTGCTTTCACACAAGGCCAACACGCTGGCCGTTAGCGCGCCATTCGGGCCGAAGGTGACCGCCATGAAGGCCGCGCACGGTTGGGCGATTGAAATCGCGCTGGACGTGATCAAAGCCGACGCAGACCCCAAGGCCGTAACAAACGCAATGACGATCGTCGGCAACATCCAATCGCAATACGCATCCTTCAGCGAGGCTCCGGCAAACGCGATCCCGCTGGATATTAACGCAAAGCTGCTGGCGGCGGTCAAGCCCGACAGTTCGGCCTGGTCTACACTAATGACCAAACAGATCGACCTGCTGAACATCTACACCTCGCGGGTACTGACCCAGAACATCAAGGCCGGGCGCGACGAGGCCAACAAGACCCTCAGCGATCACCAGAACAAGATGCTTGCGACAATGGCCGCCATTCTCACCCGCGACGCGTCCCAGGCCCCGGCGATGATGACCAGGCTCGGCGCGCATCTCAAGCCGTGGCTGGCGCGAGGACACTACGACCTGGCCCGCAAGGCTTACGCAACACTCGCTGCGGCAATGCCCGCTTCGCAGAAACCGTCTGTGCAACTGGCGGTCACCGGAGTCTGGGTCTCCCAGGCCAACGCCGCCAGCGCACGCCTGATGGCCGCGGGTTTCACCGTACCGCGTAAGCTCGACCCGGCCCACATCCAGGCCCTGACAGCATGCTACGCCATGCAGGCCCAACGCCGCGACACCGACCCGATAGTCCTCCAGGCCAGGACCATCGCATCGCAAATCGTCAGGCATTACACGGACCTGGAATACTTCGACATCGCCGAGCAGGCTATCGCCGTCAAGGCCAAACAGGCAATCGACACCGCAGACGCATTCGCACAGATATCGCTAGCCGGCTTCCACCTCCAGCGGGCAAAAGCCGAACTGGCCGAATCGTTGAAACGATACAAAGCCAAAGACAAGATCGCACTGACCGACGCGTTCAAGAAAGCAATCGGCGACTACAAGAAGTTCATCACGGATCGACCGACCCATAGCTACGCGGCCTCGGCGGTGCAGAACATATACGGAATCGCCAGGATCTTCGAGCACCATAAGGCATACGATGTGGCCATCGGCGTCTACAAGGATTTCGCTGCGTTTGCAGCAAAGTCCAAGGTCCTGTCACAGGGCTCGCCGGCCTCGGCCAGCCAGGCCGAAGCCGCCGAACTGGTCGTCGCAAACGCTCTTTATTCCAAAGCGGAAAACGCGTTGATCAAATCACTGGCCGACGCCAAGCCCAACGACCCGCCGCCGGCGAAGATCAGCGCAGAGTTCAGCGCCGCGATCGACGCCTACAAGGCGTTTGTCAAGGCTCGCCCGAGCAGTCCGCTTGTCGGAACCGCCATAGCTCGCATCAACAAAGCGGCGATGAAATACGTAGGCATCGGATCGTGGGACGTCGCCGAAGGCGTCTTTGCGAATCTGCTGGCGGCCGGGCTGGATATCCGCAGGCCCGAACGAATCGAGTTCAGCCGCGGACTCTGCCGACTGGGCAAAGTCATGCCGAAACACGCAACAGACGTTCTCAAGGCGATAACCGCTCCGAGGCGCGCACCCAGAGGCGGCGCCCGACGCGGCCTGTAGGCGAAAGACCAGGGCGCGGACGCAC
>CAYMSH010000003.1:0-4271 GCA_964392945.1 uncultured Planctomycetaceae bacterium | reverse complement strand
GCCGGAGGCGGCGTTTCGGCGATAGCCATGGGCTGGAACTCAGATCCGGCCCCCGACCCGGTCAGCGTGACCAAGCCTACGCCGAAACCCGTCGTAACCGGTCCGCCTCCGGCGGGAGACGCGCCGACGGGAGCAACCGGCGGCGTGCCAAAGAAGCCCGATGACGGCGGAAAACAGATTGCAAAGGTCGAGAAGATGAAAGAAATCCTGCAGGAGCAGAAGGATCTCGACGATTCCGAAATGCGCGAGAGCGACATGTTGGCGATGGCGGCGATCAAACGCCAGAACACCAGCCGCGCCGGCCGGATCGCACGACTGCGGGACGAGGAGCTGAGTTACGAGTACGCCGTGGCGTCCAAAACCGGAGCCAGGGGCAAAGGCGTAGCCCAAAATCAGCGACGCCAGATCGCGATCCCCGTCCTCTCGGACGCCGAAATCGCCCGCCAGGAGAAATCCCTGTTCCTTGCGTACGACGTGTTCCAGTCGATCCGCAAGAAGTACCCGCTGACGAACACCGCCGACCAGGCCCGCGGCGAGATCATGGTCATGATCGGACACTGGCGGTCCATGGCTCGCTGGGCGAAATCAGCGGCTATGGTCGAGCGGTTCCTTGGCGACAACCCTACTGACATCGAGACCCCGACGCTGCGTATGTCGATCGCCAGCGACTACCTTTCCTGGGCCTCCCAGCCGGTCAAGACCGGAAAGTCAACCCAGGAGATGCTCGCTGAAGTCGCACTGCGGTTCGGCAAGGCCCGCACGCAGCTCGAGGCGATCGTAACCGACCTGCCTGACGAGAAGACAATCGTCCACCAGGCCCAGTGGTCCATCGCCAACAGCTTCCTGACCCAGGCCCGCGTAGTCAACGCGTTCAGCGCGACTCTGGCCCGCGGCCAGTACGTCCGGGCGGGACGAGAGCTGCTGAAAGTCGCCGCCAAGTTCCACGACCATCCGCAGATCGGCACGATCCCGCAGATGCTCTGGACAATCTCCGGCGAACTGTCGGCCAAGGGCTACCACAACGAGGCGATCGTGGTCTGCACTGACCTGACGAATCACTATCCGACAAACGCCCTGGCTTCCAGCGCGTCGTTGAAGATCGCCCAGATTTACCAGAACAATCTGCGGCGCCCGCTTCGGGCCGCAGAGGCGTATATCGAGCTGAACTTCGCGCGCGGCGGAAACGACGCGGCCGCCCAGGCGGCGATGTTCCAGATCGGAACGCAGCTCAAAGGCAAGAAACGCTGGGTCGAAGCGCTGCACGTGCTGGAGTCGTTCGTAGACAGCTTCCCCCGCCACGCACAGGCCGGTCAGGCCCTGGCCACTGTCGGCCAGATCCACCAGGCCAACGAAGCTTGGGAAGATGCGATCGGGGCCTACGAGAGGGTCATCAGCGAATTCGCCGGCGGGGTATGGGTCAAGGAGGCCAAGTGGTCCATCGCCGAATGCACGATAAACCTCAGCCGCTGGCGCGAGGCTTCCGACGCGTACAAGGACTACGTCAAGACGTACGCAACGCCCCCGGCAAACGCGAAGAAAACACAACGGCCCGACGCCCGCCTGGCCGAGGCTACGCGGAGAATCGGCGTGCTGAAGGACCTGGCCAGATACCAGATCCTCGTCGATGAGAAAGGCCAGCGAAAGGCGTTCGACGCACAATACCAGATCGCCACGATAGTGGCCACCCAACTGTCCAACCCCGTCAAGGCGATAATCGAATACCGCAAAGTTACGGCGAAATGGCCCACATCGCACTTCGCCGACGACGCGCTGTTCAAAGTAGGCACAACGTACCTGTCTATGAACGAAACCGCCAAAGCCCGCAAGGCGCTGCTGGCGGTCGGGGCCAAGTACCCCAACAGCCCGCTGGCCGACGACGCCTTGTACATGGTCGGACAAAGCTACGAAACCGAGGCCGCCTCGCTCGGAGCCGTCACGCGAGCGGGAACAATATCCAGGCAGCGGGACCTGGCCCAGAAACTGGCGTACAGCAACTTCGCCGCAGGCAGGCGCCGCGTCTCGATGGACAACAAGAAGCGGATCGCACAGTTCAAGGCCGGCAAGGACGAACTGAACGCCGAACTCGAGCAGGCCAGAGGAGCAATCCAGACCGCACAGTTCAATATCTCCAACTCGGCGATAATGGCGAACCTGGCCGAGCAGCAGGTCGCGGTCTTAACGGCCAAACAGCTCGCCGACAGGCAGGACAAGATAAACGCCTCGCTCCGCCTGGCCGTTACTTCCTACCGCAAGGCCGCCGAAGTAGCCGCCGCCGACAAGGCCGACGAATCGCTCCTGCGAATGGCCAAGATCTACGGCGAACGCCTGAAGGACTCAGACGCCGCGATGAAGACTTATCTTGAAATCGTACGGCAATTCAGCGGCACAAGCGTAGCTGAAGACGCAAGCTGGCGGATCGCGCAGTACTACGAGCAGCAGGAGAAAGCCGAAGAAGCCGTTGACGCATACAAGGCGTTCCTGAGGAACTATCGCCGGTCCAGCCGGGCCGGAGCCGCACAGTTCGCAATCGCCGAAAACTACGAACACGCCGGCAAATGGGTGCAGGCCATGGACGCATACACAAACTACATGACCAACTTCCCCAAGGGACCCATGGTCGCAAAAGCCAAGGAGCAAATAAGCTGGATCAAGACCTACCGGCTGTAAGCGTAGTTAAAATCGAGAATCACACAGTCCGAAACTTCGGATCATGGAGAACATAATCATGCATGCAAACAACCGAACGCTGCCGAAAATCCTGACAACCCTCACGCTGGCGATAATGCTGCTGGGCTCAGCTACAGCATGGGCTCAACCCAAAACCGCCGACACCGGCGACAAGCCGAGCAAGACGCAGAAACTGTTTCAGGACGGCAGGAAGGCTATGCTGACCGGCGACTACGACACCGCGGTTAAACTGCTGAAACAGGCCTCTGACGCAAAGGACGCCAAGACCAGCTACCGCCTGTATCTGGCAAGGGCGTACCGATACGCCGAGAAGCACGAGCAGGCCGAAACGCAGTTGAAGACGATCCTCAAGTCGGCGCCGGATCACGTAGAAGCCGGCCAGCTCCTCGGCCAGATATTCGCCGAACGCAAGGACTGGAAGAACGCTGTAAAGATCCTCGAACCGCTCCTGAAGTACCGGCACGACTACACGACGTATCAACTGCTGGCCGAAGCCCTCTATAATCTCGACGAGAACAAGAAGGCCCGCAAATACTACCAGGAGGCGATCAAACTCAATTCGAAAAACGCCGCGGACCATTACCGCCTGGGCAACATCCACCTGGCGGACAACGCGTTTGCACTGGCGGCCGATTCCTACCAGAAGGCACTGGGCCTGAACCTCGAAAGCCCCGTGCTGAGATACAAGCTCGGCTCTGCTTATTTCAACCTGCGAAACTACTTCGGCAAGGTGTCGGTAGTGACTGTCAAAGCCGGCAAGATCGGCACGATCAGCGGCAACTGGTACTTGATCGAACCGCAGCCCGGCAAGAAGGACACGTTCCGCGTCGCACCGAGCAACTCGGCGATCTACCAGATCGCGCGGGCCATCGCAGACGGGATCAAGGACCGCCCGGACATCCACTTCCTCAAAGCAAACATCTACCTCAACGCGCGGCGATACGCGCGGGCCTACGAAATGTTCGCAAAGATCCAGAAGACGATCCCGAAAGAGGACAAGGCGCTGTTCTTCTTCTACTACTCCCAGGCCGCCTTCGGTATCGACAAGTACGACGAGTACCTCAAGCTTCTCGGCGAAGCGATCAAGCTCGACAAAGCCGCCTACGAACCCACGCTGGTCGAAGCGTATCTCAAAGTCGCCGGCCAGTACAACCAGGCCGGTGATTTCACCAGGTACATCGAGTTCCTCGAAAAGGCCGTAAACGCAAGCCCGCAGACCGCATCGCTGCACCTGAACCTCGCCAGCGCATACCAGGAGGCCCGCAAGTACGCAGGAGCGGTCCTCCAGTGGCGGCTCGTGCTGGACCTCGAACCGGACCATCCGGACCGGACAAACCTGCTGAACAAGATCGCCAAGTACCGCAGAATGGTCAAACCGAAAAAGTCGGTCAAAAAGCCGGCGCCCAAGCCGGTGAAAAAGCCTGCGAAAAAGCCGGTTAAAAAGGCGGTTAAAAAGCCAGCGCCCAAGCCTGCCGGGAGGACCTGATAGACGCCGCCGGGGCAAAATGCGATCTATTCGCCAATCCCGTTCACAACCATCCCATAACTCGCTCTAACTGGGCGGGCGGGGTCATTTGAGCCGG
>CAYMSH010000002.1:25683-44452 GCA_964392945.1 uncultured Planctomycetaceae bacterium | reverse complement strand
CTACTTTGTAAAATCTGGCCCAGTTATCGTTCCGATATGGGACGCCTGTGAAAAGATTTATATACGTCGTATCGTCATGGTCGGTGATGGCAAGTCATTGAGCTTCAGGTAGTTGCAGAGAACTATTACTACGGGGCCGATGCGGATTGGCTTTGCACGAGGCGGATTGCACTTGACTTAATCGGGATTTGGGGATACATTGTAGGTGCTCTGCGGTCGTGCTTTTCGAGGGACTAGCACGACCCAAGAGGCAAGGCGTGATTGCTCAATCACCCTTTCCACGGAGACCGGTTCGGTCTCAACTCCCTCATCGCTCGCGCTCGGGCCAGCGCGTATTGTAATGGCGGTGTGTTGCCGCCATGAATCGCGACGCTTACTGGACGCTGCTTGAGAGGTTTCGGCTTCGCTCGCCGAAGGCTGCTGCGTCCTTTTACTAAGGAGTTTGCTCATGCTTGCAAGTGGAAGAATTAATGGAGTAGTGTCTGTCTGCAGTTTCGCAATTGTGTGTGTTCTGGCTATCGGTATGTCTGCCTCATCCGCGCACGCCGAGATGATCAGGACCTTCGAGTTTTCGATCCAGGTCACCGAAAACGACGATGGTATTTCGGTAAACGGTAGCGAGGCCATCGTTGGTTCGAATCTTCTCTATACGCTCTCGTGGGACGCCGATGCGGGATTGTCGAGCGGTTCGACGCCTGATGGAGCGGCTCACTACAAAGAGGACGCGATCCAGGCCGGAGGATCGATGGTTTTCGGCGGGGTGAACTTCGCTACAAACAACTCGACCGCCTCGGTGGACGCCAGGGCGTTTGAAGTTAAGAACGGATCGGTCGGCAGCGAAGACAAATGGAAGACCGAGGCCATATTCACCGACGTAACCGCAGGCGCGTTGGTAACGCTCGATTCCGGCGCGATCGCGCAGTACACGCCCGAGAAGATCAAGATAGAGCTGAAGAGCTCCAGCTACAATTTCCTCAGCACAAACGCCCTTCCGCAGGCTTCGACCGATCTGTCGAACGTGCTGATCGCCAACCTGGCGACAAATAAGTTCGAGATGAAATGGAAGGGAGATGTCGGTGGTGTGAAGGATCCCAAGATAAATGGTCTGATCACGAACATCTCGGAAATCGGCGGCGGTGGGGGCGGTGGCGGCGGCGGCGGTGGTGGCGGTGGTGGTGGCGGCGGCGCTGGCGCCTCGGTTGTTGTCGATGGCGTTTACGACAGCTCCTTAGACACATACGGCGGCTTCAAGGTGATCAAATGGTTCAACGGTCACAAGCGCGACGAAAGCGTCTATGGCGATCACGTTGAGACGCTAATCCGCTACGGGGAGAACAACGGCTCGTTTTTCCTGTACGTCGAGGTCCCGATCTATGCCAAGAATATGATTTGGGAGAACTTGGACTGGAAGGACGATTATCCCCTGTCCAACACGAATCCTGCAACAGGGCTCACGGAAGATGACGTTGAATCATATAGAACGCACCATGAAACGCACCACAGTCCGGGCGATATGAAACTGGATTTTGGCGGGGCCACAGGCAGCGAGAAAATGGAGCTTTTCGACCGCAACGGCAACTTGATATTCACCGCCGATCTGGCGGGTGACGCCGATAACAAATTCGGTCTGGTCTCTGGCGGCTTCAAGGACTCGGTGGATTACCTCTTCGACAACAATCTGGCTACAGAGGACCTTTCGCTTAATCGTAATACAAAGATGTCCTTCGAATTCGAATTTGCGGGACCGGCATACGCCGAGTTGCTGGATTACATCGAAGATCCCGACGGAACGATTGTCGCCGCGTTTCACCTTTCCCCCGAGCGGGGTCTTCCGGATGTTCTGGTTCCTGAGCCCGCGACGATGGGTCTGCTGTTGTGCGGTTCCCTGACGTTGGTGATCCGACGTCGGCGGAGAGCCTGATTTTCCCTACGTCGTTTCGAAGCTAATCTGACATAGACTGAATCAAAAGCGGTCGGCGCAATACGTTCTTGCGACCGGCCGCTTTTGCATTTCCCGGCGGCGATTGACCCCGGATTAATTGCGAAACAGACAGTCCATTTGCACGACTATATAGGTCGTAATGAACACCCAATAATTCCCATTTTGCCGCCGAAGTATTTTCACAGTTTTTTGCTCCGCCGCATTGTGAGCGAACGTGTATGTGTGTCAGTATTTACAACTTACGAGCATGTCGATAGCTGCGATTCGAGGCGTTTTGTCACGTGTTTCCAATTGACATGTGTCGATGTCGGGGGTACTATTACTCGTAGCTGTGCGGTCCGGTTTTCCGAGGGAATAACCGGACCGAAGGGACGGGAAGTATATCGCTCGCTGCGTATATTCCCGTCAGGGTTCGTATGATCCTGAGCCCCTTGGCGCCTGAGCCGGCGCTGTCAGCATCGAGGCGGTTTCGATCGCTGAGAATACATTACTTAAACGAGGCATAAGACGCGCAATCAGCTTGATCGTTGCGGGCGCTTTGCGTTCGCGGTGTACGCTGTGTGCAATCAAGGAGCGGTATGATGATTTCCAAGGGAAGAATAAAGGGGTGCGGTATTCTAATGGCGATAGTAATTGTCCTGGCCGTCGGGTTGAGCGCCGGACCGACGGATGCGGCGATTATGGAGTTCAAGATCGACATCACCGCCGTGCCGAACAACTTGCAAGTCAACGGAACATCGATCACCACCAGCGACTTCCTGTATTACGTTCTCGAGTGGGACGAAAACGCCGCCAAGTCCAGCGGTGTGGTCCCCGTCGGAACCGCCAACTACGTCGATGACGCAATTCAGGCCGGCGGGTCATTGATATTCGACGTCGCGGGCATCGATACTGTCAGCATCGCTACGAACAATGCGACTGACACAACATCGGCGAGAAAATTTGAAGTTAAGAACAGCAACGCCGGAGGGGAAGACAAATGGAAGACCGAGGCCATATTCACTGATGTCACTTCCGGCGTGAATGTAACCGTCGGGGGGGCCAATGTGAGCAGCGCCAATCCCGAGAAGATAAAGATTGAGCTCAAGTCGCGAAAAGTCAACTTCCTGAGCAGCAGTGAGCTCTTGCAGGCGACAAGTGAGTTGCTTGCGTTGGATCTCAGCACGCTGGGCGCCGGCGATCGCAAGTTCGAGATGAAATGGAAGGGCACTGTCGGCGGCGTGAAGGACCCGAAGATAACCGGCGAAATAGTTTCGATGACCCAGGTGTCGTCGTCGGGTTCAGAGCCCGCAGTCGCCACCAAGATCACCGCTCCGACGACTGATCTCCAGGACGGTCCTCCTTTGGAGACCGCCGTTGTCAGTGCTTTCGGAGACGGAGCCGTCGGCGGCTTGTTCGGAATCTGGCTCAGCGGGCTCGGCTCCGGCGGAGACCCCAACTATCGCTGGAGCATCAGTGGCGGACCAGAAGGTCTGGCCGAGACCGTGCTGGCGACTCTGCCCGATACGGATAATGACGGCGCCGTTGACGACTACTTCCTGACGTTCGAACAGTTGTCTCAGGCCGGAGCCCTGGATCGATCGCATACTTCGGATTACACGCTGAAGCTCGAAGCGCTGGACAGCGGCGGTCTGCCGATCGCCGGCAGCGAATCTGAAATTCTTCTCAGCGTTCCGGAACCGGCGACGATGGGAATGCTCCTGGTCGGCTCCCTGGCGCTGGCGGCCCGGCGCAGACGGCGAGTGTAGTTGTTGGGAAATCCCTTCCGTTTTCGCTCCGAAGTTTGTACAGATAGGCGGAACGAAAGGAACGATTCGATGGCGATAACAACATCAGAGGTCCGATTCGCAAGCGAGGCGCTGGGGCGGGATTCCATGCTCACGGTGCTTATGCCCGACAACTGCGACAAGCCCCTCGGCGTGCTCTACCTGCTCCACGGAATGGGCGACGATCACACAACCTGGTCTTCCCGCGTGGATATCGCCGGTGCGATGATGCTGGCCCACGCCGAAGTTATGATCGTTGTCCCCGACGGAGCCGGCAGCTACTTCTGCAACATTCCCGGACCAGACGGCGGACGATACGAAGACTTGATAGTCCGCGACGTGATCGGCTATATCGACGCCAACTACAACACCGTAGCCCAGCGGCGAGGGCGAGTGGCCGGCGGACTGTCAATGGGAGGATACGGATCACTCATGCTGGCGATGCGCCATCCGGAGCTGTTCTGCGGAGTATCTTCGCATTCCGGCGCCCTGTACTTCGGACACGAACCCCATCCGTTTGGCAAGCCGTATCCGACAGGTCTGATGCAATCGCTCAAAGACGAAACGCCGGACGTCGATTACAGCGTATTCTCGCTGGCGACGAAACTGGCGGCCTCGCAGGAACACCAGTTTCCGGCGATCCGGATCGACTGCGGCATGGACGACTACCAGAACGACACCAACCGCCGCCTGCACGCGCACCTGAACTCACTGGGCGTAGAAAACAGTTACGAAGAATTCCCCGGCGGACACACCTGGGACTACTGGCGAGCGAACTTCCACAGGACGCTGGACTTCACGCTCGATCTGTTCAGGGAGCTGTAAGTCAGGGCCCCGCTGGCGACGGTGACGGCAACGTCTTAGAGGCCAACACTCAGCAGCCAACAAGAAACACACAAGTCTCAAGTAAAGACAACGGCGTAACGGCACGACCAACGGCGCGCCTTGGCGGCAATTTGGAGTGAGACCCTATGGCGTCGAAAGTCGTTTTCCGTTGTCGTACGCCGTTGCCGTCAACTTGAACCTTGTGAGTTTCTTGTTGGCTGCTGAGTGTTGGCCGCTATTTAGCCGCAGCCTTCTGCGGGTCAGGCGCAGCATCGGGTTCGAGCACTTTTCCCATTCTGCGCCAGCGTTGGTACCTCTGTTCGACCAGTTCGTCAATCGGGATTCGCTTCAGTCGCCTTATCGAGCTGACGAGGTATCGTTCGAGATTGTACGCTGCTTCGTCCGGATCGCGATGTGCGCCGCCGAGCGGTTCTTCGATTATGTCGTCGATCAGATCGTGTTTCTTCATCGACTGTGCGGTGACTTGCATGGCTTCTGCGGCGTCGGCGGCTTTCTCGCCGGTCCGCCATAGAATCGCGGCGCATCCTTCTGGGCTGATGACCGAGTACCAGGCGAACTGCATCATTCCCATCTGGTCGCCGACGCCTATTCCGATCGCTCCGCCTGAGGCTCCTTCGCCGATGATCGCCACGACAACCGGCGTGGCCAGTCGCGACATTTCCAGCATGCTGGCGGCGATGGCCTGTGCGACTCCGCGTTCTTCGGAGCCCACGCCGGGATATGCGCCCGGGGTGTCTACGAGGCATACGACCGGGAGGCCGAACTTTTCGGCCATTTTCATCATACGCATGGCCTTGCGGTATCCCTCGGGATGACACATTCCGAAGTTGCACTCGAGTCGCTCTTTGGTGTCGCGTCCCTTGTGCTGTGCGATGATCATGACCTTTTCGGTCCCGATCGATCCGAGCCCGCAACGAATGGCCCGATCGTCCCGGAAGTGGCGGTCTCCGTGCAGTTCCACGAAGTTTTTTACGATCTTGTCGATGTAGTCGCCAGCCAGCGGTCTGCCCGGGTGTCTGGCCACTTGCACGGTTTCCCACGCCGACAGGTGTGCGTAGGTCTTCTTCAGCAGCGAGATGTACTCGTCACGAAGGTTGCGTATTTCCGACGAGTAGTCCCGCCCGCTGGCGTTTTGCGCTTCGACCAGTTCGTCGACGTGTCGCTGCAGCGCGACTATCTCTCGCTCGAACGGAAGGACGTAGTTGGCGTCGGAGTTATTGTTGTTCTTGGCCATAGAGTAAGAATTCAACTGTTTCCCGCGGCCGATAATTGGCGGCCGACACAGGGACAATACCAACGAAGGACGCACACAGCGCCCTTCGCGAGATCAATTCCATCTCCGAATAATACCGCCGGAGTCGAGTTTGGGCAAGAAAATTCCGCTCCGGCCGGCGCCGCCTATAGAGTCATATTTAAGCTTGTATGAACCGTCGATTCGACTACAATTGTTTCAAAGGTCCCGCGGCGGTCGCGGGCGATTGCAAGTGGTATGGGCAGGGGCACATTCAGTTGAGCGCTGGTCACGCGCCGGATGAACCGCCGCACGTTCTCTATTTTGCTTCACCGGCCGATCGGGCTCGCATGTTCCCCGGAAGGGTCAGAGGTGTCGGGATGGCTAAAGGGACAGGAAGACCGGTCGATCGCACTTGGCTCAGCGGGCAGATAAAGCTCTACAAGGAGCTTCAGTCGCGATATCAACTCTACGCCGCATGGCTCTACAGCGTGCTGAACAAGGCCGCCAAAAACATATGCGCCGCTCCGATCGTACAGACACGTTCGAAGGAACTGGCCAGCTTCGCCGGCAAATGCGTTCGCCAGTGGCCCGGCGCCGAGAAGAAAACGTTGATCAACGAGTTCACGGATCTCGCTGGCGGCAGGATTATAGTGCAGTTGCTGCGCGAAGTGTACGAATCGGCCGGTTGGATACGACGTCATTTCCGAATTGACGAGCTCAACAGCGAAGACAAGCGGGATCAACTCGAACCCGATGAATTCGGCTATCTGAGCGTACACTTGATCGTGTCGATCGATCCGCTCAAGCTTCCCGAAGGAATCTGCAGTGGGGATCTTCTTGTTTTCGAAGACAACAAGCCGGTAGGTATCACAGAACCGATTAAGGCGCCGCCTCGGTTGACCAAGAAACGGTTGGGCTTGCTCAAGGACAAGATTCGCCGAACCGGGCCGTATCTTGACCATGAGTTGTGGGCGCACCTGTCCGGGTTGCGCTCTGAAGTGCAACTGCGAACAATGGTCCAGCACGCCTGGTCGGACGTAGGGCACGACTGGATCTACAAGAGCAAATTCCAAGTCCCGGCGGACTATGAACGTCAGAATGCCAAGATCGCGGCTTTGCTGGAGGAAGTGGACGAAGCTTTCACGGACCTCGTCGACGGGGTTTCGCAGTTGAAGACTAATGTCGGAGCCTACCACGATCACGATGCTACCTGCGCGGAAATCGATCGGCTCAAGGCGACTTTGGAGCATGACAAGAAGAACACCACGCTCGTTGAGGAACTGGCCCGCAGACAGATATCCATCGGTCTCTACAGCGATGCTATTGCGATGATCGAGGATCACTATCCACAGGGCGGTTGCTGCATTGAACTGGATGTCTGTATCGGGCGAGCCCGGTGTTTGTGGGGCAGGCTGGAAGATGACGAGGTCCAGTTGAAAAACGGCAGATTGATTCTCAAATGCGTCCTGCAGCATCGCCCCGACTGGCTTGAAGCGGCGACGTTTCTGGCCGAATCCTACGTGGGATACAAGAATCGCGAGGACGCCTTGCATTGGTTCGGATACGCCTTTGGGATTGATCCCAACGATCCGGCCGCCCTGGGCGGATACCTGCGGCATCGCATCGCCGACGACAAAGACCCAACGTTCTCGGCCATTGTTCAGCCCAATATTGAAGCAGCCATAGAACGCTGCCAAGCCCAAATAGACGTCAGTGTTAATCTCCCCTACGCACTTTATCGTATAGCCGAATTCCACTTGCTGTCGTGTCCTCCGCAGCAGATCAACGTCGGCTACGATGAAGAAGACGAGGACAACTGCGCCGGCTTACCCACGGCGCCGCGACGCGCCGATGAGGACAAACAGCGCCAGTCGGCGTATGAAGGGCTCTACGCCTTGTGCAGGGCTATCAGTCTGACGACCGATCTGACAGTCTTGAAAGCCGAACATGCGAAGATGAAGATGTTGCACAGGCAGCCCAAGACTCGTTCAGAGTGCATCACGTGGGCCAAAGCAACTCTGGAGTTGGCGATTGCGTATCATCCTAACAATAGGCGTGGCAAACCGCCGATGCCTCGACAGATCGGTGATATTAACACCAATGACCGCGTGCTGATTATCGCCGGCGGGTGTGACGAGTACGAGAGCATTGCTGTAAAGGAGCATCGGGATATTCTAGAGGCCGTGGTCGAGGAGTTCGCACAGACCACGCCATCCGGACGCAGGGGCATTGTAATGGGAGGAGGGACCCTGCAAGGAATCAGCGGCGTTGTCGGCGAGTTATGCGATGCGCGCCGCGACCGCCTGCGAGCTGTTGCGTATATTCCCAAGCCGATTCCGGATAGTGCTGAAAAGAGCCCGCACTACGAATTGCTCGATAGCGGCGGCGAAAGCCAGTTCACTCCTACCGAGCCGCTGTACGCCTGGTCGGATCTCCTGTCCTGCGGCATCAGGGCCCGCGATGTCAGACTCGTTGGCGTCAACGGCGGTCGGATCGCCGCGTTCGAGTATCATCTGGCCGCGGCGCTGGCGGCGATAGACTCGCTCCCGCCGTCGGATCCCAAAGCAGCCAAGGACGCGGTCCATGTTGAACCGGGAGGCCAGGTCGCCGTTATTCGCAAGTCAGGACGGTTCGCCGATCGGCTCATGTTGGCCGAAGACGCCCCGGGCAACGAGTGCATAAGATTCCTGCCTGCGGACGTCGAGAGTTTCAGAGCCTTTATTAACTTCCGGCCCGAACGCGATACGGCCTTCGAAGATGATGAGATGGAGACTATGAAGAAGGCGTGCAACGGTGTGTACAACGAGACCGTAAATGAAATCGAGGAGGAAAAGCGCAAAGCAAGAATCGCCAAGAATCCGTCGCTCCAGAAGGCGTTCGACGACAGTACGCGGGAGCAGGTCAGGCATATCGAAAGCAAGCTGGCGCGCCTCGGAAAACACGCCGTTCGCGTCGAGGGAGATGCGCGGATAAATGAGTTCTCAAAAGAGCAAATAGAACTACTGGCGGAAATGGAGCACGGCCGATGGGTCGCCGAACGCACGAGGTGCGGATGGACGCTTGGCGATAAACGGGACGACCAGAAGCATATCCGCCCGCAACTTATTTCCTGGCTGGACCTGAAAGATGACGAGAGAAGGAAGGACAAGAGGCACGCCGAGGAGATTCCGCGGATTCTGGCGGAGATCGGCTTTGAAATCCAAGACCTGCCGAATGAAGAAGAGGGATCCGATTCTTCGGTGTAACGGTTTTGGCCGCGACAGGACCACGGAGTCGCCCTTGATGTAATGCCGCGCTTGGGTTATGGTGACCTCCCGCATTCGATAGGAGTCATTAACTGTCTGTTCTTTTCGAGGATAAATGGGATGAAAACTGGATTAAGCGCGTTAACTGCCGCGATCATTCTTGCAATGGTTTTCGGGATAGCCATGACCTGTGAAGCTCAAGAGCCCAAAGACAAGTTGGAGACGATAAAGCCCGTACCGTTCACGGCGGTTCACCTGGACGATGAATTCTGGGCTCCGCGCATCGAGACCAATCGCAGCGCCACTATTCCGTACGCCTTCGGCAAGTGCGAAGAGACCGGCAGGGTCGAGAACTTCGTCCGGGCCGGCAAAAAACTCCGCGGCGAGAAACTCCAGGACGAGGGAATCCGCGGATACAGCTTCGACGACACCGACATCTACAAGATCCTCGAAGGCGCCTCGTTCGGGCTTTCAGTCAAGAAAGATCCGAAGATGGAGAAGTACCTCGACGAGCTGATCGCCAAAGTCGCCTCGGCGCAGGAGCCTGACGGGTACCTCTTCACCGCACGCACGATCAATCCGGAAAAACCGCACCACTGGGCCGGCAAAAAACGCTGGGAAAAGGTCCACTTGTTAAGTCATGAGCTTTACAATATGGGCCACTTCTACGAGGCCGCAGTCGCCCACTACCAGGCGACGGGCAAGAAGACAATGCTCAATATCGCCACGAAGAACGCCGACCTGCTGTGCAGGGATTTCGGGCCGGGCAGGAACGAAAAGTGGGCCGGGCACCAGATCATAGAGATGGGCCTGTGCAAGCTGTATCGCGCAACGGGCGAGAAAAAATATCTCGACCTGGCGAAGTTCCTCCTCGATACCCGTGGTCCTGACGGCCGCACATATGACCAATCGCATAAGAGAGTAGTCGAGCAGGAAAAAGGCGTAGGACACGCCGTGCGGGCGACGTACATGTATTCCGGCATGGCCGACGTGGCCACGCTGACCGGCGACAAGCGATACATCGCCGCCATCGACAAGATCTGGGCGAATATCGTCGGCACGAAGCTCTACATTACCGGCGGACTCGGCCAGCCCGGCGGGCCCGAAGGCTTCGCCGGGGAGTACAATCTCGGCAACAACGCCTACTGCGAGACCTGCGCCGGGATCGGAAACGTTTACTGGAACCATCGCCTGTTCATGCTGCACGGCGATGCGAAGTACATCGACGTGCTGGAACGCACGCTCTACAACAACGTGATCGACGGCGTGTCGCTTGACGGCAAGAAATTCTTCTACCCCAACACGCTTTCCTCCTCCGGCGTGGGCCGCCGGCCGCAACGGAGCGAGTGGTTCGGCTGTGCGTGCTGCCCGGGCAATATCGCACGCTTCATCGCCTCGGTTCCGGGCTACGTTTACGCGGCCAAGGGTTTGGATGTCTACGTCAACCTCTACGCCGGCGGTAAAGGCGACGTGAAGCTCGGCGAAAACACCATCAGCATTACGCAGAAGACCCGCTACCCCTGGACCGGCGCGGTTGCTATGACTATCGATCCGAAGAACCCGTGCAAGTTCGCGCTGAAGATTCGCATTCCCGGCTGGTCGCAGAATACGCCTATCCCTTCGGACCTCTACAGGTACATGAACAAGAGCGCCGCCAAGACGACGCTGAAGCTCAACGGCGAGTCGATCGCCATGAAGATTGACAAGGGTTACGTCACGCTGGACCGCACGTGGAAAGCGGGCGACAAGATCGAACTGGACATGCCGATGCCGATTCGCCGAGTGCTGGCCCACGACAAGGTCGAGCCCGATCGCGGCCGGGTCGCCGTCGAACGCGGACCGATGGTCTTCACCGCCGAATGGCCCGACAACAACGGGACAACTCACGGACTGATCCTGCCTGACGATGCTGAATTGACATCCGAGTTCCGCAAGGACATGCTAGGCGGCATCGAAGTGATCCAGGCCAAAGCCTTCATGGCCCGGATGGATTCCGAAGACGGACCGCTGACGAAAACCCCGCACAACCTGGTGCTGATCCCGTATTACTCCTGGGCCCATCGCGGCACCGGCGAGATGGACGTTTGGCTCGGACGGACCGAAGAACCGGTCAAAAAGATCCTGGCGGTCGCTGCCAAGAAGGAACGCGAGAAAAGAGAAAGAGAAGCCAAGCGAGCCCAGCAACAGAAGGAAAGAGAAGAGAAGGAACGGTTGAGAAAAGAGCGTCAGAAGAACAAGAAGAAGTAGCACCCGCGATATCGCGATCGAAACACAGGGCCAGGCGACAGCGCCTGGCCCTTTTTCTGTTTATGCCTGTTGATGCTTGGTCAGTTCGTCCAGGAGTACTGTTGCGTAGCAGCCTGACGGGGCGGTGAACTTCAGGAGCAGGTGGGCGCCTGTGTCGTCTGTGTCTTGGGTGATTTCCAGATTGGATATCTTGAACCGCAGGGCGCGGCGGGCGCCTTTTACTTTCATGCGTCCGACGTGTCGGAAGTTTTCGATGTCGATATTCCGTTCGGTCAGCACGGCGGTTTCGATCTTCCCGGGCTGGCCGGTGGCGATCGAACTTCTGTAACCTGGTATGGGACCCGTCGGGCTTATTTCGAACGCCTCGGCACGCTCCTGGGCCGCTTGCAGGGCCTCGGGCGCCTCTTCTACGGTAAAGACTGCTTTCCCGCCGGTCCGAGCGGCCAGATCGCCGGGCATCACCGTGTCGAGGGTTTCGATCCGCCTGGCCAGCACATCATTGAATACCGCCGACTGCAGCGCCGAGACGTACAGGCGTTTCATTCGCTTGTCTACGGTGTATACCGCGCGTTCGTTCTTGCGTTTCTTGTTGGCGTTCTTGTACGCCGAAAGCGCGCGTCGCGGATGTGCGTAATGTTTCGGCCAGGACGCCAGGGCTCCTTTAATGTCGCCCTTGTCGAACGCCAGGCGCGCTTCGTAGCATTCCTTGGGGTCCGATTCGGCGGGTCTGCCGAACAGTATCGCCACGAACTCGTCCAGGTCGCCGGATACCAGCGCCCGCCCGAGATCGGCCGTATCGTTACGCAGCCCGAACCGCTGGGGTCCGAAGTAGTTCGGCACGCCGCGTTTGCCAAGCACATCCAGTATCGCATAGGCCCTGTCAAGCGCCCCGGAGTTCGGCTGGCGGACCTTTACCGTGAACCGGTTGGCCTCCAGGTGCCCCGGGCGGAGTTTGTTTGTGTGTCTTGCCGTCGAGATGATCTCGATCTGGCGGTCCTTCAGCGCCGCCAGCTTCTTCGGGTCGGCGTGTTCCAGGCTCATCTGCTGGGTGGTGATCGCCTGGGCGTCTTTCAGTCCGGCGAACCCGATTTCCGACGGCTGGACGTTCATGTACTTTGCGATTCGCGCCACAGCCGCCGGGGTCGGTATCCCGCGCTTGCGGACCGTGAAGTAGATGTGCGTGCCTTCGCCACAGGCCGGGTAGAGCGGTATCTCTTCGACGCAAAAATCGCTGGTGTTCTGTTTGATCAGCCCGCCTGTTCCAGGCAGGTTGGCGGTAAGATAAGGCAGGTTCTGTGCGTTGGACTGCATAGTTTCTCCGCAGAGGTTCGTTTAGATTGCGGCATTATACACGATTTCGGCTCCGATTGCGTTTTTTCGGAAGGCACGGGGCAATATCCAACCTACCTACGGTAGGCAGGTTGGATATTGGCTTCTAGCCCCTAGCCTCTGGCCTCCGACTCTCTGGGCGTATACAATGATTTGTTATGAGTGATCGAATCGATGCCATCAAGGCTATGTTGAAAGACAATCCTTCCGACGTGTTCCTGCTTTACAGTTTGGGAATGGAGGAGGCTTCGGCCGGGAATCTGGACCTTGCCGCCGGCGCACTGATCCAGTGCGTGACCGCCGATCAGGACTACCTTCCGGCCCGTATCGAACTGGCCAAAGTCCTGCGCAGCGGCGGCGAACTGGACCAGGCTCGGGCCGCATTCCAGAGCGCTCTTGACCTGGCGATCAAGATCGAAGACGAGCATGCGGCCGACGCGATAAGAGCACAGATCGAGGCGCTGGCCCAGTAGCGCCGCCCGGGGCGCCCCGACGGACGAAAATGTCTCTTTATCGGTGATTTTCCCGTTGTTTTTGCGATTTTAGGTCCTCTTTGCGCTGGTGTGCGGATGGGAAATCTGCGATAATGTCGCCTTGGGACCGGCCGGGCCCAAAGCCGCACAATTATGCCCGACCAACGAATGAGATTTGCACGGAAAGGACGATGAAAATATGGCCAAGGACAAGGCCTCCAAAAAATATGATGAAGCTCAAATTAAGGTCCTTCGCGGAATGGAAGCCGTTCGCAAGAGACCGGGCATGTACATCGGAGACACCACCACTCGCGGACTGCACCATCTTGTCTGGGAGATCGTAGACAACGCTATCGACGAAGCCATGGCCGGCCGTTGCAGCAATATCAACGTGACGGTCCATCCCGACGAATCGTGCTCGGTCACTGACGACGGAGTCGGCATCCCAGTCGGACTGCACCCCACTGAAGGAATCTCGACACTCGAGGTCGTCTTCTGCCAGCTTCACGCAGGCGGCAAGTTCGATCACGGAGTCTACAAGGTCTCCGGCGGTCTGCACGGCGTGGGAGCCTCGGTTGTAAACGCGCTGAGCGAATGGACCGAAGTGGAAGTCTGCCGGGACGGCAAGGTTCACCATATCGAGTTCGAACGCGGCAAGAAGAAAGCCGACATCCGCGAGATCGGCAAGCGCAAGCGGACCGGAACGAAAGTCACGTTCAAGCCCGACTGCGATATCTTCCCCGACACCAGCTTCAAATACGAAGTCATGGTCAAGCGCCTCCGCGAGCTGGCGTATCTGAACGAAGGGATCACGATCAAGCTCAAGGACGAGCGCACCGACAAGGCCGAAACCTTCAACTACAAGAAGGGTCTGCTGGCGTTCCTGGACCACGTTACTGAAGGCAAGACCTCGGTCCACAAGCCGATCGTCCTGCACAAGGAAGACGAGAAGCTGATGCTCGTCATGGATATCGTCATGAAGTACACCGACGGATACTCCGAGACCATCTTCAGCTTCGCAAACAACATTAACACCATCGAAGGCGGCACGCACCTGTCGGGTTTCAAGAGCGCGCTGACTCGAACGGTAAACTACTACGCCAAGAGCTCCAAGCTGCTCAAGGCCGGAACCAAGGCGCCCTCGGGCGACGACCTGCGAGAGGGAATCTCGGCGATTATCTCCGTGAAGGTCCCCGAACCGCAGTTCGAAGGACAGACCAAGACAAAGCTCGGTAACTCCGAAGTCGAAACGTTCGTCACCCAGGCCGTCAACGAACAACTGGCCTCCTGGCTCGAAGAGCATCCCACAGAAGCCAAGAAGATCGCCAACAAGGCCGTAGCGGCGATGCAGGCGCGCGAAGCGGCGCGAAAAGCTCGAGACCTTACACGACGAAAAGGCGCGCTTACCAGCGGATCGCTGCCGGGTAAACTGGCCGACTGCCGCTCGAAAGACGTCGCGACTACCGAGATATACCTTGTCGAGGGCGACTCGGCCGGCGGGCCTGCAAAACAGGGCCGCGACTCGGCCACCCAGGCGATCCTGCCGCTGAAGGGTAAGATCATCAACGTCGAAAAGGCCAGACTCGACAAGATCCTCAACTTCGCCGAAATCCAGAAGATCATCTCGGCGCTGGGATGCGGGATCGGAAACGACGAGTTCGACCTGTCGAAACTACGATACGGCAAGGTCATCATCATGACTGACGCCGACGTAGATGGCAGCCATATCCGTACGCTGCTGCTTACGTTCTTCTACCGCTATATGCGGCCGCTGGTCGAGGCCGGGCGGATCTTCATCGCACAACCGCCGCTGTACCTCCTGGGCAAGGGCAAGTCGAAGGTCTACGTGCTCGACGACGCCGAACTGCGATCGCGGCTTACTGAAATGGGCCTGAAGGACACCAGGCTTGAACTTCGCGATCACAGCGGTAAGCGAAAGAAACCGAAAGTCATCACTGACTTCGCCGGGGCTCCGCTCAAGGAGATTATGGAACTCCTGAACGACCTGGCCGACAAGGTCCACATCGTTACGCGACGCGGTCTGAGCTTCCAGAAACTCGTGGCCAATACCGAGGATGGCAAACTCCCGACCCACTGGATCCAGCTCGGCGACGAAGACCTGTTCTACCATTCGGCCCCGGCGTACGAGGCGTTCCTCAGCAAGCACGAGGAGCTGCTGGACACCGAAATGGAAAACGGCAACGGCAACGGCAATGGAAATGGTAAAAAAGCCCCTGAGACGGCGCCGGCGTTGCGGATCAACCGCCGGGCCGAGCTGCACGAGACCAAGGCTATCGACGCGCTGATAAAGAAGCTCAATACCCGCAAGCTGCCGATCGAAGATTACTTCATCACGCGCGTCGAAGCGATCACCGGCGAACTGCCGCCGGCCAAGTACATCCTGATCAACGGCGAGGACGAGACAGAAGTCGACAATATCGCCGGCATCTCGCCGGGTATTCGAAGTCTCGGAGCCAAGGGCGTAGAAATCAAACGCTTCAAGGGCCTCGGCGAGATGAACGACATCGAACTGTGGGACACCACGATGAATCCCGACACCAGAACGCTGCTGCGGGTAAGGTCCGATGAATCTGAAGATGTCGAACGAATGTTCTCGCTGCTCATGGGCGACGACGTGCAAAAACGCCGAGCGTTCATCGAAGACAACGCACTGGACGTAAGGAATCTGGATATATAGAACGGAACAATGTCCAATGTCCAACAGGGAATTTCCAATGTCCAAGTAACGGCAACGGCAACGGCAACGGCAAAGAGAACGCCCGCACACTTTTGTGTGCGGGCGTTTTTTATGATCGGATGATTGGCCGATTGCTAGTCGTTCTTTCGTTTGCGCCTGGCTAGCATCGCTGCTCCGCCGATCGCCAGGAGAGACATTGTCGCAGGTTCGGGCAGGGCGGCGTGTTCGAAGATTTCTTCGTGATAACCGCCATCGTAGGAGGATATCGAGTACACGTCGTCGGTGCTGTCGAGGATAGGTTCGTAGTATTGAAGGTCACGGCTGGGTTCGAAGGCGCCGAGGGTCATGAGGGATACTTCAACGCCAAGCGCATCCAGAGCCGGTTTTAGAGGCGCCGGATGTTGCGTCTCGTGGCCATCTCTGGAGGTGGGCCAGCCGTCAGCGAAAAGCGTTATGATCCTGCGTGCATCGGCGGCCCCGCGCTGGTTGAACTCGTTAATACCTGTTTCGACCGCAGTCTTTGCGTGCGAATAACCGAGCATCTGCAGCATGTCGGATATTAGAGTTTTCATCGTGTCAACGTCAGCCTGGGTGTTCAGCGGCGCCAATTGGCGAGGCATCAGTGCGCCGTTTCCGTACTGCACAATCGATACTGACAAGTCGCCATTTAACGCTTCGGGCGGTACGGCGTTAAACACCTCCAGGCACCATTCTTGCGCGGCTTGCCAATCGTCTACGGTATTACTGCTCGAGCCGTCGAGGATAATGACCCATTCAACCGGGTCGGCAAGCAGGTCCGACGGTGCGGCGAGGCAGACAATAAGTGCAAATGACAACAGAAGTAGTGACGATTTGGCCATGGGGGATTCTCCAGTTCTTTTTCAGCGCTTAAGCGCTTCAGTGCGGCCGTCGGGCGCATGGGAGATCCTGTCCTTGTCTTCCCGTAAGACTGCCCTTGAACCTAAGCGTGCGAGCGGAGCGTCACTCCTGCGAGCAAGCGAGTGAGCACCAACTTCTCCTCCATGGGCGAGCGATCAACCCACTAAACGGTACTGAGCAAAGCAAAAATCTAAGCGATAAGAGTATACCACGAATCGGATAAAATGCAAGTACATAAGTCGGATTTGTCGATGTTATCTCACCAGGTGTAGGGGGGCATTGACCAGCGCCATGATTTAGTAATTGGCGGTTTTTGAGCAACTTGGCGTTCGGCGAGGCGTTAAGCGAACTGTCGCTTTACTAGTAAGGAGCAGTCGTATGATTTATGCGAAAAGAACGTTCATCGTTGTCTTGCTGCTGTCGGCGATTGGGATCGCCGCTGACAAGGTTGGCGTGGAGAAAACCGAGAAGGAGAACCTACCGGTAGTCGACATTTCCAAACAGACCCAGCGGCACGTGGTGATCGCCGCCGGGACCGAGCGGGTCTACCAGGGACATCCCACTACGCTGCTGATGCCGGACCGCAAGACGATGTTCTGTGTCTGGTCGATCGGTCACGGCGGACCGGCCGGCCCGATGGCGCGCAGCGACGATGGCGGAAAGACCTGGAAACGGCTGGACGATCAACTCCCGCCGGGTTTCAAGAAGCACCGCAACTGTCCGAGCATTTATCGAATGGTCGATCCCAAGGGCAAGGAGCGATTGTGGGTGTTTTCGGCCCGGCCGGGAATGCCGCGAATCGTTAGCGAAGATTCCGGCAAGACCTGGACCGAGGCCAAACCGCTGGGCTTTGGCTGCGTGATGACCTTCAGCTCGGTGATCCGCCTGAAAGACGGAAGTTATCTCGGCATGTACCATCGCCGCGACAAGAAGCGCGTTGTCCAGGTGATGCAGACCAGGACCGCTGACGGCGGGTTGACCTGGTCGGAGCCGAAAGTGGCCGCCCAGGTCGATAAGAAGATCCCGTGCGAACCGTTCGCGTTCCGCTCACCCGGCGGCAAGGAGATATGCTGCCTGATGCGGGAGAATTTTCACCGGGGACGCAGCCTGATGATGTTCAGCACGGATGAGGGAAAGACCTGGTCCAAACCCGTCGACACGCCGTGGGGCCTTACCGGCGACAGGCACATGGGCGTTTACGCTCCCGACGGGCGACTAGTGGTTTCATTCCGCGACAAGGCGATCGGCAGTTCGACGTACAATCACTTCGTAGCATGGGTCGGAACGTACGAGGACATCCGCAAGAATCGCCCGGGCCAGTACCGAATCAAACTGCTGCATTCCAACGCCGGCGGCGACTGCGGGTATCCGGGCATGGATCTCTTGCCGGATGGAACAATAGCGGAGACAACATACATAAAATACGCACCCGGCAAAAAGCGCCACTCAGTAGTAAGCACCAGATTCAAACTAAAAGACCTCGACAAGATGGCCAAGAAGACCGCGAAGTAGAGGCTAGAGGCCAATATCCAACAGAACAACAAGGAACGCCCAATAACCAAGTGAACGGCCAACGGCGCCGCCACAATACCTCAATGCCTAATGTCATTCCGACCCCAATCACGCGGCGGGTATATTCAGGCAACACCCACCATTTTGCTGACGTCAGCAAAATGGTGGGGACTCAATTGGTTGCAGACTACGCATACGATTTCGGCTCTGTTCAGAACGCCGCTGCTTGAGGACTACTCCAGGAACTCTGCATCCCAGTCTTGAGGATTGCATTCAGGACACGAAAGGCGGGGGGTTGAATTACTCCCCACGCCCGGATCTAGACTATGAGTCACTTCTTTGGCCGCTATTTTCGGACAGTTTGGCCGATGGTACAAATCATCGCCTTCGCATTGTCCGTATCCGACGCCACTTAGATCAAGAGATAGCTTGGCAATCGCCTTGGGGTCGCATATTCCGATGCTCGGAAGCAGAGTTACAGACGTTCTTACTGTGAGGTCGGTTGTGTTGGGAAATTCTGAGTCGTCCGGGGCGGACTCCGCTTTGCGGAGGATATCTTTGTGTGCGGCGGCATTGTCGTTGATTATTTCCAGGCTTA
>CAYMSH010000002.1:11306-25673 GCA_964392945.1 uncultured Planctomycetaceae bacterium | reverse complement strand
TCCGTGACTCCTAACAATCTCCGGGTGTCCGCGACAAGAATCCCATCGGGATCGATGAAGGGGGACGTGAATACTTCACAATCTTCCCACTTGTTCAAGTGCGGACCAAAGAGAGAGTTGTCTTTTGGTATTTGCCAGTGCGGAACCCCAAAAAGGACATTGCTGAAGCGATAGGGTTGGGGAAGAATGATCATATTGGGAACGTATCCACCCGCCCGCAATTCTGCGATGATTCTTCGCAACTCGTCAGGCATGTTTCGCAGATCGCTGATCATACTTATCTCTGGAGCGAGTTTCAGCAGCTTGGCGACGATGACGTGACTTTCAGTATCCCCCAAGGGCAGACTCAGAGAACTGCCGAAGTCATAGTCAGAACCGACCGCTGGAATCAAGGCTTCCTTCCAGATGCTACGAGTGAGGCGGGTGGCCTCGTGCAGCGCAGCAGTTGCCGGTTCTTTCAAATCGCCCAACTGCCGGAATATCTCGGCCCAAATTCGGTGGGTTTCCAGGTGTTCTTCGGTGCTTGTACGGAGGGCTTCTATCCGTTCGACAGAGACTTCTGTTTTGACGATCTTTCGAAGCCCTTCCAGCTTGACTACCTTCCTCTGTTTCGAAAACATATCCTGTACGATTTTGGTCCGTTCATCGCGCTTGTCTTCAGATATCCCAAGAGCTTGCTTACATAGAATCGGATTGGCAAATGCGGTGTTGCATGCCGTCAATACAGCATGATCATCCGGAATGCTTGACTTGAAACTATCCGCTGTCAATTGTTCACTATGGCACCATGGTTTTCTTGAGTTGGAAAGAAGCAGTGCTATGAAACCCCGAAATACCCATTCAGTGTCCAGCCAACTACTCTCGACGATACCGACACGGTGTTGACCCTCGGTTCTCGGCCACAGGTCGGCAGTTATGATACCGCCCCCTTCAGAGGGTTCTTCCTGGTCTTCCCATGCGTGCAGGAGCCGGCTGCGCCCAGATGTCTTAGTCACGATCTTCTCGATGACTGCGATGCAGGTTTCGGTGGATTGGCTAAGGTGAAGTTGGCGAATGGCATACGAAGCGGCCAGGATTAGAGCGTAGGTTTGGACATTCTCCACTCTCGCGGCGGCGGCATCGGTCAGGGGCCCCGCATATACTCGCGTACGGTTCATGACAATGCGGTCGAGAAAATTGACGGCATCCTCCTTACGGTCCGCATCAATAGCAATTCGCAAGATTCTAAGAATCCACCCGAGAACCTCCCGGATTTCCCGAAGCTCGTCAGGCGCCTTCTTTCTGGTGTCCGATAACATCCTGAAGCTCTTGAGTTGACTTGTCACAGAATTCATTAGTCTATCAACACGCTCGGCAGCCTCATTGGCGGTTTCTTTCCGTCGGATAGCTTGCCAGTATACGGCTTCGATGATTTGCCCCGCTTTCCCAATGAGACTGGTCTCTCTATGTTCTACCGCACTCGCCATAAGCGCAAAAGCAAAGTTTGTCAGAGTCTTGATCTTGTCGTCATTGTCAGACTCCACAACTTTTTTGGCCATATCGAAGAAGGACACAGTGTCTCCCAGGCCATACAAGAAACAATTCGAGTCGTGTAATGACATTCGCTTGGGATGTGACAGGTTGAGTAGGAACAGCTCTTTATAGACATTTAAGCAACGCCCAAACTGGGCACAGGTTGCATGCTCCGACTGGTGAATGAGCACTTCTTCAAATTGTCTCAGAACTTCCAGAAGATCCGAGACTTCCGGCTTTTGGAGTTTGAATATTCGTTGTAGATATAATTCCACAGGTACTGTGATGTCGATTGGAAGCGATCTTCCTTCACCCGAAAGAGAGTCGGCAAGATCCTTGGGAGCGGTTGTGATCCAGAGAATAGGTCCACCGTTTGGAGAGTCATCAGGGCCTGCTGATAGAACGACGCGGCATCCGGGCGCCGTATCGTGGACTAGCGTTAGCAACCGGGAAAGCGAGGTCAGATTCACATCGTACACGAGTCCTTTTCCTGGTATGCCATATCCAACATGTTCATCCTCATCGTGCGTGATGTATGGATACCAAGTGCTGACTTCTGCTCCACAGTTCTCTGCGAATTTCTCGAATTCCAGGCTCATTAATGAGTAATGAGCCTGTCGGTCAAGGCGTCGGGCATATTCACTAGAAAGGGCGGGCAGCAGCGTTTCCCCAAAGAAATCTCCTGAGATTCCTATGACCATGGAATGGAACAGGCGGAAGGTTAACCAAAAAACGCTTGGAACAAGGATGATATCCCAAATGGCCATTACCTGAGATGCACGGGAGAAACCGAGCATAGAGATGGCTCCGACCATAGCGTTGGCTGCTACTACGGTCAATGATAGGCTGACGGTGGGCACTACCGCGGCGCCACGACCGAGGTATCTCACCAGGAAATGAGCGTTGCCGAGACGGTTTGCGTGAAACTCCATGCCAAAGATCATGGCGACGAAAAGCAATCCGGTTATGCTCGCAAGAACAGCGGCTATCGTCAGGATAGCCGTATGGAACTCGTCCTCGGTATTGGCCCCGCAGAAATGATCATAGAGAGCCCCGACAGTTACCGAACTCGTGACCAAGACTACGAGTATAGGTACAGCACAGAGAATATTGTTTTTGTAGCGATG
Source organism: uncultured Planctomycetaceae bacterium (assembly GCA_964392945.1). Taxonomy (GTDB): domain Bacteria; phylum Planctomycetota; class Phycisphaerae; order SM23-33; family SM23-33; genus BS750m-G57. Next base: position 23,034 of record CAYMSH010000002.1, on the reverse strand, counting down.
GCCCCAGAGATGTCGAGCTTGCCGACGGTCCTCGATTACGTCTGCTGGTCGGGTCAGACGTTCTGCGCGGATTGCCTCAACGGATGGAACCGAGTGGCTGAGCCATTCTGTTGGTTTCATGAATTGCTCCATCAACGGACCAAAGGCATGGCGGAATCGACGCCTGATGGGGAGTCGGTTCTGTCTGCGAAGCTTGCGCGCCGCTTCGGGCAGTCGTGTGAGTAGATCAGCGAATTTGGTCAGCCATTCATGCATGTTATGGACGAATGATTAAACTGCCTTACGGTTTGGAGCGTTTGTGCGGTTTCACTGGTACGGTTTTTGGGCCGGGTTTGTTGCCTGATCCGGTTCGTGCTGATGAGGATGGTGTCGATCTCTTGTGTCGCTTTACGCCAACGGTTTTTCTAGCGGCCATACTGGTTCTCCCGCAAGTTGTTTCTAGCCCAGAATATCGAACGGATTTCCACCGCATACGTTGTGGGCCAATAGTAACCGATAGCACCCTAACAAAGCAAGAACATATTCGGATTCTATTTCTGTATTACGTGCATGTCGCGGAGCGGGGCCGCCAGCGGTATGTGTGTGAAATACGTAGGACTGCTGACGGGCAGGGCGGTGAACATTAACATCAAAAAACTAACTGCGACGGCGAACGGTCGTCGCTCCGCGACGTGTCAAAGCGGTAAGGGCTTACCGCACCAGCCTGTCGGCGGGCGGGCTCCGATTACGGCGACGGCGAATTTGGTTTATTCGGCGTCGCCTTTCAATTCGCGCTGAAACTCCTTGCACCGGGTCAGGAGTTCTTTGAGTTTCTTGGGGTGCTTTTTCGACAGGTCTTTGGATTCCGAGATGTCTTCGGTTAGGTGATAGAGGCGCCATGGCGACTTTTGGCGCTCTTTCAGGATCTTCCAGTCGCCTGCTCGAAACGCCACGCTGCCGCGGCGGCGCCAGTAGAGATGTGCGTGCGGGTCTCCCTTTGTCCGGCCGGTCAGGTACGGGATCAGATCCACGCCGTCTGTCTTGTCGGCTGCGGCGGGGCGTCCGGCCGCTGCGGCCGCGGTTGCGTAGATGTCCAGTGAACTGACCGGGCGTTGGTAGACCTTGCCGGCCGGCAGCTTGCCTTTCCATTGGACCATGAACGGGACGCGGACCCCGCCTTCGGTCAGTGAGCCCTTGCCGCCGCGCAACGGCAGGTTGCTGGAGGTCAGTTCCTTTGTCGGGCCGCCGTTGTCGCTGAGGAAGAAGATAAGCGTGTCTTCTTCGAGTTTGCAGCGGCGGATTGTCTTCAGCACGGCTCCGACGCTGTCGTCGAGGTTGGCCAGCATCGCCGCGAAAATGCGGCGGTGAATGTCCTTGATGCCGCTCATTTTCTTCATGTACTCATCGGCGCCCTGGAGCGGGCTGTGAACGGCGTTGTACGCCAGATAGAGCAGGAACGGGCGGTCCTTGTTCTTCTCGATGAAGCCCGTGGCCTCGTCGGTCAATGCGTCGGTGAGGTAACGCTTCTCGTCAACGACTTTCAGCCCGCGCAGGATCGGGTTGTGCAGATCGTACAACGGCTCGTTGCCCAGGATGTCGTGGTACAGCATCTTCCCGTCGGGCGAAGTCCAGCGGCCTTTCGCGCCGTCGGGTAGCGGCTTCTTGCGAAGCAGGGTCGTTACGCCGCTGTAGGGCTTGGGGACGAAATAGTGCCCCTCGTGTGCGAATCCGTAGAAGTAATCGAACCCGTTGTTGACAGGGTTCAACGCCTCGCTGGCGCCGAGGTGCCACTTGCCGATGGCGCCCGTGGCGTAGCGGCAGCCCTGGAGGTACTCGCCCAGCGTGGTCTCGCTGCGCGGCAGGCCGTCGGCGGTTCCGCCCTTGACGTGCGGCATTACGTTGATCGTGTAACCGAATCGGTGCTGGTACCGCCCGCTCATCATCCCGGCGCGCGACGGCGAGCAGTACGGCGCGGTGACGTACCCGTCAGTGAACCGCACGCCGTTGGCGGCGATCGAATCGATATGCGGCGTGGGGATCTGCTTATTGCCCTGGCAGCCGAGTTCCCCGTAGCCCAAATCATCGGCGAAGAGCACAACGATATTCGGCCGCCTGCGCCTGGTCGTTGCGGCCCGAGCCGCGCGAACCGCGGCCGGCAAACCCAGCACACCGGCGCCCAGCCCCAGCGCCGCCTGCTTGAGAAACTCCCTGCGATACGTTCTCGTGTGCGACATATCTCACCATCCTCTGGGTCAATCTGAACGCCTGGCTGCAATTCAGCTCCGAGTGGTCATTCGATCAGAAACCAACTGCGATAGCAAGATCGGTTTGTGATCAGCAACTGGCCGCCCGGAGGTCCCGATCCGGGCGAAATCGCAAGACGATCAACATGATCCGCGGAGGTTCACAGGCCCGCCGGCTGTGAACCTCTGATGCGGAGCGATCGCCGGCATTATGACTGTCGGCCAGGCCCGCATCCGACGGGCCCAAATTCCGCTAACCTACATACAAGACAACACCTTCGGCCTCAAGATCGCCCTGGCGTTACCCATGGTGCGGAAAAGCGGCGCCACTTATCCGAACCATGGGTGACGCTGTGACATGTGTGAACCAAATGTGACACCTGAACGGCAGTGACCTGCTTGCCGAAGGCAGGTGAGTGCGGAATGATGAATGATGAAAACGGCGCGACGGCGAACGGCCGACGGCGCACGGCAAGAGGCAAACGGCGGACAACCAATGGCATGACGGCCAGCGGCGAGCCGTGTGGGGTGGCGGGCGAAAGGTCCGCTCGCGGGGTGGGTGTGTGGTGGGCGGGAAGAAATTTCTGCTTTTTCTTGTTGGGTTTTGGGGCTTTGCGAGGATTATAGGTGAGAGTGAGTTATGGCAGAGTTAGATCATCGCAATTTCATGAAGCAGTTCCTGGCCGCCGAGGCGGTGCTGAAGGGGTATTTGCTTTCGGCGTGCGGTGATTTGAATGCGGCCGACGAGCTGCTGGGGGAGGTTTCCAGCGTTCTTTGGGAGAAGTTTGACAAGTACGATCCGCGTCGGCCTTTCAGGGCCTGGGCTCTTGGCGTGGCGCGGCTTGAGTTGCTCAAGTGGCGTCAGGGTCTGGCTCGCAGGCGTGAGGTGCTGTCGCCTGAGGCGATCGAGGTGCTGGCCGAGACCGCTGATCAGTGTGCCGGCGAACTCGATCGGCGGCTGGTGCATTTGCGGAGTTGCCTGGAAGCTGTCGCCGCTCCTGCGCGGCGGGTGCTGCATTTGCGGTACTGGCGGCGGATGCGGATAAGTCAGATCGCCGAGAAAGTCGGCAAGTCCAACCCGGCGATCGAGATGATTCTCGTTCGGGCGCGGCGTGGGCTTCGCAGTTGCGTTGAGGGCAAGCTGGCCAGCGCGGCGGGAGGGGAGTCATGAATGATGCTCACGATAAACTGATCGCCAGGTACCTTGACGGGACGGCGGAAGCCGACGACGTGCGGCGGCTGGACGAACTCGTGCGGACCGATGAAACGTTTCGGCGCGAGCTGCTGCTGGCCTCGTCGATGGACGCCGGTCTGCAGGAGTGTCTGGCCGGCGATGAAGAAGACATCGCCCCGGCGCGAACGCTTAGTTGGCGGGCCGGGACTATGCTGGCGGCCGCGGCTGTGCTGCTGATCACCGTTGGCGCGGCGATCTTATTTGGACAATATCCCGATCCGGAAGTTACCGGATCGTTTCGGATAGTCGGAGGCGGACCGGCCAAGCGCGGGTCGGTCGTAGTCGCCGAAAGCGGCGGGGCCCGGGTTGTGCTCGGCGGATACTGCAAAGTGAGTCTCGATCCGGGAAGCGCGCTGCAGATCTCCGGAGCCAAACGGGCCGAAGAAGTTGTGCTCCGACAGGGCAGCGCGACGTGTCGCGCCGATCGCGACGTCGGCACGTTCGCCGTGCGGTCGGACGTGGGGGCAGTATCGGTAACTGGAACTGAATTCGCAGTAAAAATGATCGAAGATCAGGGAGATGACGACATGTTTGGCAAACGAATGGCCGTAAGCGTGATAACCGGGGCCGTGCTTGTCAGCGGGACGTGGGGCGAGATGACCCTGCAGGCCGGCCAGGCTGCAATGACCCCGCCGCCGGAAGCAGTGCTGCGGAAGATCGCAGCGAACCTGAAGCTCGATGCTGAGCTGCTGGGCAAGATCAATCAGCTCCTGGCCAGCGATCGCGTGCGTGCGTTCCGCAGCAAGTATCGCACCACTCTGCGGGCCGAACTGTTCGAAACGGCGCACAAGACGCTCAGTTCGACAATGCCGAAAGTCATGCCGAAGAAAGTCGCGCCCAAGATACGCGCGATTCGCATGAAGCTCCGCGCCGGCCCGCCGAAGCCCGGCGACATAGCCCGCATCCGCGTGGCGATGCAGCAGCGAACGCGAGTGATCATGATGCAGGTGATCCACAAGACCGCTGACGAACTGGCCGACAAGGGCGCCGCCGACGATCACCTGATCGCATCGGTGCTGGCCAAACAGGTCCGCGCCAAGCTGCCGGGCGAGAAGATCGTCGCCTTTGACACTGCGGTGAAAGCCGCCAAGATTCCCGACTCCGAGCCGCACTACATCGCCCAGGCCAAGGATCGCGTCGAGACGGCGATCAACGAGTATGATCCCGACATCACCGGCATAATCGACACGAAGACCGGCAAGGTGATCGTCTCTGACGGTGAGCTTGGCGTTGCCCTGAAGGACCCGGCCGCCGACAAACGGATCTCGGCGAAACTCGGCGGCATCGTCACCGGCCTGTCCCTGCCGAAGACCACTGGCGCCAAGATCGCGCCGCTGATAAGCCCCGGCAGGATTGAGGCCACCCGCGCGACGTACTACACCGCGATTCGGGCTCGCCTGTTCGCCGCGGCCCGCACGAGACTCCAGACCGGGATGCCCAAGGCGATGCCGGAGAAGGTCCAGAAGAAGGTCATGGCGATTCGCATGCGTCTCAAGGCCGGCGGCCCGCCGAGCGCCGACGAGCTTGCCCGCATCCAGAAAGCCGTGATGGACAAGACCCGCATGGGCATGATGCGCCTGCTGCACCAGGCCGCCGACAACACCGCCGCCGACGCGGTCAAGGACGATAATCTTATCGCCGCCGCGGCCGCCGGTCCGGTCCGAGGGAAGCTCACCGCCGAAAAGGCCAAGTCATTCAACGCGGCGCTGACAGCCGCCGGGATCACGGGCGATGAGTCAAAGTACGTCGCCCTGGTCCAGAAGAAGATCGACGCGACAATCGCATCCTACGATCCGGACCTTAGCGGAATCGTCGACCCGTCTACAGGCAAGATCATCGCAGGCGACGACAAGAAATAGGCTCCGAACCATGAACTCTTCACAGACATCGCCCGGCCCTGACAAAAAAGCGTCCCGCTCGCTGCTGGCCAGGCTCGGCCGCGGCGTAGTGAAGGTCCTGACGCTCTTTGTCATACTCGAACCGATCTGGATGCTGCTGCCGTTCGCCGGATTCCTCTACGGCTCGGTGCTGCAGATCCAGACGCTGAACCGCAACCCATCGACCTCGTGGCTTACGCACTTTGTCTTCCCGGTGCTCACGCTTGGCTGGGTCGGTCCGATTCTGGTCGTCGGTGGATTGCTCGTGTTCTGCATCGGAGCCGGGCAGATATATTGGGCCAAGTTCCGCCGATCGGGAATCGTCACCGGCGGTCTGTATCGCTTCGTGCGGCATCCGCAGTACATCGCGCTGACAATGTTCGGCCTGGGTCTGCTGCTGGCCTGGGGCCGGGCGATAATGTTCATCGCGTTCTTTGCGATGATGTTCCTGTACTACTACCTGACCAAGAGCGAGGAGCGCACGTGCGTGCGGCTCTTCGGCGACGAATACCGCCAGTACCGCGAGCGGACATCGTTCATCTTTCCAGGCGATCGGTTCCTGCGTCCGCTGCGGGCCAGGCTGCCTGGCGTGAAGCTGCCGGCCGTGGTGAGAATTCCCGCGGCGTTCGTGCTGACTATGGCGTTGTGCTTTGGTCTGATGCATTTGATCCAGACGATCAAGACCGCATACCGCAGCGTGCCGTACATGACCGCGACAGTGGACCTCGGTCCGGCGCTGGATGCTTCGCTGGCGACGGAGATGACTCCCGGCCGGGGCGGCGGCGTGCCGTTCGTGCAGGCCGATCGACTCGCGGTTGTCCGCGGTCCGTACCGCAACGCATCAGTCAGCGGGGTCGCCGAGCACATCCTCCTGCGGGCCAGGCGGTCGGCGAAGTTGGATGAGTTTCTCGACTTCCTCGACAAGCCCGGCCCGGACGTCGCGATCGTATTTTGCGGTCCTTACCAGCCGCCAAAGGATGTCGATAACCCCGGACCGGGCATGTACGCCGGCGGTGCTCCCGGCGGGCGCGGGCCCGGTCCCGACCCGCACGGAGCCGATCGCCTGCGACTGATCCTGATGCGCTGCACGCTGGCCCCGGGCGCGACTATCGCCGATGCGCTGGGCGATAAATCAAAACGCAAAATCGTCGGCGGGTGCGTGGCTCGCGTCGATCTGGACAGCCCCGAAGACCAGGACATTGTGGCCGATGAACAACAGGCCAATATCGCAGGACCCGGCTTCCCGGGCGAAGACCGCTGGGATCACTTCTTCAAACAGTTCTCGCTCCTGGCCCGCGCCGACAAAACTCCGGTCGCACTGGCCGTTCCCGGTCGATACCGACACGCCGAGCTGGTCATGGTCCAGGCCCCGATACTCCGCACGCGGATCGATCCGGGTTTCGCCGCCGAGATACGCGATCGTCTGGCCGGTTCGGAGAGCTTCCGCCGCCGCCTGCGACTCTCAGGAGCCGGCGGACGGATCGTGGCCGTGGCGTTCCCCAGGCCCGGGCCCAACTGGTACCGCGAGCATCACGGGGTCCCGCAAATCAGTCTGTTTGTGATGATGGTCCGGCTCGAAGAGGGCGCCGACACGCACGACATATTCGACCCGCAACGGCGCGAGCTGCTCAGTGCGTTCATCATCCCGATGGACTTCGCGATTGACCCGCCGGGCGACAGCGTCGGCGAAGCGACAATGATCGGGCTGTGGCGCGACCTGGAGGAACGCTGGCGATTCTTCCTCAGCGGACTCGGAGCCGAGTCCCTGCAGCACAGTCATCAATAGATGCTCCAGACCTCTATTTCTGACGCCTGCGTCTCAAGATGATCGGTACTGCACCGCAGGCCAGAAACAGCATCGTCGCCGGTTCGGGCACTACCGGTGTGGAACTGTAGGATATATTGTCGAATCCGTGCGACCCGCAGACGCTTATCCGCACTTCATCGAAGCTGTCACCCACCATTTCCGAGGTGATCCAGGGCATGCGATTGGCTTTGCGATTACCGTATTCGATACTGGAGTCCATCTGGGCCAGTTCTGTGTACGTAATGGTGTCCAGCAGCGCCCCATCCTTGTAGACTCTGACTCTATCTCCGTTGGAGTCGTCGCGATCCACCTGGTCGAACCGGAACGAGTCGATAAGATCGTCAAATCTGATCGTCACGGTTCCGCCGCGGGCCTCGTCGTCGGGGTTGTCGATCAGACCGTCGTGATTGCGGTCCCGCGCGTTTTCGGCAATGATGAAGATCTTGTGAAGCGGTTGATCCTCGAGATTACCGCCGGCCCATGAGCCGGTGTAGGCGAGATCCGCGTCGCCGCCGGTGTAGTTGTCAGTGTCGAAGATCGCCAGTTTGTCCGGGTGATACGACGTGTTGTTGATCCCGCTGAAAGTTACGCCGTGCGAAACAGCGAACTGGTCGTCCAGCACCGTACCTGTCGGCAGGGCGTCGAAAGAGATTGTGTCGGCCTGGGCGTTTTGAGACGGGAATACAAAGAGACCGACTGCGGCGATAATCGCCATGGTCCAGAGGATAGACGTTCCGTAATTGTTGCGATTCAGGGGTTTGTGTGTGTTCATGTTTCTTCCTCCTTCAAGTGGAGAATTAGCGTAAGAGCGTGTTGATCAGGTTGGTAGCCGTGTAATAAAACTCATCAGTATGCGCCTCATGGGAAGCGTATGATTCAGATCAGCCCCGGGCAAACCGGACGTGTCCGGCGGCGCCGGGGGAAGCGACAATTGCCAATTGACGTGACCGGCGTGTAGAATCACAGACAGGGAGTATCGATATGAGCAAGTCAACTACGATCGGCGGATATCTGGTAACGCGGCTGGAGCAGATGGGTCTGCGTCACATTTTCGGCGTGCCGGGCGACTACGTTCTGAGCTTCTACGATCAGCTCGAAGCCAGCAAGGTTAAGGTCATCGGAACGTGCACCGAGATCGGAGCCGGTTACGCCGCCGACGCATACGCGCGGGTAAACGGGCTCGGCGCGGTCTGCGTTACGTACTGCGTAGGCGGGCTGAACGTGCTGAACGCGATAGCCGGGGCGTGGGCCGAGAAGTCGCCGTTGATCGTTATCTCCGGCGCCCCGGGACTTGGCGAACGCGAGCACACCCCGTTGCTGCACCACTGCGTGCGCGACTTCGACACCCAGCAGCAGATCTACAAACACGTTACTGTGGCGTCTGTGGAGTTGAATGACCCGGAGACCGCCGGAGACCTCATAGACGATGCGATCAGGCGGTGCGTCTGGGAGAAGCGACCGATTTACATTGAGATTCCGCGCGACATGGCCACGCGCAAATGTCCCGCCGCGCCCGGTCCGCTTCGGATTCCCAAGCCGTCCAGCGAACCAGAACCGCTGGCTGAAGCCGTCGCCGAGGCGTCGGACATGCTCCGTGCGGCCAAGAAGCCGGTGATACTCGCAGGCGTAGAGGTGCACCGATTCGGTTTGCAGAAATCACTTGTCGAACTGGTCGACAGGACCGGTTTCCCTGTTGCTGCGACGATGCTGGGCAAGTCGGTGATCTCCGAACGACACGGGCGGTACCTCGGCGTATACGAAGGCGCCGTCGGCCACGAGAAAGTCCGCCGCCAGGTCGAACGGGCCGACTGCGTGCTGATACTCGGTGCGTTCATGACCGACATCAACCTCGGCATCCACACCGCCCGCCTTGACACGCATCGCACGATCTACGCTCACTCGCGGACAGTGGCGATCAAGCATCACCACTACGACGACGTGTTTCTCGGCGATTTCATCAAGACTCTTACCGACTCGCCGGTCGGGCGCAAACACGCCAAGCCGGCTGAACTCTCGGCGGAGCCCAAACCGTTCCGGCCGCAGAAATCCAAACCGCTGAAGGTGCGCCGATTCTTCGCGCGCATGGACCATTACCTGCAGGACAACACGATCGTGGTCTGCGATGTCGGCGATTGTCTGTTCGCAGCGGCTGATCTTACGATCCATCGCAGCACGGAGTTTCTCTGCCCGGCGTATTACACGTCGATGGGCTTTGCGATTCCCGCGGCGATCGGTTCGCAGATACGCAACCGGCGCTTGCGTCCGATAGTGTTCGTCGGCGACGGGGCGTTTCAGATGACCGCCCAGGAGCTTTCGACGATCGCACGACACCGGCTGAATCCGATTATCTTCGTGCTGAACAACAAGGGTTACACCACTGAACGGTTCATCCACGAGGGGCCCTATAACGATGTGCACGAATGGTCCTACCACAGCATGCCGAAGGTGATGAACGCCGGCTGGGGCTGCGAGGTCCGCACCGAGGGCGAGCTTGAGGAGGCTCTTGCCGCAGCACGGGCCAACTCGAAAAGTTTCTCAATAGTAAACGTGCATCTGGACTCGCTGGACTGCTCGGAATCGCTGCTGCGATTGGGAAAACGACTTGGCAAGAGAGTGCATTAGGCGGCGGTTTTCAGCATCGTCGTTCCATATGATTACTTCTTCGGGCTCCCCTTGGGATCGTAATGCCTGGCGCCGGTGCGTATAGCCTTGCGGTTGGCGGCTTCGAGGTCCTGCAGTCTCCGATACTTCGCCAGACGCTCGGCGTGCTCTGGGCACGGTTTGAATCCGTCCATATCCGCCCGCGGAGTCTTGCCCAGAGCCGCTTTGCCCGCCCGTATAATCGCCAGGGCCTCTTTGTATTGAGCTGAGTCCCTCTTGAGTTTGCCCAGGCAGGGACTTAGTTCGGGTCGTCCGAAGGCGATCTGTGCTCTCTTGCCCGGGCCATGACTGGTGACAAACCTGGCTCCGGTGAGTTTCCCGAGCCTGGTCAATTGCCCATTGTCCAGCGGGCAGCGGCCGACCGGGTTGTTCGGATATGCGCTTTCGTACTCCGGATAGTACGGGCCGTTTATGTCGATCCAGGTGACGATCCGATCGAAATCTTCACTGCTGAGTTTGAGTTTGGCTTCCCGTCGAACTTCGGTTTTGGGGTGACCTTTGCGGATGACCTTGACAATCCTGCTGGCGTGGGCGCCCCAGAAGTAAGCTTCCAGGTGTTTGTGCGTGCCGCCGCCGACGCACTTGATTCCGCCATTGGACCACAGGTCAATGTATGACGCATTGAAAGCAACCGTTCGATCGCCCGCCAGGATAAGTTTTTCGGCGCCCTTCTTGCCGAAATCGTGACACTTGACGCAGTGCTTGTCGAATACGGGTTGGACTTCCCTCTGGTAGCTGAACTTGCGGGCCCGGCCTCGCCAACCGTTCAGTTTGCTCGGCGGGCGTTTCATCGCCAGCGGTTTGTCCTTCAACGGCGGAGTGTCTTCGGTGCGGTTCTCATGGCATCCTACGCAGCCCTGGGTCTCGCCGGACTGGATGATCGTTCCGCTCCGCATGGTCTGGATCATCATTCCGTGCTTGTCGAGGACCTGGAAGTAGACGAACTTGTCGCACGGGACCTCAAAGTGCGCCGATCCGTCGGCCTCGACCGGTACAGTCCCTAGGATACGCTTGTTTACAAACGCATGCCAGTTCATTGCCGGGGCCTGTTGGCCCTGGCCGCCCCAGGAGGGCTGAGTCCAGCTCTGTTTGGGGGGCGATTCGACAACGCGGAGACTCTTGATCGCACCGGGTCTGACCTTCTTCATGTGCGTGCCGATGTAGGCGTTTTGCACGTAGAACACGCCGGTTGTGTTCCTGAAGTCTCGCCGCGCCGGAGATGCTGTCGGACGCTTGCGGGGTGCGATCGGCATAGGGTCGAAGCAGCCCGGTGAGTCGCGGTGCAGTTGTATTTCGTTTCCGAAAGTGTCGAGGAGGTATATGCCGGTTTCCTCGCCTTTGCCGACCCCGCGCGAGACCAGGAAGTACTTGTCGCTTAGAGGGAAGGGGTCTTCGTACCTGGGCCTGACTCGTCTGAAAGTATCGATGCCTCCCCGATCGACCAGATTGATCGCATCGGCCGGCCAGGTCCGAACGACTGCGGCCCGGCCGTCGCCACCCTTTCGCCTGTCGATTATCGCCGCAGCGCCCCAGGGCCGATCGTGGCAGGATGTGAATATGCACAAGCAGAGCATTGTTTGCGGGATCATGCGCCCGTCGATCACGCCGCCGGGACACCCGGTGTTGTTGCCCCAGAAAACCGCATGGTTCGTTCCATCCGGATTGACCGTCCAGAGGCCCTGTGCGTCGCCGAAGTTCCGATCGACGTATTCCCAGCGATCGTAGAGTATGCGCCCGTCGGGCATCAGACTGCTGCGTCCTTCGTGCAGCGTGCTCTTTCCGATCTGCCGGATGTTGGCTCCGTCGGATTCCATCCGGTAAAGGTTGCCCATTATGTGGCGATTGCACATGCAGTATTTCGGCTCGCGCGACGAAGTGAACAGTATCGACCCGTCGGCTAGGTAGAGCGGATCGATATCGAAAACGC
>CAYMSH010000002.1:0-11296 GCA_964392945.1 uncultured Planctomycetaceae bacterium | reverse complement strand
GGGGGGCTCGGTCGCGCGGTTCCATACCCAAACCGCGGGCGGCGGGGGCCACGGGGTGCAAGCCCGTGCCGTCAACGTTGACCTGGTAGATGTGGTAGTTGTCCTTGATGTTCTTTCGCATTGAGAAAACGATTCGCTTGGCCGAAAAGTCCAACTCCGGATCGCGGATCCTTCCGGCCGGGCCCGGGTTGACAATCACGCGGACTTTTCCCGTTAGGAGATTCACCGCCTTCAGCGGCCCGCCGGGCGCATAGTTGCCCGTGTTGATCTCGTTAGTCTGGAACATCGAGCCCATGTTGCCATGCGTGCCTCGATACTGGCTGCGGTTAACGTAAAGAAGCTCGCGGCCGCCGACCAGCGGGTTGGCGATCAACGCTCGCTTACCGAGCGCAAGAAGATCGGCCTGGGCCTTGGCCTTCTGCTCGGCGCTGCCGCTGTTGAGCGTCTTTGACAGGATGTCGAGCCTGGCCAGGAATCCGGCGCCGACGTACTTGGCTCCGTGTGCCCTGGTCAAGTCGACGATTGCGGCGCGGAGTGATTTGGCAGTCAAGACCGGAGGCTCCGGCGCCTTTGTCGCGCCGAAAGTCATGTCGGCCGGACATGCCGTCAGCAGGATCACTGCTGCGGCCAGGAGTCTTCCCGGTTGGTGCATTTGTTGTCCGGTACTCTGTTGTGCAGCCTCTTGGATTTCACCGACGAACGATATTCTATTATAGCTGACAACAAAACCCAACGCGATCAATCAGGCCGGTTTCTCGACCATTGCGGACCTGAACGCCGACGAGCCGATAACGATAAACTCCGTAGAAGGCTCCGCAGGTATCCCCGCCGGATTTGAGAACGTAAAGACCGTGAAGTCAGGCGATGAAAAGTGACGTTCATATCGAAAACCGGCAAGGAAGTCGTAGCAAACGTAAACTACGGTTTCCTCAAAACGGGCAAGCTTCAGGATCTGTCGGCCCTTGCGCCGCGGACTATTTCACGCGGACGCCCTGGGTCTTCGATTCATCCGAAATCTCAGGAGCCGGTATTAAGAACTGGTGCCCGCAGCGTTTGCATTGGGCCTTCTTGCCCACCGCCGTGGTTGGGACCAGCACCTTCATATCGCACTTGCATTTGATCTTGAACATGTCGTCAGCTATCGCCATAGCATTTCTCCCGCAGTATGCGCATAAATGCGCCTGATATGTGCTTCTATCGGCAAAACGCACGCAATGTCAACATATTGCCGATCGCCGCCCAGTCGGTTATGCTGGCTCCGAAGCAAGGAGCTTACATTGGAACTCAATATTATCGAACTGACGATCACCGACGAGGATCTGGCTTCGCTCGTCGGAAAGTATGCACTCCCGGAAGATGCGCCCGTCAGAGATCTGGCCGCCAGGATCGACGAAGGCGGCGTTACGGTCAGCGGTAAGTTCCACGCCGGGATCCTGAAAGGATCGTTCGACGCCTGCATCTCGCTGCGAGCCGACTCTCGGATCGTCGTGGCTACGCTGACAGAGCTCAAGGCCCTCGGACCCGTAGGCGGCATGCTCAGAGGCGTGCTGATGACTAAACTGCAGGAGAAGGTCAGCGACGTACCCGGGGTATCGAGCGATGAAGACACGATCCGAATCGACATAGCCGAACTGCTGGCGTCCAAGGGGATCGCAATGAAGCTCGGGACGCTGGAGATCAGCTTCGCCGCCGGCAGGTGCACGCTCAAACTGAGCGGGTCCATGGACTGCGCGATGTAACCTTTGTACGCCGGGATGCGTACTGGTAAGTGAACCGGCGATTCAGCCGATCGATCGAAACCATTTTCGAGGTCAGAACAATGAAGACAGGAATCAGTGTATCCCTCTGCGCGCTCGTTGCGGGCGTCAGCCTGCTGGCGGCGGTCATTCCCACTGACGGAAAATCGTCGACCCGGCCGGGTAAAGTGCTCGTTCGCCCGAAATTCGCGCCCGGGCGGGTCATGCGGTATAACCTCAAACTGTCGGGTTCGTCGGCCTGGGCGCCGCACGAAAAGGGACTCAGATGGGGAAAAATGGACACCGATTTCACGTTCGATCTGGCTACGAAGGTGATTCGCGAAAGAGGCTTGTGCACGTTTAACTTAGCCGGCCAGCAGATAAAGAGCACCGCTTCGGGTCCCAAGGGAAGTCTCGGGATTATCGCCGATCGCAGGAAGGTCAGGCTCAAGATCGGCGACGCCTGGCAGTCGCCTTCGGCCAAAACGCCGCTGGTCAAACCGATGACCCTTACCCAGGGCCCGCTCGGCGGGATTCGGTTCACTACCGGCGTCGCGCCGATTGCGATATATCTGTTGCCGCATATTGATGCGCGATTCTGGGGCGTGCTGACGGCCGCTCCTTTGGTGAAAGTCGCCCCCGGCGATGAATGGAACCAGGAGTTTAAGTGGCGCATTCCGGATTCCCGGGGCAATCCGCTGGAGTTGACGGGGCGATGGAAGGTGCTGGGCTACCAGACCCATCGCGGCCGGCGGGTGCTTGCCCTGGCCCTGGCGGTGACGATGGACCTGAACAATACCCAAGTGATGCTTCGTAACGGCGATCGGGTCTACGTTCATTCCGGCAGCTACGCGGCCCAGGGCAAGGCCATGTGGGACGTGTCCCGCGGCGTGTTGAGCTACGCCGCGGCCGATCAGAAGATCCTGATCCGAGCCGAGAAGCCCAAGGTCCGCGCCTTCCGCAGTCAACACAAATGCACATTGGAATTGCAGTCGTTCCAGGAAGAGGGGGAACGGCAATGATGAGGGGAACGGCAATGATGAGTGCGGAATGATGAATGATGAAAACGACATAACGGCTTTACGGCACGCGCCTTGAAGTTGTTATGTCGTTGCCGTTTTCATCACTCATCATTCATCACTGCCGCTACTGTCCTGTCGGAGTTGTTCGATTTTTTCCAGGGGTCGGTGCAGGGCTCGGGTTCGTGTTGTGGTTACTACTTCGAACTGACGCTGGGCCTGGTCGATGTACTTTCCTAGCTTGTCGACTTCGACTCCGTATTTGTCCCACTGGGCGGTGAATTTGCCGAGCAGTTCTATCACTTCGCTGGCCGTGGTCATGAGGTTGGCGGCTTCTGCGGCCTGGCGAATTACCGAGAGCATTGCGTACAGCGTCATCGGGCCGGCCAGCACCACTCGCCTGGCCAGGGCGTCGTCGATCAGGTCCGGCTGATCGGCTAAGACCGACGAGAGAATCTGCTCGCTGGCCAGGAAAACGATCACGTAGTTTGTCGTGGTCTTTGGGTCTATGTACCCGCGTGCGGCGACGGTGCGGATGTGTCCTCGCACCGCGACGCTCAGCGATCGCAAGGCGGCGGCCGATTCCTGGTCGGTCTCGGCGTCGAGATACGCCTTGTAGCTCTGCAGCGGGAACTTTACGTCCATGTTCACCGCGAGATTATTCGGCAGGCTGAACGTGAAGTCGGGCCTTCCGGATTCGGCCTGCTCGGACGACTGCTTGGTGTAGTTCACGCCCTCGAGCATGCCGGCGATGCGTATGATGTCTTCGGCCATTCGCTCGCCCCAGGCTCCGCGTCGCTGCGTGCTGGCCAGAATGGCGTGCAATTGTCCGGCGGTTTGCGACAGCGTCGTGATCGACGAGCCGAGTGCTCCGAACTCCTTCTTGCGATCGGCTTCGACGCCCTGGAGATACTTGCTGACCTGCTTGAGGTGCTCGCTGACATTCTTCAGCGCCTGGTCGATCAGCTCCTTCTTGTGGTCCAGATCCTTGCCGGATGCTTCGCTGAGGCGTTTTGAATTGGCGTCTAGAGCTTCTGAGGCCAGCGCCGAAAACGCGTCCTGCATTTGCTTTCCGTTGGTGCGATTGTAGATCTTGCCTGTCAGCAGCGCGATGCCGGCGCCGACAAGAACTCCGACGATGAATCCGATGAAATACTCCATAACGCCGGCTATTCTACGCTGGGGCGCTGGATTTGTGAACCGCCGATTGGCGAACTGTCAATTTCTTCCGGCCAGCGCCTTGGTCGCCGCGTTTACGATCGCCTCGCTGGTGACAGTCGCCCCGGAGACCGCGTCGAGCTTTTCAACCGACTGCTTAGCCACGATCAGTTTGGGCATGTTCTCGATCGACATGAAGAAGATATCGTCTTTGTGCTTTGTTACTCTGGTGCTGGTGATTCGCCCGGAGCTTACTTTCACTTCGACGTAAAGCGGGCCGCGGTAGCTCATGCTCATCGCCGTGTGCGTTCCGTCTGGGACCTTCGAGATATCCAGCGTCTTGACAAGCCGCACAGCGTATCCGCATTCCTGGGCTCGCCGGCGGTAGAGTTTCATGGGTCCGCGCGGGTTTCGGGCGGCCAGCACCTTGTCGTAGCTGGCGATCGCCTGATCGTACTTGCCCGTCAGGCGGTAGAGATTCCCCGCGGCCATGTGGCCTGACTCCGGCGATCTGCCGGTAAGCGCCAGAGCCAGTTTTATCGCCATGTCGCTCTGGCCAAGTTCGGCCCAGAGTTTTATGCCCGGTCCGCTGGGGTTCTTGTCCAGGTTCCACTGTCTAAGCAGGGCTGCGGCCATCTGCTTGTTGCCCAGGCGCTGGTAGCATTCGGCCAGGCCGACTACGTCGTTCAGGGTCGGTCGAGTCGTCAACTTCAGCGTTTGCTGCTTCCAGTAAGCTGCTCGCACGTCGTCTTCGACATATCGCTGGTAGTAGTTGCCGAGCATGCCCATAGCCTGGGCGCGGTACAGCTTGTCGTTCTTGCGTACGTCTACAACGTGATGCAGCAGCTTTATACCCGACTTCCATTGCTTGGGATGAGGCGTGACTAAAGAGAAGAAATACGCTCCGAGGTTTATCCGCGGCTGCCAGCCTCTTGCCCGCCTCGTGCCGCTCAGGTCCAGGGTCCTGGGGTAGTCCAGTTTGACTGAGGCCCACCAGTCCGGAAGCGTCTTGCCCTCTTTGAGTATCAGCGCCTTGATCGCTGAAGCTGATCGCGCCTTGCCGCTCGAATCTGTCGAAGGCTTGACCGGCGGTTTCGGCTTGGGTTTCTTCGGCGGCGTCACGGGCTTAGGCTTGGGTTTGGGCTTCGGCTTGATTCGCGGCGGCGGGGTTTCGCCGTCATCGCCGATAGTGACCTTCTTGACCCTGTCGGCCGGGAAGTCCAGCGCAACTTCGGATCCTCCGGGCAGCACTACGCGGAATTTCACGGTGCGCGGGGTCTTTTCCAGGAGTTTCCCGCTGTATTTCGAACCGTTGGTCAGCAATATTGTGTCTGACAGCGCCGCTTGGCAGAGCATTGCCCCCAGCAGGCAAGCCACTCCCGGCGCCAGGAAACGTCGCACGTAAGTCGTTTGTGTATTCATAATTTGGCCTTAGGATAAGCAGTGCATTATACCAACGCTTGTGCGAAAGTTGAACAGTTTCGCGCCGGCGACGGCCCGTTATATAACGAAACTCATTGTCAAATCGTTTTCGCACGCTACAATGCCGCAATGTCCTTACCAATAGTAGCAATAGTAGGCCGACCGAATGTCGGCAAATCCAGCCTCCTGAACACTCTGGCCGGACGACGTATATCCATCGTCGACGACTTCCCCGGCGTCACGAGAGACAGGGTCTCTACGCCTATAGAGTTGAGCACCGGATTCATAGAACTGGTCGATACCGGCGGGATGGGCATCGAAGATACAGATGACCTGACTGACGATGTCGAAGACCAGATCGCCTCTGGAGTATCCCAGGCCGCACTGATCCTCTTCATGGTCGACGCTCGCGAAGGCGTAAGCCCGCTGGACTCGCATGTGGCCAAACTCCTGCGAAAGCAGGAAAAGCCCGTGATACTGCTGGCTAACAAAGTCGACATGATGAATACCACAGGCGAGATCGGCGAACTCCACAGGCTGGGCTTCGGGGCCCCGATGCCGGTATCGGCGACCCACTCGCGCGGAATATCCGACATGCTCGAGAGGATCGAACGCACTCTCGGCTCCGATGTAGGCGCAAGTGGTCCGCCGGAAATGATGAAACTGGCGGTAGTCGGCAAGCGCAACGCCGGAAAGAGCACGTTCATAAACGCACTTGTCGGCCAGGAGCGCGTTATTGTCTCGGATGTGCCCGGGACAACGCGGGACAGCGTTGACGTTGTCTGCGAGCATGACGGCCGGGAGTTCATGCTGATCGACACCGCTGGCGTGAAGAAACGCAAGAAGATCGACGGGAATATCGAGTTCTACGCCCAGCACCGCGCGATGCGTTCGGTTCGCCGGGCCGACGTGGTGGTGCTCATGATCGACGCTTCGGTCCCGGTCTCGCAGGTTGACAAGCAGCTTGCAGGTATGATCGCAGAGCAGTTCAAGCCCGTTGTTATCGTAGTTAACAAGTGGGACCTGGCAAAGGACCAGACCACGGGCGAAGACTACGTCGAATACTTCGAAAAGGTGATTCCGGAACTGAAATACGCGCCGGTCAGCCTGACTACCGCTACCGAGGGATTCAATCTCCGCGCGACGATCAAGTTGGCGGATCAACTGTTCAACCAGGCCAACACGCGCGTCTCGACGGCCGAGATTAACAAGCATATCGAAGAGATTCTCGCTCTTCGCGGCCCGAGCCACAAAGCCGGCACCAAGCGTCCCAAGATTCTGTACGCATCGCAGATCGGAACCGCTCCGCCGACGATCGTGTGTTTTGTAAACGACGTGCGAAGTTTCGACAGGAGCTACCAGCGATTCTTAGTCAACCAACTGCGCGAACGGCTGCCGTATGATGAAATTCCCATCCGCCTGCTGCTGCGCAAGCGTCGCCAGGTCCCTAGAAAGATCGCCGAAGAGCTCCAGAACGAGCAGACCGACGCCGGCGAAACTAGAGAATCTGACGCTTAATCCGTGATCGAATCTTTGCCCGGGCCGGGTGAGTTCTATACAATGCTCGGCATGAACAAGGCCCGATCAATGTCATTTCCCGCCGGCGGTCTCTGCTTGGCGGCGACTGTCTTGTGCGTGGTGAACCTCAGCGGCTGCATCAAGCCGCCGGAGGTCAGTCTCAGCGACATCAAGATATCGTCTATGAGTTTCAAGCAGCTCGATCTGGTCTGCACGTTCGACGTGGAGAACCCGAATCTGTTTGCCGCGAATCTGAAGAAGTTCGATTGCGATTTCCGCGCCTTCGATCGATCGAGCGCCACCGGGGCCGCCCCGGGTCCGATACCGTCGATCCCCGCCGGCGGGCGGCGCATGCTGCCGATCAACCTGACGATAAGCCTGCCCCAGTTGGCCGGCGTCGCGCAGAAATACGCAAAAGGCAAGACCGTGCCATATGCGCTTACGAGCAAACCGGTGTTCAACGTGCTCGGTGCATCGCTTCCGGTCTCGTTCAATCACGACGGCAAGATCCCTTCGATGCTGGCTCCGAAATGGAAACTCAAAGGCGCCTCGGTGCGCGGCGGGCCGAAACCGGCGCTGCTCGTTACGTTCGAGATAAGCAATCCGTCTGGAATTCACATGGCGCTTTCCGGGGTGAAAGGGGCCCTGAATCTAGGCGGATCGAGTCTCGTGGAGATCCAGGAAACCAAAGTGACCGAGTTGCCAGGCGACGAGGCGATTGAACTGGTCGTACCGGTGCGCGTGCGCCTGGGGGCGCTGGCGGGAATATCCAGCAAGCTCCTGACCGACTGGCGGAGCCTGAGATTCGACGGCGAATTCAAAATGAAAACACCACTGTCCCTCCGGCGAATGATGCTGGACAAACCGCTGGGCGAGAAACCGTAAGGTTTCAGCGGACTGGGATGTCCATATGAATGCGGGATAATGCAAATGGGCGATACGGATTACTACAAGATACTCGGCTTGACGCCGGATGCTTCGCCTGATGAGATCAGGCGCACGTATCGCCAGTTGGTCAAACAGCTGCATCCGGATGTCAGCGATGCCCCGGGCAGCACAAAACGATTCAGCGAGATCGACGAAGCCTACGATGTTCTCGGCAACGCGCAGGCCAAGTGGGAATACGATCGCAGTATCGCCGCCGAGAACCGGGCCGCTGGGAATCCGGACGCTCCGCGCGGAATTTCACCTGGCGAGTTGGCCCAGTCGCAATACACCCCGCCGGTAGTGGCCGTAGGCGCGGCGAAGGATGAACCCGAGTGGCGCAAACGCGGAAAACGCCGTCGGCAGATCGACAAGGCAAAGCGGGTGCTGGGCCTTACGCTGTTTGCGATCGCCATGGGCCTCGGCGTGCTGTTTGTTCCATGCTGGATGCCGCTGTTGATTCTGGTGGGAATCGGTGCGCTGGCCGCCCAGAAACGCCGTAGCTAGCGATCTGGAAGTTCGACTGCTTTGTTGGTTTATTCGGCGCCTGGTATCGGTACAATTCACTGGTGCATTAGAGACAAGCCAATGAACGAGACACCGCTTTCATCTTATGGTCTGGCGTCGAGCACGCCGGCGCCGGTTAATCGCATGATGGCGAGCTTCGCCGCCGACTTCCGCGACGGCGTCGATATCAATCTCGGCGTCGGATACGTCAACGAAGAGACCATTCCATCCGATCATTTCCGCCTGGCGTTCGAAGAGGTTCTCGACGACAAAGCTACGTACCGCCAGCCGCTGAACTACGGCGGTCCGACCGGCTCGAACGTGCTGATCGAGTCGATCCGATGCTTTCTAATCGACAACGCGGTCGGCGGCCTGGACGCCGAGACGCTGTGCGGTAAGGAGATAATCATCGGGCCAAACGGAGCCTCAAGTTTGCTCGAGTCGCTGGCGTATGTGCTTCCCAAAGGGATCGTGATCACCGCCGATCCGATGTACTACATCTACACCAACTTTCTGGAACGGGCCGGGTTCGAACTGCTCTCGGTCCCGGAAGACCAGCACGGTCTGCGGACCGATATGCTGGCCGAGAAAATCGCTGCGCTCGGGCCGCGGGCCGATGACATTCGCCTGTTCTACGTTGTCACCGTGAACAATCCATCGTGCGTGATACTGTCCAACGCTCGCCGTCGGGAGCTGGTTTCCATCGCGACAGAGCTTTCATCGCGGCTCGGGCGGAAGATTCCCGTCATATTCGATCGTGCGTACGAAGACCTGATCCACGACCCGCAAGTAACTGCGCCCGAATCGGCATTGCGGTATGACGAGGAGCAGATAACCTACGAAGTCGGCACGCTGTCGAAGGTGCTGGCCCCGGCGTTGCGGATCGGTTACATGATCGGCCCCGGCGGTCCGTTCATGCGTGCGATGGTCCAGCGCACTTCCGACGCCGGATTCAGCGCCCCGCAGATCACGCAATTGCTGGCCAGTTGGCTGCTGGATCACCAGATAGTATC
Source organism: uncultured Planctomycetaceae bacterium (assembly GCA_964392945.1). Taxonomy (GTDB): domain Bacteria; phylum Planctomycetota; class Phycisphaerae; order SM23-33; family SM23-33; genus BS750m-G57. Next base: position 1,999 of record CAYMSH010000002.1, on the reverse strand, counting down.
CCAGCTGAGAAGCGTCCGGGCCGGTTATCGCGACAAGGCTGTCGCCGTGGGCGCGGGGATCGAAGAGCGCTTGGGTCCGCTGCTTGAGAACACCAGCGGCGGCCAGGCGGGGTTCTACTTCTACCTGACGTTCAAGGATATCGAAACCTGCGAGGAGTCGGACTTCTTCAAGTTCCTTACCCGCACCACCGGCCGGGCCGAGATCGACGGACCAGCCGAAGCGCGATTGCCGCGCGTGATCTACATACCTGGCGAGCATTGCGTAAACTCAAGCGGCGAGCTTGCCGGCCGGGGACTCAGACAACTTCGACTGTCGTACGGCTACGAAAAACTTGACGCAATCGATGCGGCGATCTCACTGATGAAACAGGCCGCCGAATACGCACAGGGGCAAACGCCATGATCGGAGCGATAGCCGGCGATATTATCGGATCGATATACGAGTTCGACGCGATCAAGACCAAGGACTTTCCGCTCTTTGGACAAGGATGCCGGTTCACCGACGATTCGGTGCTTACTATAGCAGTCGCCCGAGCGATCATGGATGACGGCGACTACCGCCGAGCCTTGTGGGAACTCGGGCGGCGATACCCCAACGCCGGATACGGCGCATCATTCTACCGATGGCTCGAATCGCCGACCCCCAAACCGTACAACAGTTGGGGCAACGGAGCGGCGATGCGTGTGAGCGCCGTCGGTTTTGCGTTCGAGACTATCGATGACGTTCTCGCACAGGCTGCTCTCACCGCCGAGGTCTCGCACAATCATCCCGAGGGCGTAAAGGGAGCCCAGGCCGCAGCGCTGTCGATCTTCCTGGCTCGAACCGAGCACGACAAAGCCCTGATCCGCGCCGAGATCGCCGAGCGATTTGTGTACGATCTGGATCGCACGCTTGACGAGATCCGCCCGTCATACGAGTTTGACGTCTCCTGCCAGGGAACGGTCCCAGAGGCGATACTCGCTTTCCTTGAATCGGACTCCTACGAAGACGCGATCCGAAACGCGATTTCGCTCGGCGGCGACAGCGATACTCTGGCGTGCATCACCGGTGGGATCGCCGAAGCCTACTACGGTCCGGTCACCGGCGAAATTCGCGATGCGGCTCTGGAGTATCTAAGCGAGGAACTCCGGGCGATCGTCGAACAGTTCTGCTATCAATACCTGGACGAGTGAACATGGAGATCATCCCGGCCGAGACAGCGCAGCAGTTGGATTGGGCCCGGGAACTTTTCCGCCAGTACGCCGAGGCGCTCGGGGTTGACCTCTGCTTCCAGGAGTTCGAGGCCGAGTTGGCGTCGCTGCCGGGCAAGTACGCCCCGCCTGATGGACGGCTGATGCTTGCTATCGAACGGGACCAGGTGGTCGGCTGTGTCGCGATCCGGAGAATCGGCGACGGCGCGTGCGAGATGAAGCGGCTTTACGTTCGCCCGGAGTTCAGGTCCCGCGGGCTGGGGCGCACGCTGGCGGTCGAAATGATCGATCAAGCGGCCCGCGCCGGTTACTCGACAATGCGGCTGGACACCCTCGACAGACTCATCGAAGCGATGCGGCTGTACGAATCGCTAGGTTTCCGTCAAACTGAACCGTACTACGACAACCCGCTTGATGGAGTGGTTTACTGGGCGCTCTCGCTGGCTTCGGAGAACAAGTGATATGAATCGAAAAGGACGCGTGAGTACAGTCGTGGTGTTATTGTTGCTCGCATCGGTCTCGCTCGGCGGGCCGCCTGACAAAGTCGTCGAGATCGATTTCCTGAAAGTCGCTGTCGATTTCGCCGACTGCATGATCAAATACGGGCGCGATCGATACGGAAAGGTCCATAGTCCGCTGTTCTCGAATATTCTCACGCGAGAAAAAGAGCCCCGCACCACGCCTTATCCGCGATTTGCCGAACTGTCGGCCAGGGGCAAGGCCAACTGGGACAAGAAGCTCAAGAACTGGTCCGGCCCGAAGGCGGGCTACTACTACTTCCACAAGTTCGATTTCAACAAGGTCCTGA
>CAYMSH010000001.1:51975-56279 GCA_964392945.1 uncultured Planctomycetaceae bacterium | reverse complement strand
GCAAGAACATCTACCTGATCTCGCGCAACAACGAACCGGACTATCTGCCGTCGGTCATGAACGACGGCAAGATCATCTACACGCGATGGGAATACACCGACAAACCGCTCTGGCGCGCTCAAGGCCTCTGGACCGTCAATCCCGACGGCACGCAGGTCGATACGTTCTGGGGCAACCAGAGCGTCTGGCCGGACCTGCTGAAAGACGCACGCCAGATTCCCGGCAGCCAGCGCGTGATGTTCACCGGCAGCGCGCACCACAACTGGTTCGCCGGCTCTGTCGGCATAATCACGCCAGGCAAGGGCTTCAACTTCCCAAACGGGATCACCAAAGTAACCGCCGACATGGGCTGGCCCGAATCGGGCAACGGGCCGAGCGATCCGGTGGAATCGCCGAACTACCACAAGTCCGGGCGATACGCCGCCTACTACTCACCGTATCCGCTGAGCGAGAAGGATTTCATGGTGTCGGCCAGCCGTGGAAGAAAGTTCGTGCTCTATCTAATGGACGTCGACGGTAACCGCGAACTGATCTACGAAGGCGTGCACAACATCTTCCACGCCATGCCGCTGAAGGCGCGCACAAAGCCGCCGATCGTCGAGGATCGGGTCACCTGGCCGACTCTGGCCAATCGCAACAAACCCAAGAGCGGCGTGATCTACACCAACAATGTTTACCAGGGCGCCCCGAAGGAACTGGCCGGCAAGGCCCGCTACCTGCGCATCTTGAACATCGAGCACAAGACCTACACGTATTGGCACAAACGCCCCTATCTGTCAACTGGGCCTGTGGTCTCCGGCGTGCAGTCAGAAGGCGTAAAACGCATCCTCGGCACGGTCCCGATCGAGAAGGACGGTTCGCTGGCATTCGAAGCTCCGGCGGGCATTCCGCTGCACTTCCAACTGCTCGACGAAAACTACCTGGCGTTGCAGACTATGCGGAGCTTCACCGGCGTGATGCCCGGCGAGCGTCGCGGGTGTCTGGGCTGCCACGAGCGACACAGCGCTACTTCGCCCCCCAGCGGACGGGCGATTGCACTCAAGCGACAACCCAGCAAGATCACCGCCCCGCCATGGGGCGACGACACCGTCGGCTTTGAGCGATACGTTCGCCCCGTGCTCGACAAATACTGCGCCAAGTGTCATCAGGGTAAAGGCAAAGCCGTCAAGAAACTCGACATGACGCCGCGCCCCGGACACCTGGGCTTCGATGAAACTTACTGGCTGTTCACCGGCAGGCCCGCATGGGGCAGAGCCTACAAAATGCCGAAGAAGCCCCCGCCAGGGTTCGGTATCGCCGACATGATCATGGTCGAAGGCTACGACCAGCGTGATCCTGCAGCGTACTCCACGCCAAAGCCAATGACGAGGCTGTCGTACAAGAGCCGCCTGATCGCCATCGCCTCAAGCGGGAAACACAACAAGGTCAAAGTAGATCCGACAAGCCGCCGCAGACTCATCGCCTGGGTCGATGCGATGTGTCCCTACCGCGGCGATGAAGAAGTCCGCGCGATCCCGGACCCGATCTTCCCGGGCTACGATTGGCTGTCGGTAAAGCCGAGAATCAAAACCGCTCCCCGGATCACTAGACCCGGACCAATCGACTGACAGACGGCGAGCGTCGCTGCGCGACAACTGAAAGCAGCGCCGGGCCGCGACATGTCGAAGGGAGTCCAAGTTCCCAAAGCGACGGGCTCGACACGACGGAGCCTGTCTGCATTCACGATCCAAACGTGTTCCTGACACGAACATTCCGTAAATAAATCCGAGTTTCCGTGTGCAATATGCGGTCAGCCTCAAGATCGATCTGCCAACCGTAAGTCACTTCTATTTAGACAGTAACAATCACGCACACAGGTCGGCCTAACATATCTCCTAGTTTTCCGCTCGAATAACGACGATATACAACAATGCGGGCTTGACAGAGCCTCGAGCTACAATGTACTTTGGCTGTAGTACATATCATAAATTCTGTGGGTCAACAGTTTCTGCGGGCTCATTCATATTGTTGCAGCAATGTCTTACGGCGCCGACTAGAGCTAACGCGAACGGGCGTGTCGCAATTCCACACGCCGCAAAGGAGCTTGACAGATGCCTGGATACAGCAACTCACCCGAACTGGCATACGATTGGATGATCGTCGCGTATTTCTTCCTGGGAGGCCTGAGCGCCGGGAGCTTCCTGTTCTCGGTTGCCGCAACCTACTGGAAGAAGGAGCTTGGCCCTCTTGGCAAACAGCCGGGGATTCTCGCGCCGGTGATACTGGCGATCGGAATGCTCATACTGCTGCTCGACCTCGGCCAGCCGACCAACGCGTGGCGGCTGTTTACATCGTTCAACCCGACTTCGGCGCTTTCCTGGGGAGTCTGGTTCCTCAACATCTTCGGAGTCCTCAGCGTTCTGTACGCCTGGGGACTGCTTAAGGGGCGCGTCGAACAGGTTAAGAAGTTCGCCTGCGCCGGCGTGCCGCTGGCGATTCTCGTGGCTGGGTACACAGGCGTGCTCCTGGCCCAGGCGCCGGGCAGACCGTTGTGGCACAGCGCACTGGTGCCGGTGCTGTTCGTAAACGGAGCACTGGCCTCGGGCGTGGCGTTTGGATTGCTGCTTTCTCTCGGCCAGGATTCCGATCTGATCGCCAGAGCCGGCAAAGCTCTGGGCTGCATAATCCTTGTGGAGTTGGGCTTGATCGCCACAGAACTGATCGTCCTGTTCTACGGCGGCGGCCATGGTTCAGCGGCCGCGGCCAGTCTCCTGACCGGGTCCCACGCAATAGCGTTCCTCGGCATCGAGGTTATTTTGGGCATGGTCATACCGGCGGCGATTCTTCTTCGAAGCAAGACGCCGGCCCTTCAGATGGCTGCATCCGGATTGATTCTGATCGGGGTGTTCGTGATGCGATACGTGGTCGTCGTCGGCGGCCAGACAATTTAGCGGTTGAGAGGATCTGAACCAATGAAAAAAGAACATAACAAACCAGCCGAGTCGAACGGCAAGACGACAATCTCGCGACGCGGTCTGCTCAAGGCCGGCGGCGCCGGCGCGGTCGTCGGCGTACTCGGCGAAACTGCTTTGGCTGATGAAGCCGGCGCCCCGGATAAGCTCAAGACGGCGAATCTGGCCATGGTAATTGATCTGCAGCGTTGCACCGGATGCGGCGGATGCCTGATAAGCTGCAAGAGCGAGAACAACGTTCAGGCCGGCGTGACGTTCGCCAAGAAGATCGTCAAGACCGTTGGTAAATTCCCCAACGTTCGTTTCGAGTTCATCCCAACGCTCTGCAATCACTGCGAAAACGCGCCTTGCGCCAAGTCGTGCCCTACCGGCGCGATGCACAAGGGAATCGGCGGAATCACGCAGCACACGCCGACCAAGTGCATCGGATGCAAGACGTGCATGGCGATGTGCCCTTACGACATCATCTCACGGAACACGAAGGAGACGCACCGATTCTGGCGGAGCAAGACCGCTACGATCGAGGGCTGCACTTCGGCTCCGGCCGACGTGACCGCGGAAGTAGACGGCGATGTCATCCCGTACTACAACTCCGACAAGGAGAACTCCGCCCCGGGCGCCGGCCTGCGGTACAAGGGAATCGTCGAGAAGTGCACCTTCTGCGATCACCTGGTCACGAAGGAGCAACTGCCCTTCTGCGTTCAGGCCTGCCCGGCCAACGCGAGGATATTCGGCGACCTGAACGATCCGACGAGCGAGGTGTCCAAGCTGCTGTCGCGGTATCGCCCATGGCGATTGAAAGAGGGCCTCGGGACTGAACCGAAGGTGTTCTACATTCGCGAATTCAACCCGGGCAATTATCCCAACACCAAGGGAAGTCTCTAGCATACGGGACGATTATTAACAACTGACTCGCCGGAAGCGAGATCATGAAGGAACAGGCTATGGAAACGCAGGAAAAAAGTTTGAGTCGCAGCGATTTCATGAAGGGCGCAGTCGTCGCCGGCGTTGCAATGGCGATGGGCGCCGGACTCAGGTCGTTGAAAGCCGCCGTTGCGCCGAAGGACAAAGCATCGTCCGAAGGCAAGTGGCATCCGACGACGTGCCAGGGCTGTACGTCGTGGTGCTCGGTCCAGGTGCTGATTCGCGACGGACGCGCGATCAAGGTGCGCGGCAATCCCAATTCGAAAGTCAACATGGGCCACTGCTGCTCCAAGAGCCATCTGGCGATCCAGCAGTTGTACGATCCGGACCGGATCAAGACGCCGATGAAGCGCACCAATCCCAAGAAGGGACGCGACCAGGACCCGAAGTTCGTGCCCATTTCATGGGATGAGGCTCTCGGGACTATCG
>CAYMSH010000001.1:0-51875 GCA_964392945.1 uncultured Planctomycetaceae bacterium | reverse complement strand
GACCAGGACCCGAAGTTCGTGCCCATTTCATGGGATGAGGCTCTCGGGACTATCGCCGATAAGATCCTCGAGCTGCGCAAAGCAAAAGAGACTCACAAGTACATGCTCATGCGCGGCCGGTACACGTACATGCGCGACATAATCTACGATCGCATGACGAAGATCATCGGCTCTCCGAACAACATCTCCCACAGCGCGATATGCGCTGAGGCCGAAAAGTTCGGCCCGTTCTTCACCGAAGGCGTGTGGGGTTATCGTCAATACGACGTCAAAAACACGCGATACATGCTGCTTTGGGGCGCCGATCCGCTGAGCGCCAATCGACAGGTGTCGTACTACCTCAGCGAATGGGGCGACGCGATCAATCACTCGACGACAGTGGCGATCGATCCGCGGCTGTCGGCGACTGCGGCGAAAGCCGACGTCTGGATGCCGATCATCCCGGGGCAGGACGGCGCCCTGGCGGTGGCCCTGGCCCACGAGATCCTGGCCGCCGGACTGTGGAGCAGGGAGTTTGTCGGCGACTTCAAGGAAACCGCCGAGAACAAGGAGTTTGTCGTCGGGCAGGACGTCGCCGAAGACGACTTCGAAGAAGTGCACACAAACGGCGTAGTCAAGTGGTGGAACATCGAGCTGAAGGACAAGACCGCCGAATGGGCCGCCGAAAGAACGGGCCTTGACGCCGACCAGATACGCAAAGTCGCCATAGGATTCGCCAAAGCCGCGCCGAACGCCATGTGCTGGGTCGGCGGCGGCCCGGCGATGCAGGTCAGAGGCGGATACACAGCTATGGCCGCCCACGCCCTCAACGGCCTGGTCGGATCAGTCGACAACGTCGGCGGACCGTTAAAGGCCAACAAGGAGTACACCGGCACGTTCCCGGCGCCCGACGATTTTATGGATGAAACCGCCAAGGCCGGCAAGGGTAACAAGAAGATCGACCAGCGAGGCACGAAGGGCTTTCCGGCCCTTAAGAAGGGCAAGCCCGGAAGCGCCGTGGTGACCAACAACGCCGCAGACGGAATCATCAGCGAAGATCCGTACGACATCAAGCTGGCGATATGTTACATGAACAACTTCGCGTTCTCGTGTCCGCAGACCGAGCGATGGGAACGGGCGATGGCCAAGATTCCGTTCTCGGTGCACGTGACTACCCACGCATCGGAGCTTACGCACTTTGTCGACATCGTGCTGCCGTCGACGCACCACATGTTCGAGAAATGGGGTTACGTGAAGTCCCACGCCAACGGGTATCGGCACGTGACGCTGCTCCAACCGTCGATCGAGCCGCTCTGGGACACCAAGGTCGACGAGAGCGAGTTCCCCTGGGCCCTGGCCGAGAAGCTGGCCGAGAAAGGCTTCAGCAATCTCCTGGACCACTACAAGACCTACAAGGATCCGGAAACCGGAAAGGCGCCGACCAACGAGAAGGAGTTCGCACTGTACGCGCTGAAGTACGCCACGCACAGTCTCTGGGATCCGGCCAAGTACCAGGGCGGAGACCATTTCGATGGCTGGGACGCATTCAGCAAGGCTGGCGTCTGGAACTCAAAACCATACCCCTACCGCGCTCGCTGGGGCAAGATGAAGACCAAAACCCACAAGTTCGAGTTCTACAGCGAGACCCTGAAAGCCGCACTGACCGCCCACGCCGAAAAGCACGAGACAAACGTCGATGACATCATGACCACGTGCAACTACACCGCCAAGGGTGAACAAGCGTTTGTACCGCACTACGAAGAACCGCTGCAATGGGGCGACGAAAAGGAATATCCGTTCGTACACGTGGACTACAAGTCCCGGATCAACCGCGAAGGACGGACCGCAAACTGTCCGTGGTACCAGGAGTTCAAGGATCTCGACCCCGGCGACAACTCGTGGGACGACGTGGCGAAACTCAACCCCATCGACGCCAAAGCGCTGGGCATTACCGATGGCGATCGGATCAGGCTGATCTCCAAGACCGGCAAGATCGAGTGCACCGCCAAGATGTGGGAAGGCGTTCGACCGGGCACTGTGGCCAAATGTTACGGACAAGGCCACTGGGCCTACGGCAGCGTGGCGGCCAAGGAATTCGGCAAGAAGCCCCTCGGCGGCAACAACAACGACATCATACCGGCCGACTACGATCGCCTTAGCGGATCGACGGCGTTCTACGGTGTGACCAGGATCAAGGTGGAGAAAGCCTGATGGATCTGCTCAAGCAGACAAACCTGCGGGCCGACGCATACCAGATACTCGCCCAGTGTTACTACGGCCCCGACCAGGAGCTGCTGGATACGCTGGGCGAGCCCGGCGGAGCCGGCGCCGGGCTGGAGCAGATCGCCCGCGCCGCGGCCGGGGCCAATCTGGCCGAACTGCTGGTTGATCACGCAAGGCTCTTCATCGGACCGTACAAACTCCTGGCGCCGCCTTACGGATCGGTCTGGCTGGAGGACGGCATCTTGATGGGGAATTCGACGATGGATGTCGAAGACTTCTATCGCCGGGAGGAAGTGGAGGCCACCAGTCGCGATGTGGCCGACCACATCACCGCAGAGTTGGAGTTTATGTGCGTCCTGATCGCAAAGGAGTCGAACGCCGCAGGCGCGGGCGATCGCGATGCGGCCGACGACTATCGAAAGACGCAAAAGAAATTCCTGGGCCTGCACCTCGGCGCCTGGATTGCGGGGTTCGCCGACAGCGTGCGCCAACACGCCGAAACGGAGTTCTACAGAACCCTGGCCCGCCTAACCGCCGAGTTCGTCGCCCGCGACGCCGAACAACTCTCGACTGGGCGTGACTGCAATTGAGGCGAGTTTGATTTGGTACTCCAAGCCGGTTTGCGGTAGTATCGTTGCGACTCCAGGAGTACAGAATTGAAACTCACAGCAGCATGCTCACCGTGCCCGAACGATACGTTCATGTTCCACGATCTGGCCTCGGGCGAACTGACCCTGCCCGATCGGCGGATCGAGGTGCAGCTTCACGACGTCGAGACGCTTAACCGAATGGCCCTGAACGGCACGTTCGACGTGACGAAAGTATCGTTCCACACGTATCTGCTGGTCCGCCAGCAGTACAAACTGCTGAGCGTTGGAGCGGCGCTGGGGTTCGGCTGCGGGCCGGTGCTGGTCTCGCGAGGCGACATCAACACAAGCGATATCGCCGCAGCGAAGATCGCCGTGCCGGGCAAGCTGACGACAGCACACCTGCTGCTGGAGCTCTGGGAGCCGCGAATAACAGACAAACTGTTCGTGAGATACGACAATGTCATGGAGATGATCGCCAGCGGACAAGTCGACGCCGGTGTGATAATACACGAGGGACGATTCGTATACCAGCAGGCCGGACTGCAGATGATCGCCGATCTCGGGGCCTGGTGGCAGGCACAGACACAACTGCCGATCCCGCTTGGCGGGATAGTGGCCCGCAAGTCGCTCGGCGAGAAAACGATCGCCGACTTCGAAGCTCTGCTCAGGCGAGCGATCGAAAACTCGATGGCCAACCCCGACGCAACGCGCGAATATGTTTTGAAGCATGCGGCCGAGATGGACAGCGACGTGCTCGCCGAACACATCAAAACATTCGTAAACGATTACAGTCTGGACATGGGCGACGAAGGTCACGCCGCAGTCCAGGAAATGCGTAATCGCGCCCTGGCCGCGGGGATTATCAGATGATCGGCATCATAGCAGCCACACCAGGCGAGGCCGACGAACTGATCGCCCTGCTCGGAGCTGACAAACTCTGCGACGCTCCGTTTGCGACGTTCGGATTTGACGGCGGAGTGATCGTGCTCAGCGGGATGGGACCGGAAAACGCTACGCTGGCGAGCGAACATTTGATCGACGCCTACGGGCCTGACATGGTTCTGAATCTCGGGATATGCGGGGCGCTCAGCAGCGCCGCGCCAGTCGGCGAAGTCTACCGCATTGTCGGGGCTATCGACGGCGATTCGATACTCGCGGGCGGACCCGGCGGCGAAAAGCTGTGCGACCCAGGACCTTGGAGCGATCTTCCAGTGGCCAGGCTGGCCAGCGTTACCGAGCCGGTCTTCCAGCCGGACCGCCGTGCCGCACTGGCGACACACGCCGACGTAGTCGACATGGAAGGCGCCGCAATCGCGAAGGTCTGCGACACGCGCGGCGTGCGGTGCTGCATGATCAAAGGCGTAAGCGATCTGGCCAACCACGCGGGAAAAGCCGACATCATGAAGAATATCGCCGAAGTGTCGTCGAGAATCGCACGCGCCGCAGTGGCCGGACTCAACGCATCGAAGAAGCCGAACCTACTGGCCAGCGTGATGAACTTCACGAAGATCGAACACGCGGTCTTCAGCCTTCCGCTGCTGTTTTCCGGCGCGTATCTGGGCGCGGGCCGAAGCTGGCCCGGATGGAAAGTGCTGGCATTGATCGCCCTGGCCGGCGTTGGCGCACGCTCCCTGGGCATGGCCGCAAACCGAATTCTCGACCGCGATCTGGACGCGAAGAACGAGCGCACCGCAAATCGCGAACTGCCCGCCGGGCGGATATCGCTGGCAGGCGCCTGGTCGATAGCGGCCGGCGGATTGGCGGCATACCTGATCGCATGCTGGCTGCTGGGCCCGCTGTGCCTGATGCTGTCTGCGATACCGGCGGTCCCGCTGCTGGCGTATTCGCTGCTGAAACGCTTCACAAGTCTCTGCCATTTCGGCATCGGCCTGTGCCTGGGCCTGGCGCCGCTGGGGGCGTTTGTCGCCGCGTCGGATTCGCTGGCTTTCAGCGCCGAAGTTATTCTTCTGGCGTTATTCGCCTTCTTCTGGATCAGCGGCGCCGATATAGTGTACGCACTGATGGACATCGAATCGGACAGGAAGACCGGCGTGCACAGCATCCCGGCCTCTCTGGGTTCGCCTGGCGCACAAGTTGTCGCGGCGGTTGTTCACGTCGCGGCGATCGGATGTCTGCTCGGCTTGTGGATATCGCTTGGAGGCGGGCTGATCGCGGGAGTCGCCGCGGCGGTTTCCATCCTGGCGTTTGGCACCGGATACCTGCAGCGTATTCCGATCAGCGTGAGATTTTTTCCGATTTTCGCTATCGCCGGCGTCGCTGGAGCGCTTGTACCTTTACTGGGAGCAATAATATGAATCTTGTGATGGCGGTAACCGGCGCGACTGGAGCCTACGCGGCCAGGCGGCTTATCGACAAGTCGCCCTGGGGCGTTTCGCTGATCGTCTCGTCCTGGGGGCGAGAGGTCTACAAACGCGAGTGCGGGCCGATCGAAGAGTTGACCTCTCAAGCCGCGGCTGTCTACGACGACGCGGATCTGTCGGCCCCGATCGCCTCGGGCTCCACGCCTACAACCGGCATGGTGATCCTTCCCTGCTCGACGAGCACAACCGGCAAGATCGCTTCCGGCATCGGCGACACGCTGATCACCCGTGCGGCGCACTGTCACCTGAAGGAGTCCCGCAAGCTGGTGCTCTGCATTCGCGAGTCGCCCTGGACGCTGATCGACCTGGACGCCGCACGCACCGTAAGCGCCGCAGGCGGCGTGATCATGCCGATATCGCCCCCATTTTACATGACCTCGGATCACCCGCCCGAATCAGTCACGCTGGCTACGCTGCTGGACGATTTCGTGGATCGCGTGCTTGCTGTATTCGGCCGCCCCGCCGAAAAGAACTGGGAGAACGTCAGGTGAGTTTTGCCGATCTAAGATCATTCCTGTCGCACCTGGAAGCCCAGGGCCAACTGGCGAGAATCACCGCCGAGGTCAACTGCGACCAGGAGATCACGATAATACAGCATCGCGTCCTGGCCGCTGGCGGTCCGGCGCTGCTGTTTGAAAACGTCAAGGGCTCGCCCTACCGCCTGGCCAGCAACCTGTTCGGAACCGAAGATCGGGTCCGAATGATCTTCGGCGGCGACCCGGCCGCCATGGGCCAGATCTTCAGCGAACTGGCCGAGAATCTCACACCGCCTAGCTTGTCGGCGCTCTGGTCCCAACGCGGCAACATCCGGCGCGTGCTGAAGGCCCGCATGCGAAACGTATCGCGCGGGCCGATCATGGACGAGTGTTTCGACCCGCCGCAACTGGACCGGCTGCCGGTTCTCAAGTGCTGGCCCCTTGACGGCGGTGAGTTCTTCACCCTGCCGCTGATCCACACAACCGACTGCGAAACAGGCGTCGGGAATCTGGGCATATACCGCCTCCAGCGATTCGACGCGGCCTCGACAGGCATGCACTGGCAGATCGAAAAAGGCGGCGGATTCCACTTCGCACGAGCCTGTGAACTCGGGAAGAAACTCAATGTAAGCGTATTTCTCGGCGGACCGCCGGCCCTTACGATCGCGGCGATAACCCCGCTGCCCGAAGGCATCGACGAACGCATGCTGGCCGCGATGCTGCTGGGCAAGCCTCTGGATGTGATACCACGCAGCGCCACGGGCCACAGGATACCGGCCCAGGCCGAATTCGTTATCGAAGGTTCGGTAAGCGCCGGCGACATGCAAACCGAAGGTCCGTTCGGCGATCACCTAGGCCACTACTCACACAGCGCCGGGTTCCCGGTCTTCCGGGTCGATCGAATGCTGGCTCGTAAGGATGCGATATACCCCGCCACTGTAGTAGGCAAGCCGCCGCAGGAGGACTACTTCATCGGCGAGGCGATCACGCGGTTTACGCTTCCGCTGCTGAAACTCGTCAAGCCCGGCGTCAGCGATATCTGGGCCTATCCGGAAACCGGCTTCCATCCGCTGGCGGTGGCCGCAGTCAAGCATCGCTACCGCCGCGAAGGGCTCAAGCACGCCATGGGCCTGCTCGGCGAGGGGCAGCTTTCGCTCACGAAGGTGATGATCGCCGTCGACCAGAATGTAAACGTGCGCGACTTTGCGGAAGTCAGCCGCGCGATCTGGCGGCATCTCGACACGGCCGACGGACTCCACTTGATGGCGCCGACAGCCCAGGACACGCTGGACTTCACCGGCCCGTCGATGAACACCGGAAGCCGCCTGATCCTCCTGGCCACTGAGCGCACCAGCGGCCCGATCCGCAAAGACCCGCCGCCCGATCCGCCGAAAGGACCGGAGATATGCAAAGGCGTGTCCGGCGCGGTGCGCATCGGTCCGGCGATTCTCGCAGTCCAACTCGAGCGGGACGCAAACAAAGAAGCGGTTCGATCGGCTCTGTCGCAGCATCCGGCGACGAAGGATTACATCTTCCAGGTCATGGTCTCCGACGACGTTCCGCTCGACGATCTTCGCATGGTGCTCTGGGGCTGGTTCACGCGTTTCGATCCGCTGGCGGACCTCCACCCGGCCGGGCGAAAGATCCAGGGCAATCGCATGATCCTCGAAACGCCGATCGCCATCGACGCAAGGTGGAAGGAAGGATACCGCAAGCCGGTGGAGTTCGACCCGGAAATCGCAGCCAGGGTCGATAAGAACTGGGACAGCTACGAGATCGATCTGTCGGGGGCGAAACTATGAATGACACGCTGATATCCAGCGACGACAACCGCATCATGTTCGATCGGATAGCCAAGCGGTACGATCTGCTTAACAGGGTAATCTCGCTCGGCATGGACGGATACTGGCGCCGCAAGGCCGTCGGCGCTCTGGAGCCCGAGGACGGACAGACCTTCCTGGACGTAGGCTGCGGGACCGGCGACGTGGCGATGGAGATCGTGCGACAGGCCCCCCATGCCAAGGTGCTGGGAATAGACCCCGCCGAGGCGATGCTCGCGATCGCCGACGAAAAGGCCCTCGCATCAGGGATGGACGATTGCCTGACATTTCGCGCCGCAGATGTGACAGACCCGACCCACGAATTCCCCGAAGCCCCGTTCGACGGGGTCACGTGCGCGTTCTGCATTCGCAACATCACCGACCGCGCCGCAGCGTTGGAGCGGATGATTAGCCTGGTGCGCCCCGGCGGACGCATATCCATACTCGAACTGACCCGCCCGGCCGGAACGCTGGCGAGATTCGGACACAAAGTCTATAATCGCTCCTTCGTCCCGCTGGCCGGATGGATCCTGTCGCGCCGCGGAGCTTACAAGTACCTTGTAAGATCGATAGAAAACTTCCCCCAGCCGCAAGCCATCTGCGACGCAATGGCCGACGCGGGATTTGAAAATGTCGCCAAGACCCCGCTGTCAACAGGCGTAGTAACGCTCTTTACAGGCTCCAGGCCATGATCGCAGACCAAGACAACGCTTATACATTCGCCGCCGCGACGTTCCTGAACGCCGCACCGCTGGCGGCGTATCTTACCCAGGTCGATCCGCGAGTGAGCCTGTTCCACGGACCGCCGTCGGAGCTCATGGCCCACGTACTCAGCGGCCGGGCCGACGCGGCGATGGTTCCGGTCTTCGACTACTTCAACACGCCCGGGATCAAAATGATCGAGTCGCTGGGCATCGCCTCGTGCGGCGAGGTGCGCAGCGTTTGGCTCAAGTGCCATCGACCCCTGGACCAGATACGCAGCGTGGCGCCCGACCCGGCGTCCAAATCGTCCAACGCAATGGCCAGGATCCTGCTGAAGAAGCATTTCGGCCTGGATGTTCCGATGGAGACCCCGCACGACGGGCAGGACCCCGACGCCACAGTCGTTATAGGCGATCGAGCTCTGTGCCAGCCGCCCGGTGAATTCGGCAACTACGACCTGGCGGGGATATGGACCGAGATGACCTCGCTTCCGTTCGTGTACGCGGTCTGGGTCCATCGCGCCGACAACCCCAAGGCCGGCGAACTGGCCAGAATTGCACACGCGGCCAAAGACGCCGGAATGGCGGCGCTGGAGCACCTGGCCGAGCTGTACGCCCCGAAGCTGGCCCTGTCGCGGGCCGAGTGCCTGGAATATATTTCCGAACTGCTGATATACGAGCTGGGCCCGCGCGAGATCGAGGGCATGGAGCTGTTCCGCACGATGATCGCCAAATACGACTCCTGCGAAGGGGCCAACCAGTGAGCCCGGCCGATCGAATATCACGATCCGAAGCGATCGACATGCTCGCAAACACCGAGACGCCGGAGCTGATCGCCCTGGCCGACACGGCCCGCCGCAAGCGGCACGGGAATCGAACGTACTTCGTACACAGCCTGAATCTCAATCCATCGAACATCTGCGAGAATCGCTGCGGTTTGTGCGCGTTCTGGCGTGAGAGCGACGATGCCGACGGATACACGATGACGCTCGCCCAGGCCCGCGAGCATATCGACCAGGCCGCCGGTTGGGAGCTTACCGATCTGCATATCGTCGGCGGACTGGCCCCCGAGCTGAATCTGGACTACTACGAATCCCTCTTCGCATACGGGCGAGAAGTGCTCGGCGACGTGCTCATCCAGGGCATTACCGCTGTCGAGGTCGAGTACCTCTCACGCCTGGAGAACCTGCCGGTGATCGAGGTCCTCAAGCGTTTGAAGAGTATCGGGCTCGGCGCCATCCCCGGCGGCGGGGCCGAGATATTCGCACCCGATGTACGGGGCAAAATCTGCGACAACAAGATATCCGGCTCCGCCTGGCTGGAGGTTCACAGGCAAGCTCACGAAATCGGCCTGCCGACTAACGCCACGATGCTGTTCGGGCATCTCGAAACGCACGAGGATATAGTCGATCACCTGGCGTCGCTGCGGAATCTGCAGGATCGCACCGGCGGATTCGGGGCGTTCGTCGCGTTGCCGTTCCACGCTGCCGGAACACATCTGGACATCGATCGCGGACCGGCGGGGCACACCACCGCGCGAATCGTAGCGCTGGCGAGAATCTTCCTCGACAACTTCCCGCACATCCGCGTGCTGGCGAACTATCTGGATCGCAAGCTGCTCGGCGTGCTGCTCAACGGCGGAGCAGACGACGCCGGCGGAACGAGCCTCGACGAGCGAATCGCCAAGGCGGCCGGAGCGCCCGACGAGCAGAAGTTTTCCGCCACTGAAGAGATCAGCAGCTTCCTGGAGAGGCTCGGATTCGAGCCTGTGCTTACAAACAGCATCTATAAACCGCCGCAGCAGAACGCGCAGATCGAACCTGTCGCCCCGCCGGCCAACATCCCGGCCGGACGCGTGAACACCGAAATCGCGATCGCGCTGCACGACAACACGCCGTTCTGGCACCTGGGGCAAATGGCCCACGCCAGACGCATGGAGATCAACGATCCGTCGACAGCGACGTTCGTTGTCGACCGCAACATTTCGGTCACCAACATCTGCCAGGCCGCCTGCCGCTTCTGCGCCTTCGGCGTAGAGCCCGGCGACGAAAGAGCGTTCGTGCTCTCGGTTGACGAGATCGCCGAGAAGGTCTCCCAGGCCGCAGCCGCCGGCGCCACGCAAGTCCTGCTCCAGGGCGGACTGAACACCCAGACCAATCTGGCGTTCTACGAAGAAGTATTCACGAAGATCAAGTCACTCGGCCTGGGCGACATCTGCGTTCATTCGCTGTCGCCGACAGAGATCGACTTCCTGGCCGCTCTTGACGATCTTTCGGCGGCTGAAGTTCTGAAACGCCTGCGGGCCGCGGGTCTGGACTCGCTGCCCGGCGGCGGGGCCGAGGTCCTCGTAGACGAAGTTCGCCAGCGCGTAAGCCCGCGAAAGGTCCGCACAGACCGCTGGCTGGAGATAATGCAAATCGCCCAGGAAATGGGCATGAAGACGACCGCGACGATGGTCTACGGGCTCGGCGAAACAACCGCTCAACGCGTAGAACATCTCATGCGAATCCGCGACCTGCAGGACAAGACCGGCGGGTTCACGGCGTTTATCCCGTGGAGCTTCCAGCCGGGCAACACGCAAATGCCCATGGCCCGCCAAAGCGGCGTGGACTACCTGAGAATAGTGGCCCTGGCAAGATTAGTGCTGGACAACATCCCGCACATCCAGGCCGGATGGGTCACTGAAGGACCTGACATGGCCCAACTCGCGCTGTCGTTCGGAGCCGACGACTTCGGCGGGGTGCTCATGGAGGAACTGGTCGTAAAAGCCGCCGGCGCCTCATACGCCATAACCGCCCCGCAAGTAATCTCCCTGATCCACGAAGCCGGCTTCAACGCAGCTCAACGAACCACCCAATACGAAATCATTGAAACCCACGCGCGTCCCGGCGGGCGATCCGCGCACTGAGCGACTATCTGACAAAAGAACATTGCGGGTTCCTACGGCGTTTTGATACAGTGTGCATGGAGATTGATTATGACAAGAACATTCACCGCCATATTGCATCAGGAAGGCGACCTGTACGTGGCCGAGTGCCCGGAAACAGGCGTCGCCAGCCAGGGGGAAACTATTGAACTGGCCCTGGCGAACCTGAAAGAGGCGACGGAATTGTATCTGGAGGAATTTCCTCTGGAGACTACGTCTCATCCCATCTTGACAACTTTCGAGATTCCGGTTCATGCCTGAACTGCCAAGAATCTCCGGAGCAAGGGCGATCAAGGTTTTCAGAACGCTTGGTTTTGATGTCGCCGGACAGCGCGGCAGCCATGTTGTCCTTCGCAAGAAAGATGCCGGCTGTGTTGTCCCCCTACACAAGGAACTCGCCATCGGCACACTACGAAGTGCAAACTCATCAGACGGGAATCACGCCTGATGAGTTTGTCCGCGCCTACAGGGACAAATAGTTACTTCTCCGGCATCGCCGGGTGGCGGACTATGTATTGATCGTCGAAACCCGCCGGTGTGGACGGGTTTGAGTTGCCGCTTTCGGGGCTGGTGTCGATCGTGTAGACGTCATCGCCGTTGACATCCGAATCGTTCTGGCCCTGCTTCCAGCCGGCCGCCCCACTGAACATCAGGTAGCCGAACCCCAAATCTCCGTGGTTCGACGGCGGATTGTTGGGCGAGACCGCGGCGGCCGGTTCCGTGTTCTGCGCTGGATTCTTATCGGCCATTATGACGAACGACCCTTTCATCTGGCCGCCGAGCCACACCTCGTTGCCCACATCCTGGCCGCCAACAACAGTTCTCTTGTACGGAAAGTGCAGACCGTACGAAAACTGACGCGACGACGTCCATCCGACGTTGTTCATTCGTTTTTCGGCCCGATCCTTGAATTCGCGGGGTTGGTAGTCCATGTCCGAGGGGCAATGAAAGGTCTCTTCGGTAATCAGCCCCTTGTCGAGCACAGCCCACATATTCTGCATCGCAGCCTCGCTTCCGACAAGTTTGGTCCTCAGCGACTCGATACTGCTAGCCGCGTGGGTATCCTCTATGTCGGCCTCGGGATGACCCTCGGTCCACAGGAGCGGGAATCTGGCGTTCATATCTTCGACACTGAACATGGCGATCGCCATCCCTATATTATTGAGGTTGGCTTGGCATTCGATGGCCTGAGCCTGCCTGTTTGCCTGCCGTACGGCCTCTCGGGGCATACAAGCTGGAAGCGCCGCCAGAAGCGCGACACATACTATCACCACAAGCAGATCGGTCAGCGTGAATCCCTTAGTTCGTCCAGTCATGTTGTTTCTCCCGTAACGGTTAAGTGCATGCATGGATGCTAGTGCGACGATTGGCGATTGACAACACCTCTTTGGCCTGCATCAGAGAAGTCGGCTTGTAATACCATCAGCGGTGCGTAGACTACCTGGAATGATCCGATCGAGTAAAGTACAGGCCAACGCGTTGCCGGCGGTTCTCGCCACGACACTGCTGGCGGCAATCCCGTTTCTGTTATCAGCATGCGGCGAAAGCAGCGCACAGTTCTCGCGGCGAGGTTTCTTCCCCCGTGCGATTCGGCGTAATGAAGAGCTGTGGAACAGTTTCACCAAAGGCCAACTTCCCGCAAACCGCGGGGTTCGATGGATGTACAACTACGCTCTGCTGCTGGCGGAATCCGAAAAGAACGACATGCTGCCGCGAGTGGCCAGGCTCGTCGAACTCGGCGCGGAGATGCAGGACAAGGACCCCGCCAGCAAAACGTTCGGGAACTTTCGCTGGTACTGGCGCAATGACAAAGTAACCGATCTGAACGCCGTCGAATTCGTCTCGCACCACATGATTCCGCTCTGGGTGGATCATCGCGATCGGCTCGACGCCAAAACGCGCACGACGCTCGAGCGGTGCCTTCGCCGCTCGGTAGACGGATGCCTCAAGCACAAGGTCCATCCGAGCTACACGAACATCGCGATCTCCAACGCGGTGAATCTCATCCTGCTGGCCGAGCAGTTCGAGCGGAAGGACGCACTGCACGAAGGGCTCAAACGCCTCGACGCGGTATGCCTGAACACCTGGCGACACGGTATCTGCGAATACGATTCGCCGACGTATTACGGAGTGGATCTGGACGAACTGGTGCTGCTGAACAAATACGTTCGCACGCCGCGGGCCCGCAAAGCCGGCCAGGCGCTGCTCGAGCTTTTCTGGACCGACATCGCGGCAAACTGGTTCGCTCCAGGCCGACATCTCGGCGGATCGCACTCCCGCTCGTACAATTATCCGTGCGGGGCGAGTGACTTTCTCGATCGCCATCTGGCCCGCGCCGGATGGGCGCCGTGGGCCTACAGCGACTGGCAAACCCGAAGATTCCTCGACTCACCCGAGAGCAGATTCCTGGACGGTGCGGCGTGGCTCGACGCGGGGCTCGGGCCATGGAAGCCTTCGGAGAAGCTATACGAAATGGCCCACAAGCAGTATCCGCGTGATGTTCGCCAGCGATTCGGATCGCGCCCGGCCCACTGGCGAAGGCACATGGTTTACCGCGACATTACGCTGGGTTGCTCCGGCAAGGCCTACGGCGTGATGGACCTGCCGCTTGCCGTCAGCCTGCCGGGGGATCGGACCGCCTCGCGATGCTACTTCATCGCAGACGGACGTGAAGACCCCTACGGAAAGCGGAAGTTCTCCGTGGGAGCGGCCGGTCACACAAAGGCGCTGCACCTGGCGCCGCTCTGGGCCGCTGCCTCAGGAGGCGATCAGGCCATGGCGATCGCCCTGTATGACGATCGCACGGTCAACCGCAAAAACACCGTCAACCTGCAGAGCCATTTCGTCTTCCGCCGCCCTGATGCGATGTGCATAGACCTAAAACCGTGTTCCGCCCCGGTGACGATTGACCAGGGAGCGATTCTAACGCTGCGCTACGGGACAGCCGCGGCGGCGGTCAGCATCCCCTGGGCCAGGCGAACCGACATGGCGCCGGCGGCGATCCGAATAGTAGATGACGGCAATCCGCACAACGTGCTGCGGCTGACAGTAGAGCATTTCGCAGGAAAGAAAACTCAAGGGCCGGACAATCCCCTGCCGGGCGCGGCGCTCTGGGTTAGAATCGCCAGCGGACTTACCGACTCGCAGTTTGACAAATGGCGGAAAGAGCTTGCGGCGCCGAAGTTCGAACTCAGCAGCGAAGCTCTGCGATTTTCAGCGAGCCAGGATCGTCAAACCGTCAGCCTGACGGTAAGCAATCCCTGGCACGCCAAGCGCGAAGTAAGCATGAGCCCCAAACCGCCGCCCGGTATCCTGTCGGTCAACGGAAAGGAACTGGGGCGAGGCATTCTCGAATCTCTCGAATCGATCCGCAAATCCGCGGCGACGCGTTGAGCCCAAGCCTACCGCTCGCTGTCAAAGCGTATGGCCTTGAAGCTTTCCATCTGCTCTTTGATGGCTGTCTCCGTAGGCAATCGCTCCATGCTGCTGGCGCCGTAGAATCCGTGTACGCCTTTGGTGTGATTCAAGACATATTCGGCGTCATCCGGCATTGAGATCGGTCCGCCGTGGCAGAGAACGATCACGTCGGGATTGGCGGCTTTTGCCGCATCGGCAATTTCCTGGACCTTCGCCGGCGCCTGCTCGAGCGACAGGGCGCTAGTGGCTCCGATCGATCCCTTGGTTGTCAGCCCCATGTGCGCCACTACGACATCGGCTCCGGCTCCGGCCATCGCGGCGCCCTCTTCGGCGCAGAACGCATACGGCGTTGTCAGCATGTCCATCTGGCGAGCCTGGCGGACCATCTCAACTTCCAAATCGTATCCCATGCCGGTCTCTTCGAGATTCCTGCGAAACATTCCGTCATACAGGCCGACGGTCGGGAAATTCTGCACGCCGGAGAAACCGATATCGCGGACCTGCTTGAGGAATATGTCCATCCGCCTGAACGGATCGGTCCCGCAGACGCCTGCGAGGACGGGCGTGTCCTTGACGATTGTCAGGACCTCTGAGGCCATGTCCATGACAATAGCGTTGGCGTCGCCGTACGGCATGCATCCGGCCAGCGATCCGCGCCCGGCCATTCGGAACCGTCCGGAGTTGTAGATAACGATCAGGTCAACGCCGCCGGCCTCTTCGAACTTGGCGCTGATTCCCGTCCCCGCCCCGCCGCCGATGATCGGCACTCCGGCGTCGATATGGGCTCTTAGTCTGTCGAGCACTTCCTGTCTGGTGAACGCCATTACCTGCTCCTTGTATTAAACTCAGATTTCCTTGTTCTTCCGATCGATCAGGGCGAGCATCATTTCTACGGCCTTTGCGGCGAACTGCGGATCGTTGATGTTGCAGTCGATCTCGGCGACCTCGATATCATCTTGAACGCCGGACTTGATCGCATCGAACATGGCCTGGTCGGCCTGTCGATCGCAGAACATTTCGCCGTCTCCGTCGAGGATCGAAACACCCGCCAGCGGAAGGAGGAACGCCACGGGACCTTTTGCTGCGTTGGCCTTGGCGGCGAATATCTCGCCCATGCGGCGATTCTCCTCAACGTTGGTCCGCATAAGGGTAATGTCGGGATTCCAGGGATAGAATGTCCGCTCGGCGTCTTTGTATTTCTGCGGGACGGTATCCGGTCCGCCGAAGTTGGCCATGTCAACGCAGCCCGGAACGATCAGGTGCGGGACGCCGATTTCGCCGGGCGCGTCGAGTCGCTGCTGACCGGCGCTGAACATCCCGCCGCAAATCTCGTCGGCCCATTCAGTAGTCGTTATGTCCAGCACGGCGTCGACAAGCCCGTCCCGCACGAGCGACTCCATGGTCTTGCCGCCGGAGCCTGTCGCGTGGAACACCAGCACTTCGAAGTCCTCGCCAGCCAGGGAGTCCATGCACATGTTCACGCATTCGGTCGTGTTGCCGAACATCGAGGCGGTGATAATTGGTTTATCGTCGGAGGACTCTTGCGGTTCGGCGCCGACCATTCCGCATATAGCGCCCGCCGCCCGGGTGAAGATGATAAGCGATATGCGGTTGATCCCGGCGACGTCTGTAATCGACGGGATCATAACAATATCCTTGTCGCCGACGTAAGCAGGAACGTTCGCCGAACCGGCCGCCGTCGAGACACACACTTTCGGCACGCCTACCGGCAGAGCCCGCATACCGGCGGTGATCACCGCAGTCCCGCCGGTTCCGCCCATGCCGACAATGCCGTCGAGCCGTCCCTGATCGTAAAGGCTCCTTACCAGCACAGGCGCCCCGTCGCTCATAACTTTCATCGCCTCGCCGCGGTCTTTGCTCTGGCGAAGGGCCGAAAGGTCTCCCCCGCCGGCGGCGGCGACCTCCGAAGCCTCAACATCCACGTCGAACAGGTCAGTCGTACCGAGCACGCCGATGTTAATCGCCAACACAGAGAAGCCCTGTGAGAGAATCTCTCGCCTGAGGAAGTTATACTCAGGGCCCTTGGTGTCGAAAGCGCCGATCATGGCGATCGTTTTGTTCATGGTGCGTTCCTTCTTGCTGCTCGTATTCTATTTCAACAGGATAATCGCCGCGCCGGCCGGCTCCAGCTTGAAGCTCACCGCACCGTCACTGATCGGCAGCGGATCGTACCTGCCGGTCTTGTGATTGAATATGTGCGGCTTGGACGCTTTGGCGAGTTTCAACTTCACGCTCTGCTCGCCGTAGGCGTCGTGATTGGCTAGGAACGCCACGTCCACGTCGCCGGAATCGTACTTCGACAGGCCCAGCACAAACTCCCCGCTGGCCGGCTGGATCGGACAATCTTTCGGGAACGCGTTCTTTTCGAGCCCCGGCGGCATCACAATCTTGCCTTCTGTTTGCGGGACCGGTTTGTGGTTCCAGTCGGTTGTCCATGGAGTCGAATAGATCGCCCTGGGCAGGCCTATTTTCGCGATCTCTGCTCGCATCGGCTCAATCCACGCGTTGACCTTCGCCAGGTCCTTGCCGTACTGGTTGAACTGGAACGTTTTCATGTTCATGATCCGCGAGCCGATATGCCACATCGAGGCGCGCAGCCCGCAGGCGATCGAAGTGGTCTGAATGTACAGCAGGCGATTGTAGTTGCCCAGGCCCGGCTTGCCGGCGTCAGTCTCGCAATATCGCCCGAGCCGACTATCGTTGGCCTGAGCGGTCTTCCACGCCGACAGGAGGTTGCGGAAATTCTTCTCCCGTCCGCGTTTCCAGGAGAAATCGTAGTAGCTGATGAAGTCGGATTTGGCCAGATGCTCCAGGCCGTAATTCTTGTACGTGCCAATGTACGTCGCATGCGTCGGGTCCCACTTGTGGACGTTGTTAATGTCGCGAGCCCGTCCAGCGCCGGTCTTTCCGAACCGATCGGACCACAAATGATACGCCGCGATCGCGTCATTGCCCTGCAGTTTCTTGAGCAACGCCTCGCACTCTTTGGGGTTCCTGTAGACGTGCAAGCCGTCAGCCAGCAGGTCGGCGACCATCAACACCTTGTACTTGCGGCAGAGGGCTTCACGTTGCGGTGTGTACTTGCACAGCACCGCATTGAAATGTCCCTGGCTCGTGATCGACTTCAGGAGCTTTTCAAACTCCGCCGGATCGGCGGGCATCGGGTCGCCGCCGTATCCGTTTATGAAGATCGCCAGGTAGGTCTTGGGTCGGCGTTTGGCGTGGGCTGATTTGTCGCCGCTCGAATCGGCCGCCCAGGACGCGGCGGCAACTACGATCAGACAACTGGCCAAACAGAGAGACATTCGAAGCTGCTTATTGCTCATCGATCTGCTCCTTAATTGTTCGCCTGAATCGGACTATGCGATTCTAACCCGCTGACTGGCTCATGCAAGCCTGACGTCGGCTGCATATTGCGAAAACCGGCGCCAGAGACGACAATACACTTTGAACAAACAGCAAATACGAGAGGACCATCAATGCTGAATCGTCGCGATTTTCTGAGGCGAACCGCATGCACATGCGCAGCGGCGAGCCTGGCTGCAATGGGCGCGCCTGCGGCCACAACGGCAGGCGAAGGCCCGCAGGTCAAACCGAACATAATACTCGTATTGACAGACGATCAAGGTTACGGCGATGTCGGCTTCAACGGCAACAAGATCATCAAGACGCCGAACCTCGACAAGTTCGCCGCACAGAACGTAACGTTCGATCGCTTCTACGTAGATCCGGTATGCACCCCGACGCGAGCGGCGATTATGACCGGGCGCCATCCGTTCCGCGTGCACATCACCTGGGTCGGACAGCCCCTCCCGACTGACGAAGTAACGCTGGCCCAAGCGCTGAAACAAGGCAATTACGCCACTGCCTGTTACGGCAAGTGGGGCAACCTGGGAAGCTACTATCCGCGCCGCGCGATCGACAAGGGTTTCGACGAGGCCGTCGTCCACCTCAAGGGCCAGTTCAGCCCCCCGCAGAACAAGACCGCATACTTCGACCCGATACTCTGGAAGAACGACAAGGAAGTTCAGTACAAGGGATACTGCAACGATATCTGGTTTGACGAGGCCGAAAAGTTCATCGACAAGAACAAGGACCGCCCCTTCTTCATATACCTGCCGACAAACCTGCCGCACCTGCCGGCCCAGGTCCCGCAAGAATACTCAAAACCGTACAAAGACAAACTCATCCACGACCAGGCCGAACGGGCCGCGGGAATGATCACGCATATCGACCAGCGGTTCGGGCGGATGATGGCCAAGCTCAACAAACTCGGACTGAGAGAAAACACGATCGTCATCTTCCTGTCGGACAACGGACCGGTGTGGAACCGCGACCAGATCCACTTAGCCGGGCTGCGCGGCAAGAAGGGCTGGATGTATGAAGGCGGAATCCGCGTGCCGTGCGTGATGAGCTGGCCGGCGAAATGGAAAGGCCCGCGCCGCGTCAGCGACGTCGCGGCGCACATTGACATCATGCCGACTCTGTTGGAAGCGGCCGGGGTGAAGCTGAAGAAGAAGATCGCATTCGACGGCAGGCCCCTGACCGGCCTGCTGGTCCGCGGCGAGTCCGTAGGCGATCGAACGCTAATAATACAGGGATATCCCACCAGCAGACCGCAGAAGAATCGCTGTTTCATGGTCACCAACGACAAGTACAAGCTCGTCCAGCCGGTTGGATACCGCAAACCCGACAACAAGATATACCCAGCCAAACCGATGGACGAGAGCCTTTTCCGCTACGAGCTTTACGATATCGCCAGGGATCCGGGCGAGAACAACGACATTGCGGACAAGCACCCCGAGATCGTCGCGAAAATGCGGAAGCAATACGGGCGATGGTACGATGACGTAACGCAGAACCCGGGCCTGAGCAGACCGGCGCCGCTGATAGAAGTCGGACACGCCGAGCAGAAATCCGTACGCATACTGATGTACGGCGGCAAGACGGTCCGGATCGTCCATGCCGGGCCCTACCGGATAACGCTCGAACCGTATGGGCTGGTGAAGTGGCGGAAAGGCGACGTCTGGGACGGAACGCCGTTTGTCGCATCCGACAAGGGCCGGGCCGGCTTCAAGCTCGGCGACATTTCGATGAGCAAAGCCGTAAACAAAGGCGACAAGGTCTGCGTATTCGAAGGCGTGAAGCTGCCGGAGGGCAAGAACTCGATCCGCCCGACGTTCGTAATAAATAGAAAGACAGTAGTAGGCGGCAGGGACGATCAAGACCGCCAACAGGGTCCAATCCACGTGACATTTGAACGCATGGATTAACCATGACCAAACTCACAAAACCCGCGGCAGCATCGATTGCGATGGCGATTGTCCTGTCCCTGGCCGGGCCGGTGATCGGCGAGCCATGGGACACTGTTTTGTTTCGCGACGATTTCGACGCCGCCGAGATCAGCGGCGACGATTGGGTGATCAACAATCCGGACTCCGACTGGTGGCAGCCGCTGGGCCGGACATTCTTCCCTAACCCCACTAACCACGAAGGCGATCCGTATCCGCACATCGAAAACGATGCGTGCGTGATCGAATTCCACAAGCACAATCACCGCCATTTGGACGATCCGAAGACCACATTCCTCAGCGGTGAGATTCACAGCGTCCAGCAGTTCGCACCGGACAAAGACTACCGCTTCGAAGCCCGGGTCAAATCGAATGCCTCCCCCGGCGGCCTGGTCACGTCGTTCTTCCTGTACGGCTATGACGGCCCCGAGGCCGACGAGATCGACTTCGAGTTCCTGTCGAACAAGACCAACGACAACGCAACGTATCCGCTCGGCGATCCGGTGCTGACCAACACGTGGGACGAATCGCGCGAACTGCCGCAGTACATAACCAAAGACGGCATGGACCTGTCTCAGTGGAACACGTTCCGCATCTACTGGTATCCCGAGGCACAACGCGTCGAGTGGACCTGGATGGACCCGGCGGCGGGTGAAACGCTGATGCGAACCGAGACCAACGCGGCGCGAATACCGGACGAGCCGATGTCGCTGTACTTCAACTTCTGGGCCCCCGACGACCGCTGGCCCGAGGCGTACGATCCGCTGCTGCAACCGACCCAGACTCCCGCCGAAGACGAGACATTCACGTACGAGATCGACTATACCGAGGTTCGCATCACGAGCGTCCCGGGCGACACCAACGCCGATCGGAGCGTCGACGATATCGACTACAACAATCTAATCGCACAGTTCGGAGCCGCCCCGCCCGCTGGGGCGGCCAGTGCGGACTTCAACGGCGACAACATCGTCGATCTCGAAGATTTCATCATCATGCGGGAGAATTTCGGATACGGCGTCACTCCGCCGACAAGCCCGTTGAGCGTCGAGGCCAGCGCGGCGCCGGGGCCGATGGCCTCGATCGTGCTTCTCGCAGCGGCTCCGTTTCTGCTGAAGCGGAAACCTCGTGCAAAACGAAACTCCCAATCAGGCGACAATTACGTATAATCGCGACATGCGAAAGCTACTGCTTACAGCATTACTGGCGATCGTAGCCGCGTTTGCGGCGATCGGCTCATCAGACAACAAGCCCGCATGGTCCGCTGCGCCGATCAAAGCCGAGCCCGCAGCCGGAAAGTTGACGTACCGCTCGCCCCTGTCGCTGGCGATTTCTCCCGACGGCGGAACTCTCTACGTTTCCGATAAGACCGCCGGTTGCGTCTCGCTACTCAATGCGGCCGGCGGCAAGAAGATCCGCGACATCAAGGTTCCCGGCCAGCCCAACGGCCTGGCTCTGTCGCGCGACGGAAAGAAGCTCTACGTCACGCAGCGGAAAGCCGCTTCGATCGCCGTGATCGACACTGCCAAAGCGACTATAACCGCCCACATTCCTGTAGGTCCCTGGCCGGTCGCGATCGCCCTGGCCAGCAAGAGCAATCGCCTGTACAGCTGCAATCGAGGCGATCATACGGTTTCGGTGGTCGATCTGTCCCGGAACAAGGAGATCAGGCGAATACCGCTGGTTCGCGATCCGGCGTTCGCCGTGGTTTCAAATGATGAGTCGCGAATAGTTGTGACGAACTTCATGCCGGCTGACCCGGGCACATCGCCGAATCCCGCATCCGTAGTGAGCATCATCGACGCCAGGTCGATGAAGTCGATCGCCGCAGTGAAACTGCCGCCAGGCTCGACAATGGCCCGGGGGTCCTGGATTTCTCCCGACGGCAAGTGGGCCTACGTTTCGCACCTGCTGGGACGCTTCGATCTTCCCGTTACGCAACTGGAGCAGGGATGGGTCCACACAACGGCGTTGAGCATTATCGATCTTGAAAAATCGACAAGATTGGCCAGCGTCCTGCTGGACGATCTGACTAAAGGGGCTCCCGACCCATGGGCGGTGATCGGGTCAAGAGACGGCAAAACGCTCTGGATCAGCCATCGCGGCGCAAACGAAGTATCAGCAGTAAACATCGGAGCCATACACCAATTGCTGGCCGGCAATATCCCACCGGCTCTTGCAGCGGTAAAAGATGCACAACGCGACAATATCTGGGTCCGCATCAAGAAAGACAAACGCCAGATCGCAGAACTGGCCGAGGATCTGACCGCGATGCACATCGCCAAGACTATTACCCGCAGCAGTTCAGGCGGCAAAGGGGCCACGGGCCTGGCGTTCGGGCCGTCTGGCAAGAAACTCTACGTGGCCAACTATTACGGCGCCTCGGTAGGCGTGCTGAAAACCGACAACGGAAAACTGCTCGCGACGATCAGCATGGGTCCCGAGTCCAAGCCCGACGCGGCCAGACGCGGCGAAATGTTCTTTCACGACGCGACTCGCTGCTACCAGCGATGGCACAGCTGCGCATCGTGCCATCTCGACGGCGGTCGCACCGATGGGCTCGTGTGGGACTTCCTTCGAGACGGCATAGACAACGGCAAGGACGTGATCAGCCTGGTCTACATGCAGCACACCCCGCCTCACAACCGCCTGGCGACGCGAAAGAATCCCTGGGAGTGCATGCAGACAGGCATCGTCGGGAGCCACTTCATGGACCCGGCCAAAAGTGAGGTCGACGATCTGCTGGCGTACGTGAAGTCGCTGAAGCCCGAGCCGAACCCGAATCTCCCGAAATTCGCGGCGGCCGCCAAGCGAGGCAAATCGCTGTTCGAGGGAAAAGCCGATTGCGCCCGATGCCACAAGGCGCCGTGGTTCACCGACCAGAAGACCCACGACGTAGGGATATCAAGCGTCAATGAGCCCGACGCCAGCTACGATACGCCGTCGCTGATCGAGGCGTACAGAACCGCGCCGTACTATCATGACGGACGCGCCGCCAATATGAAAGACGCACTGACAAAGCACGACCCCAAAGGTCTGCACGGCCGGCTCAGCAGCCTGACGCCGAAGGAAATCGACGATCTTATCGCGTACGTGCTTTCGCTGTGATTACGCGGACTTCTTGGCCGGAGCCTTTTTAGCTGGCGCCTTCTTCGCCGGGCGTTTCTTGCCGGGCGCCACGGGATCTTTCACGCGCGTATAGCGGAAGCTCTTGGGGAACATCTTCTTGCCGACGGACTTTATGAACGCCAGGATGTTCTCTGCGGTGTCGTCGGCCTTGGCGTCTTTGCCCTTGATCTTGCCGGCCTTGATCGAAGCCCTGATGAACTTCTGGTCCGGAGCAAGAATATCGAGATTGTCCCCGTCCAGCTTGAATTCAAATATGTCGTACCTGTCTACTGCAGCGACTACTTCCTCGGGCTTGGCGCCGCGAAGTTGCGGTATCAGCTTGGATGTGTAGGCGATATTGAAGTAGTTCTTGCCGTTGATAATCGTCGGGAATCCGACGAAATGGCGCATATAGAACGCGGGCTTCTTCTTTCCGGGCTTCACCAGGACCAGTTCCATCCAGTTGAGTTTGCCCAGGATATTTCCGGCTCCGATGTGGAAGTAGTACGCATCGCCCCGAATGACGGTGCGCCAGGTTCCTATCAGCCGCTGGTCGATTTTCGCCTTCAGGGGATCCGAAAGCGGCTTGCTTGAGGTAATGCCGTAGTCAGCTCTGGCGGTCATCCCCAAGGCGCCGATTAACCCCACCAGTGCGATACAAGACAGAATCGTTCGTCTTCTAAGCATGATCGTATCCCTTCAGCAGTCACTGTTGCGCGCAGAAGTCGGCCAGCCGTCACCCGTTGAAGGCGGCCGACTTCGGTAAATGGTATTCAATAGACTACTCGGTAAGCGTTAACGCGGCAAGCTTTCCGGAGTTTCGCGGCCTATGGTTATCGCACTTTGTAGCAGACAGCCATCCCGCGGGTGGCTTTGACCATGACGATTTCCCAGTCGGGATGCTTCTTCATGTAGTCCAGCCAGTCCTGCATGGCCTTGCCTGATGCGATGGCGTTGTGTCCGACAACGACGGCGCCCGGCAGGAGTTTGTCTTCGACGGCCTTGAAGTACTTGAAGTAGTCTCTCTTGACCGCGTCGATAAACATGAAGTCGAACTTGCCTTCCAGTTTCGGCAGAACCTTCAGCGCGTCGCCCTGGATGATGGTGACGGTTTTTTCCAGCCCGGCCTTCTTGATGTTCTCGCGAGATTCTTTAACCATCTTCTCGCTGATCTCAACACCGTAGAGATGTCCGCCGGTGCGCTCAAAGCCCATGCCCATGTTCACCGATCCGAATCCGACGGCGGTTCCCACTTCAATGCCTCGTTGGGCCTTGCGCGACTGGATGAGTATTCGCAGCAGCATGGTGTCGGCGGCCGGCGTGCTCATCCCAATGCTGCGTATGCCGTCGATCACCTTCTGGCGTTCGGCGTCCTTTTTGGCAGCGGCGGCCTTGTGTGCGGCGCAGTCGGCCAGGATGTACGCGCCGGAAGTCAGAATACCGCAGATAACAACCGTCAGGATGGTGCGTCGCTTCATAATGCTCACCTTTCAATTAGAGTATTTGAGCTCACTTTTTGTCAGTTTT
This sequence comes from uncultured Planctomycetaceae bacterium, assembly GCA_964392945.1. Lineage (GTDB taxonomy): Bacteria > Planctomycetota > Phycisphaerae > SM23-33 > SM23-33 > BS750m-G57. The sequence continues at coordinate 27,418 of CAYMSH010000001.1, read as the reverse complement.
GATCGCTGAACCGGTCTTGAAGAGAGTCGGCACGGATTTAACCAGACCCTTTAAATCGTAGAGATTCTCGACCTCTCCGCGACAATTGTACCAGCAGTCGGTGCAGCGATTTCCAGAGGCGGCTTTCGACAGCCTCGATACGATCGTCTGTGCGTTGTTTCGATAGATGTTCGCCACAGGCGTGTTCTTGTGCTCGACGCAGATGGCGATGTCGCCGGCCGAGTCGATATTGAAGAACGCGCGCCCGGCGCGGCAGTGGTTTATGCCGCCGGCAAGAAATTCGTCGAACCTGGAAAGATAGTTCGGGTTGGACAGGAAGTTGGGCCACTGTTCCTTGAGCGCCAGCAGTTTCGGAGCCACGGCCCCGTTGTTATGCGCGTAGGCATGTGATCCGGTCTTGCGGAAGCCGTACGGCTGGACCATGAAGTGCGCCCCCCGCCGATCGGCCATTTCAACGATCCGATCCAGGTCGTCGATATTGTCGTCCAGCAGAACGCTCATCACGTTGACTCGCTGGAACCTGTGCTTTCGAGCCTTAACGAGCATTTCCACGGCCCGCCAGGCCTGCTTCCAGGCTCCGGACATTCCGCGGCGTTTGTCGTGTGCTTCGGGTCGTGCGTAATCGATGCTGACCGAGACGCCCCAGACCCCGGCTTCCATCAGCGCCGCGGCGGACTGCGGCGTGACGAACCAACCGTTGGTTGTCACCAGTGGAAAATGGTATTTACCGATAACACGGATAATGTCAGTCAGATCTGTTCGCAGCATCGGTTCGCCGCCGGCCAGCGAGACCAACAGCGTGCCAAGTTGAGCCAGTTTCGCCGCTCCCTGAGCGTATTGTGCGACAGTTGGTTCGGCGACGCGTCCCAGCGGATCGTGCCAGTAATGACAGAACCTGCAGCGGTAATTGCACCGATAGGTCACCTGCCAGCCGCACCATATGGGATGGCCTGCTGACCAGGTCCTGAAAAGTCGCCATTTCTTCTGCGTCGCTCTGAGCATGTGCCTGGGCCTAGTCGGCGTCCCAGCTTCTGATGTCGTCGTTATCGTCAGATTCCAGGTACATGTCGTTGGCGCCTGTACCGATAATCAGTATGCCTCCGGGGTTGCGGGCATTCTTCCCGACGGCCAGTCGCTTGTCTGTGATGCACTCGTTGTTGAAGACCGTCTGGGCTCCGGCCGTCGTAACGTATTGACTGCTGTCGGCCCATCTGTAGCATCTTGTCGGGAGTTTCTCTCGCAGCCTGGACGGGAAGTACAGCAGTGCGTTTGGCGTTGCACTGTTGTCGCCAAGAGAATTCTTGGCTATAGCTGTGCCCTTGCTGGAACGATCGAGCAGCAGGTGGAGTTTGTATTCCAGATACAGGCTCTTGGCTTTCGGGGTATTGCTGGGGATGTCGGTATGCGGATAGCCAAACAACCTCGAGGCCAGCATCTGGCTTCCGGTGTACGGGCCGGCGTCCGGGGTGGTGCCTTTGAGTTGCCCCAGATCGTCCTGTCCGGGATACATGCCGTTGTTGGCGTCCTTGAATCTATCGCACGCGCTTCTGACTTCCTGAACGAACGCTGCGGACTTGTTGTTGTCGGCGTTCTGGATCGCTTTGTTGATCACCGGGACGAACATCGTGGCCAGTATCGCCATGATCACAATAACGATCAGCAACTCAATCAGCGTAAAACCGTTGCTTCGGGTCCGAGGGCATGTCGCGGTCTTTATCATTTATGTATCCTTTCGGCGATGCAGGGGTGTCTGATTTATTATACCGCATAAGACCGCCATCTGGAAATAGGCATGATGCATTTCCATTTTCCCAACGCCGGCACGAAGACAAATACGCCCACAATGGTTGCCAATCGATGCGTCAGTCGCTACCTTGGCTGGGTATGAAGCCCCAGACGCACACAAGACGTTTCTTCGTTGCCGACATGTCAGGCGACGAGATTCAGCCCGACCCGGGCGAAGTGCACCACGCCCTGCACGTGCTGCGGCTTAAGGATGAAGACCCGGTCGAACTGTTCGACGGCTGCGGCCGCGTAGCCACGGGGCACATAAGGCTGATCGGCCGGCGAAATCTCGTAATCCGCATAGCCGAGCGACGAACAGAACCCAGACCGCCGGGCCCGGCGATCCATCTGGCCACCGCCGCACCAAAGCGCAAACGCATAGACTGGCTGGCGGAGAAAGCCGCCGAACTGGGCGCCGCATCGCTGCGGCGCGTGATATTCGAACGCAGCAGCCCGGCGGCCAGGACCGAATCTAACGCAAAATCGGACAAACTGACGGCGCATTGCATATCGGCGGCCAAGCAGAGCGGACTGAATTTCCTGCCGCAACTGCCTCCCCCTACGCCACTTGGGGAAATACTGAACCCCCAGGACGGCCAGCTGAGACTCCTGGGAGACCTCGAACCAGAGGCAATACCGCTTGCTGCGGCGATAGAGGCCAATCGCCCGTTTGACGAGATTCTGCTGCTGATCGGGCCGGAAGGAGGCCTGACTCAAGCCGAACGAAGCGAGTCCCTGGCCTCGGGATTCATCCCGGTTCGCATAGCCAGGACAATCCTCAGGACTGAAACCGCGGCCGTGGCGATGCTGGCAAGCGTCGTCGCCGCCACGTACGAACAGTGACTCGGCGCAGCGAAACTGTAGACTCCGGACTTTCCAGCGGTTAGAGTATTAGGCGTTGAGCCGGCCGGTATGGAGACCGGCCCGCAGACGGAGCTATAACGAGTGAACAAGACGCTCATGAAATATATCGGTCTTGACCTTCTCAAGGCCACAGGTCTTACGCTGATCGTGCTGACCCTTACGCTGACGACGCTGGGGATCATTGAACCGCTGCGCAAAGAGGGCCTGGGCGCCGCACAGGTAATGCTGGTCTTCTCGGTGACCCTTCCGGTCATGCTGTCCTTGACGCTGCCCTTTGCCGCATTATTCGCCACGTGCTTCGTCTACGGGCGATTCAGCCAGGACAACGAATTACTGGCCAGCCGAGCCAGCGGAATCTCAACGATGCTTCTTCTGCGACCGGCGTTGATTCTGGGTGTTATTGTCATGCTGGCCTCGGCGGTGCTGAGCAACTTTATCGCGCCGGTCATGGCCAAGAAAGGCACCGAAGCGATCGCGAACAACATTCGCGGAATGATGTGCCACCGGCTCAACAGCAAGGGTTTTCTCGGGTTCCAGGACCTGGTGATCCACGCCGACAAAGTCGAAAGATACGCCGACAAGAATTACGACAAACTCGTGGGAGCAGTCGTAATAAAGCGCAAGGGCAAGGACGGGCACGTCACCATCGCCGCAGCCAAATCCGCACGCGCGAGTTTCGGGATCAACCCCAAGACCCTGCGGGCCTACATGAACATCACCCTGGACAACGCAGCGCTGATGGATTCAAACGACCCTTCGGTTCGCACCGAGAAGACTTTCCCGCTAAGCAACGTGATGATCGACAGGCGAATCAAGGAAAAGCCCGCCTGGTACAGCTGGACCGAACTACGTGCGGCGCTGGACGATCCCAGCAGGAGCATCACGGTCCAGCAGGCGATCCCGAAAATACAACAGGCCATATGCAGCGATATTTTCGCCAAGATGATAACCAGTTCATTCGAGGCCACCGGCTCCTACGACAAGCTGGCAAGGCACAATTCACGATATGTGATCAAGGCCCCTGTAGTCGAGGCCTCAGTCAAGAATCCCGGAAGAGTACTGCTCAGCAAGGGCCCGGCGACTAATCCCAGGCTCATCGAGATCATCGAAGTGCGAGACGGCAGGAAGCTCAACAAGATAACGGCGTCTTCCGGAAGAATCAGCATAACATGGGACAGATTCACCAGGAAACCCACGGTATCGATAACCCTGGAGCCCGACGCACGGAAGATAGACCTGACTGCGACAAGCAGCGATCCGAGCCGACTTGCCATCGGGCCGCCGACGGGAGTAGGAACCTGGTCCCAGGGACAACTCGTGATGCCCGACGACATCGCCGCGAAAATTGGCGAGGTGACGCCGTCTAAGGCATACCACGACGGCGGAGAAGGCGGCGGGCTTACCGACAACCCCGCTATCCACGCGGCCCTGCTGAAACTCAACAACCATCACGTCCAGAAGCTGCGCAGGGACATCATATCCGAGTTGAACACCCGTGCGGCGTTCAGCATCAGTTGCCTGCTGATGGTGGTACTCGGCGGCATTTTGGGCCTGGTCTTCCGCGGCGGTCAGTTTGTCAGCGCGTTGTTGACGGCCGTCATGCCGGCCGCGGCGGTGATCGTGACGATACTGATGGGCAAGAACATCGCCCAGAACCCCGACGTTCTGGATTCATCGGCTCCCGACGCCGCAGTTTTCGCAGGAATATCCATTATCTGGGGAGGCATAGTCCTGCTTGGGATGGTGACGGTATTTTCGTATTGGCGAGTGTCCAGGAAATGACTGAAAACAGCTTCCCGCTGATTGCTAAGAAATGAAAACGCTTGATCGATATATTGTGCGGACGTTCTTGTCCAACGCCGTCATCTTCCTGGTGGTGATGATGACGTTGCGCATTGTCCTGGACCTGTTCACAAATGTCGACGAGTTCACCGAACAGTCAGGATCGTTCTTCTCGATCGTCGGCACCATATGGCAATATTACGCGATCCACTCGTTTGCGTACTTCATAGAACTCGGCGGCTTGATAATCGTCGCTTCGGCTGGCTTCTCGCTGGCCAGGATGAACCACACCAACGAGTTGACGGCGATGCTGGCCTCAGGCGTGAGCCTGCACAGGGTGGTCCTGCCGATAATCATCTGCTCAATGCTGATGGGAGGCCTGATCATACTGGATCAGGAACTCGTGATTCCTCGCGTCGCACATCTCCTGGTGCGCGATCACGACGACGGCCCGGAATCGGACAAGAACCTGCTGGTCCCGGTCATGATCGACCTGAGAAATACCGGCTGGTACAGCAGGAAATTCAGCAACGCCGACAAGACCATGCATCAACCCATGGTAGTCCTTCGCGACAAAGAATCGGTCTCCATCGGACGAGCCGCCACGGGCCCCAAGGGAAAAGCCCGGTACGGAAAATTCGGCAACGCCCAGGGCTGGCACATTATCCATGCGAACCTGACAAAGCTCGATCTCGATGACAAACCGGCCTGGCCGACCGTTCCGTCTACAGAACGAATATGGACGAGACTCGGACCTGCAACGCTGTCCAAGCGTGTGGGCTCCGGCGGTTCGGGGCGCGGAATCAGCCGCCTGTCCGACGTGCGATGCGGACTGGTGCTAAGCGCGACCGAGTTCCGCGCGGGTCCGACAACGCCGGGCAAACCCATGGCCGGGTACATGAAAAACCCGCGCTTCGTCTGCCGCGACGACATGGGCAGAACGCTCGGCGTCATCTACGCGGCCAGCGCCAAATGGGTCTCGTCAACAAGGATCCCGTCTCTGCACGGATACTGGCGACTGAATCGCGGAACGTTGTTCATCGCCTCGGACATGACCCCTGAGGCGATAGTTCTGAGACAATCGGCAAAGTGGGTCAATTACATGTCTACGTTCGAACTGACAAAACTGCTGCAGTTCGAAAAGATACCCGGCGAACGAGCCGCCGTGCTTACGCTCCACACGCGAGTGGCCAATCCGATAAACAATCTGGTCATGCTGCTGCTGGGACTGCCGTTCATCCTCTCACGCCAGAGGAACCTCAAGAAATCAGTCGGACTGAACATACTCCTGGTCGGAGCGTTTTACGTGTTCATGTACGGATGCAGGTATGTCGACATCGCTCCTGTATGGGCCGCATGGCTGCCGATACTCATATTCGGACCACTGGCGGTTCTGATGTTCGACACCGTGAAGACCTGATCGGCCTACGGAGCGGGATACTCAGGGGCGCGCCCTTGCAGCACGGCCACTATGTCATACACCACGTCGCACATATTCTCCACAGCCTGCGGCACTCGCGCCGCTACGTGCGGGGTCAGCACTACGTTTTCCAGACCAAACAGCGGGTAATCCGGTCCCGGCGGCTCGGGATCGTGGCAATCGACAGTAGCCGCCGATATTCTCCCGCTCCGGATGGCGCCCGCCAGGTCAGCGTACTTGACGCAGGGACCGCGTGCGGCGTTGATGAATTGGGCTGAATCTTTGAACATCTCCAACGCCGCGGCGTCGATCATACCGATGGTGCTGTCGTCCAGCGGCACGTGGATCGTCACGATGTCGCTCTGACTGTAGAGAGTCGGTTTGTCGACGGCCGTTGCGTCGTAGTCCAACTCGATTGGGATTATATCGTTGTACAGGACATTCATCCCCAGCGCCCGTGCGGCCGCGCCAACGCGGGAACCGATCCGCCCGCAACCGACAATACCCAGGGTCATGCCCGAGAGGAATCGCCCGTAGGAGCCCTTTCGCATCTGGTGGAATTCCGAGGCCTCGACGTAACCCGACATGGGCCAGAATCGCCTGTTCATCCGAATTATCGCCGCGATAATGTAGTCGACGACCGCCAGGGTGTTGGCCGCGGGAGTGTGAACGACCTGCACGCCCCTGCTGCGAGCGGCCGGCACGTCAATATTCTCAATCGCCACGCCGGCTCTTCCGACAACCTTCAAGCACCGGGCCCGATCGAGCAGTTCTTCGTTGACCTGGGTGTATGTCCTGACGACCAGCGCGTCGGCGTCGGCTATGCAGTCTATGGCGCCCGCGGCGTCGGTCCGCACGATATCGGCGTACTGGCCCAGGTAGTCCAGAGCGCGAACGCTCAGCGGCTCGGAGACCACAACTCTGAATTTCTTATCTGTATTTTCCACTGTTCAACCAGACCTCAAATGTAAGTTCTCACACGGGCCCTGAGCATAAGCGCACAGAGGCTCCAAAGGCAACATGTCCGTGGGATTTCATCACGTCGAAAACGCGGCGATCGTCAAATCAGTCAGTCTTTCTGAGTCCGCCAAGGGAGCGGATCCCGGAGACAAGCTTCGACCAGAAGCCCTGGCGGGCCGAGTCGATCCGTTTGGTCAGGTTTCGAACGCTCTGATCATTCGGGTCCAGAACGTAGGCCCTGGAAGCGTAGCGTCTGGCTCGCGACATCCGTCCGATCCGCAGGTGCGCCAACGCCAAATTGTAAAACGCCAGCACGTAGTCCGGCTTGAGCTTCAGCGCTTCGCGGCAGTGCTTGATGCCCTCGCGATGCTTGTCCAGGCGGAAGAAACTAACCGCGAGATTGTGTCTTGCGTGCGCATCGCCGGGGGCCAGGTCAACTAACTGCTTCAGCACGGAATTGGCCTGCTTGAGCAGCTTGGCCTCCAGCACCAGATGCCCCAACTCGTGAAGCGTATCGGTGTCGTTGCCGGCATGTTTGATTTCGTACAGCAGATGCTTAGCCGCCTCTTGAACCATACCCCGCTTCAGCAGAACTCTGGCGAGCCTTGCGTGGACCAGCGGATAGGCCGGATCGCACTGCAGAACTCTGCGAAAATGCCTTTCGGCGGTTGAATACGTCTGCCTGCTCATGGCTAACTCGCCGAGACAGAACAGCGCCGCCGCGTCGTCGGGATCGATCCTCAACGCTTCGATGAATTTCTGGCGAGCCTCATCCAGTTGGCCCAGGTCCATCAGCATTTCACCGTAATCAAGCAGCGTCTCGATATCATTTACGTCGCGCTTGAGTTCGGCTTCGTAATATTCCCGCGCTCCGGCAAGGTCTCCAGTAGCCCACATCGCTTCTGCAATCCGCGCGTTGGCGTTGCGATGATCCGGTTCGAGTCTGAGAGTTTGCTTCCAGCAGTCGATCGCCTGGGCGTACTTGCCGCGTGCGTACAGGGAATTGCCCATGTTGTAATAGCACAACGCACATTCGTCCTTGACCTGGCGAGCAAGATAGAACATCAGCTCGGCCTTGTCGTGCTGGGCCATCTCGGTATACGTGATGATCCGGTTGCAATATGACGGCTCGTACGTCGGGTCGAGTTTCTCAATGCTGACAAAAGCGTCAAGTGATTCGGCGTATAGACCCTGGCGTGTGAGATTGACTCCTAACGAATTGAGTATCTCCACGTCTTCGGGTTCGAGTTCGACGGCCTTCTTCAGGGCTTCGCCGCCGCGAGCAAAATCGTCCATAGCCTCGAGGGTCAGTCCGAGATTGTAATGCCACGCCGCGTTGTCAGGGTTGATGTCTATCGCCGCGCGCAGCTCGGCGGCGGCCTCGGGCCAACGACCCTGCTCGAAGTGCCGATGCGCAGACTCCACGCGAGCCTCGGCATCCATCCACTCGTTCAATGGACTGTATTCACCTTCCAAAACTAATACCCTTCAGTGCTCTTGAGCACAGGTCTGGCGCGGCCTGGGTTTTGCTGAGACCAGAGCGGGCCGCCATGCCCACTCCGACAGATTTATTCTACACCAATCCCCCCTTTTCGCCAAGATACAAAATGCCAAAGCCCGAACTTCTTGGCCGATTTTGGTTTGCCCCTTGGGCTTCGAGCCGGCGAATGTTAACATCCCGGTATGAATCAGCGGGACAAATGGCTTCTATGCGATCGTAACGATCTCCTGAAAGACTGCAGAGTCGATACGTACAAATCCTCGGGGCCCGGCGGGCAACGAAAGAACAAAGTGGAAACCGCCGTGCGATTGGTCCACGAACCATCCCAGGTCTCCGCACAAGGGCAACAGACCCGAAGCCAGAGCCAGAACAAATCCCTGGCGTTGAAGAATCTTCGCATGCACATCGCATGTGCATGCCGAACGCCGCAGGACCTGTCGCAACTGGAGATTCTCGACGAAATCGCAGCATGCTTCCAGAGACCGGGCAAAAAGGCGAAGAACCAGCAGGCCAAAGCACGCCTGGCCATGGCGACGGGAAACAAGCTGTTCTGGCCGGCCGCAGCATTCGTGCTGGACGTATTAGACGCCGCAGAAGGAAAGCTCTCCGAAGCCGCCGGAGCCATTGGCGTTTCAACCGCCAATCTGTCAACATTCCTTCGCAGCCATCGGAACCTGCTGGCCGCCGCACAGGCTATTCGCCAAGCCAACGGCCACTCGCCGCTGCGATAACCGATCTCGCCGCAGCATCGCAAATCCGACAAGACAGAGAGGTCCGCCACACAGCTTGCCCGCCCCATCGGCGGCGATAGCGCAAAAAAACAGGCTGACAGTAAACTGCCAGCCTTATGTCGATGCCTGCGATCAGGGTCGGGGGCATGGGTGCGGTCATAGTATTAACCACAAGCATCGAACAAGTGTATTATCGACTCTCGCCCATCAGAAATAAAGTCAAAACTCGGAACTCTCTGAATTTTTTTAATTGTCTTTGCGCAAGCTGTCTTCCCCAAACGCCTGATTCCGACACCCCCGGCGATCATACTTGTCTCTGCATCCGATAAAGATAGGCTTTAAAAGGCGTTACGTAAGTCAATCATTATCCCTTTTGATGTACTGCCGCAACGTTTTCAGAAATGATGACCAGGCGTTCATCGCAAGAAAGTTGGATCGGCGCCCCCTCTTGCGGAAGTTATCGCCTGACGCGCAAATAAAAATGAACTATTTTCGTGCCTTGCAACGTTAAATAGGGTAGAAAGCACGACCGCCCACGCCGGGTGGAGGACCCCAATACATTGCCCACGCCATCGAAAGGACCGAACCAATGAAGATACACAGCCTCCTTATCGCAGCAACAGTATTCGGCGCAGTAGCGCTGACAAGCGTCATTGCCGAAAAGTCGGCCGGCCCCACAACCAGGCCCGCGGCGAAAGTAGCAGCCACCGTCGGCAAAGCTACAATCACCAGCCAGCAGATCCAGCAGGCCAGGCAAGGCATGGCCAGGCAGACCGGCAGAATGCCCACAAAACAGCAGGCCCTCGACCAGTTGGTTACCCAGGAGCTGATGAAGTGTCATGCGATGACCATGCCCTGCAGCGATAAGGACGTAAAAGCCTGGAAGGCCGAAACACAAGTCGAACTGACCAAACGCAATCTCGGCTCGATCGACAAGTTCATGGCCGATCGCAAGATCACTGAAGAGGACGTCAAGCTTATCGTTCGATTCAAGAATCTTGAGAAACAGGCGGAAAAAGAAGTCGCATCAGACAAGGCCGTCACCGCGTTCACCAAGGCCAACCCCTCCTACTTCGACGGCACGAAAGTCCAGGCCAGCCACATTCTCCTGAGCTGCGGACAAGGCTATTCCGACAAAGAACGCGGCGCCATTCGCAAGAAGCTCGAGCAGATCGTCGCCGACGTCAAGGCCGGCAAGGTCAAGTTCGCCGAGGCGGCTCTTAAGCACTCCACCTGCCCGTCAAAAGCCAAAGGCGGAGACCTTGGCGAGTTCGTATTCCACAGGATGGTGCCCCCGTTCGCACAGACCGCATTCGGGATGAAGATCGGCGACATCAGCGGAGTCGTCGAGACGCAGTTCGGCTATCACGTGATTACCGTAACCAAGCGGATCAAGGGCACAGGCAAGCCCGGCGCCATTGCCCCGCAGGTCGCCAAAGGCACGCTTATGGCCAACTACCAGAACAAGATTATCACCAATGCCCGAACGATCAACCCGGTCTCGATAATCAAATAGGAAGAGCGCAGCTCACTACCGAACTGGTCCGCCCCCGGACAAGATTGTTTCTAACGACGTGGAACCCGAACGCGCGGAATCAGGCCTTCGCTACGTTTGAAGCACGCGGACCTTTGTCGCCCTGCACTACTTCGAAGCTTACGGCATCGCCTTCTGCCAGGGACTTGAACCCTTCGGATTGGATATCGCTGTAGTGAACGAATACGTCTGTACCGTCATCAGCCTCGATGAAACCAAAACCTTTGGAGTCGTTGAACCACTTCACCTTGCCAGTAGCCATACTAAGGCTCCTTAATGCAGACTAACATTCTTGATGTCCCGAAAGGTGACACAAACAACCGAACCCAGAGCCGCATAGCCCCGAAGTTGAGGCGACACCTGACGTAGTGACGGGACATGAAACCTATTCCACGAACTACCCGCCATGCCCAATAATTGTTAATCCACAATGAGTCTACCACACACCCCCCGGTAATTGTCAACCCCATAAATAAAAGTTTTCCAAGCAACTTACCACAAAAAAAGAGCCCCGAAAACCTGATCTGCGGGCCTTCGGGGCTCATAGTACTGGGGATCAAGGATTCGAACCTTGACTAACGGTTCCAGAGACCGTCGTGCTGCCGTTACACTAATCCCCAATAACAATGAAGTTACTGTACAACTAAACGACTGGGGGCAGCACGGAAACCGCCTTTAAAGGCGACTTCGTAAGCGGACATAATACCAACTCGCACGATGTTTTCAAGTCTTTTCGCAGCAATGATCCCGAAAATCCCCCGAAAGCCCCTATTTCAGCCCTCAAAGCAAAATCCCGAGCCTGTCGTCGTGCTTGCCTACGAAGCCGCCGACCCTATATAATCGCCTCGGCGGACTGCAACGACCGCATTCACAGTAACCGTTGTTCAACAGGGAAAGGCCAAGTAGCATGATCCACGGCAAGGGAAGTCACAAAGCAGGCATCCGGATTGGCATTATGATCCTGGTGATCATCGCCCAACTCGCAACTGTCTCCGAGGCGGAAGAGAAGACCGCAGCGGCTCGGAAATCCGATCGCCACCTGCTCCTGGACTCTCGCATAATCGACAAACTCGACAACCTCGAGCTCACTGTCGGCGTCGTCGACAAGCATCCGAGTAATCCGCTGTTCGGCGAGGACAAGCCCTGGGAGCCGCGGTTCGACAATCCGTACTGCAGCGTCATATACGATCGGGAAGAGAAGATATGGAAATGCTGGTACAGCATATTCATCCGATCCGGCGGGAGGGGCAAATTCCCCGGCGAGGGACTGGCCTCTGAGAAACGAGCATGGGTCAAATGGCGAGAAGGAAAACGCGTGTTCGGCGTCTGCTACGCAACGTCGAAAGACGGGCTCAAATGGACAAAGCCCGAGTTGGGCCTGATCGACTATAACGGAAGCAAGAAGAACAATATCGTCATCGAGTACAACCACGGCGTGGCGGTGATGAAGGACCTCCGGGAAAAGGATCCCAAGAAACGCTACAAGGCGATTCACCCCGAGAGCAAGCGATCCATGGTCTGGTTCTCGGCCGACGGAATTCGCTGGGGCAAGGGGATCGACGTAGGACCGATCGACCGCGGCGACACGAACCAGGCGGTATTTCGGGACCCGGCGACGGGAAAATACGTACTGATCACCCGCGGCTGGGGCGGAGCGAAAACCAAAGGCCGCTACGGTCGCCAGGGGCACCGCCAGAAGGTTCGCTCGGAATCTTCCGATTTCCTGAAATGGTCCAAGCCGGAGCCGGCGATCTCAGGCCTGGACCTGCGAATGCAAATCCACGACATGCTTGTGGCGCCGCACGCCGGGGTCTACATCGGTTTGGTCGGTCTGTTCGACATCAAGGCCAGCAAGCAATGGTGTGAACTGGCCTGGAGCCCCGACAGCAAGAAGTGGCGCAGAATCCAGCCGGGCCAGCCGCTGATCGCCAACTCTCGCCGGATGGGCGATTACGACTGGGGCTGCATATTCGCCGCCAAGCCGATCATCCGCAAAGACAAGATCATCATCTACTACGGTGCCAATGACGGGCGATTCATGGCCTGGCGAAATGGTTTTTTCTGCCTGGCGACACTGCGTCCCGACGGATTCGCCGGCTACGAACAGATAGAAGGCGGAAGCAACAAAACCGGCTCACTGACAACAAAACCGATCACGGTAATGTCAGGCGTTTTGCAGATTTCGGCCGACATCGCCCCGTCGGGATTCGTAAAGACAACAGTTTTCGACAAAGACGGCAAGCAACTGGCCGAAGGAAAACTAGTAACAAAGACAGTCACCGACGCCGCAATCCAGTGGAACGACGATTTCAAGCTGAACGACTTCAAAGGCAAAGAAATCAGACTGAAGTTCGAACTGCGCGAATCGAAAATATACTCGTTCAGTTTTGGGAAGTAGGCTTTGTCGTAGAGTGATTGCCCGCCAAACTACGATCATACTATTGATGTTCACCGCTATTGAAAGGATGCTAATATGGCCAGGAGTGCGAAATCCTCGGTGTGCCGCAGGGAAGGCTTCTCATTGCTTGAACTGCTGATCGTTGTGGTTATTCTGTCGATACTGGCCACTATCGTTGTTATTTCGATTAACTCCGGCGGCTCGAGTAACGAGCCGAGAGCCCTGGCGTTTGTCCAGGAGGTGACTCGTGCGGCCGAGATGTTCAAGGGCGAGAACAACGGAAGGTATCCCGGCCAGGACGATATTGGGCTGCTGAAGGGCTCGGCCCCGGATGGCGGCCCGTACACCGGCAGCCAGATCCTCGCGTCCAAACTGTTCGGCTACACACACGCCGACATCGCCTCAGACGCTCCCAAAGCCACGAGCAAATATCTGGAGTACAAGTCGCACCTTCTGATAAACAAGGCCAGTTCGGGCCGGGGCATTCCAAAGAACTCCCTGGCCGACAACAGCCAATCTCCCAACGCCCTGCTGTACTTCCCTTCCAGGCTCAACGTCACCGCGCCGAGCGAATGTTACAAGTGGGACGATAACAGCATCTACATAAGCAAGGACGCCGCCTCGGCCAGGCGGGAGTTCGACGAGAAGTGCATCACGGACTCGAAGTTCACAGCTCCAAACAACACCCGCAACCCAGGCGGAATACTGATCATCGGCACAGGCGCCAACGACATGTATCTTGAGTCGAAAGATAATGACGACATAAAGAGTTGGGACACCGATTGATTCGGCGCAGCAGCCCGAATCGCGTATCGGGCTTGTGTGACTTTGCCAAGGCTCTATAATACCTGCAAGCCCGATTCTCACTCGGGGCGCAAAACCGCATTTAAATATTACAGGAGCATTGGTTTGAGCACAATTACCCCCGAAGGCTACAAGGCCACTTTGGACGTCTGCAAAACAGAGCAGGCCATTAAGTTCACCAAGGACCATTTCCAGAACGCCCTGGCCCGACGCCTGGGGCTCGATCGTATAACCGCCCCGCTGTTCGTTCGCTGCGATTCCGGCGTGCAGGACAACCTCAACGGCGTCGAACGAGCCATATCTTTCGGCGTCAAAGCAGACGGAGACACAAGGTGCGAGATCGTTCATTCGCTGGCCAAGTGGAAGCGTCTGGCGCTGCACCGGTACGAATTCGAAGTCGGTCGCGGCATATATACCGACATGAACGCACTGCGCCCCGACGAAGAAGATCTCGACAATATCCACTCGGTCTACGTGGACCAGTGGGACTGGGAACGGGTCATCACACCGGAAGATCGGAACCTCGAGACGCTCAAGGCCACCGTGCGGGACATCTATGCGGCGCTGAAGGACACCGAGGCCGAACTGGCCGACAAGTTCCACAATCGCACAACCTGGCTGCCGGACGAAATAGCCTTCGTACACACCGAAGAGTTGGCGTTCAACTATCCCGACTCGACCCGCCAGCAACGCGAGGCCGCAGCCTGCGAGACTCACGGAGCGGTGTTCATTATCGGTATCGGCGGCGAAATGCCCAACGGCGAGATCCACGACGGCCGCGCCCCGGACTACGACGACTGGACCACGCCCCCCTCTGACGGGACCAAAGGCCTCAACGGCGATATCTTCGTCTGGAACCCGCTGCTGGAGATTCCGTTCGAGCTTTCGTCAATGGGCATCCGCGTGGACGCCGAGACCATGCTCAAGCAGTTGGAGATTCGCGACTGCATGGACCGCGTTGAACTGCCGTGGCACAAGATGCTCCTGGAAGGCAAGCTGCCGCAATCCATCGGCGGCGGGATCGGACAAAGCCGCCTCTGCATGCTGCTGCTGGAAAAGGCGCACATCGGCGAGGTCCAGGTCAGCCACTGGCCCCGACACGTAGTAGAGACCTGCCGCCAGGCCGGCATCCCGCTGCTGTAACGCCGATCGATCGGACTTCTGACGCCAGAGCAATCAAAGGCCGATGACAAACGATCCTTACAATCTACAACGGTTCTTGAACGCACAAGAGCGAGTCTTTGAATCCGTGCTCCGAGAGCTTTCGGCCGGTTCGAAGCGAACGCACTGGATGTGGTACGTATTTCCGCAGATCGAAGGGCTGGGTCACAGCGCCACGGCGAGGGAGTACGCGATCTCATCACAAGCCGAAGCCCAGGCGTATCTGGCCCACGAGATTCTCGGACCGCGATTGAGACAGTGCGCCGAACTGGTCAATAAACTCACCGGGCGCACCGCAGAGCAGATATTCCACTATCCCGACTACCTGAAATTCCGCTCCTCGATGACACTGTTTGCGCAATGCTCGCCGGACGACGACATCTTCAGCCAGGCCCTTGAAAAGTACTTCGACGGGTGGCCGGACCATCTGACTCTCGACATTCTAGAAAAGTCGGATCGCACCGACTCGCCGTCGTAAGTCGAATTCAGATCGAAAACTTCTTGCCACGCCGCTTTCGGCAAGTATCATCAATAGATACAGTTTTGTCATCTCTCCGGCATGGAGACAAACCATATCTGAGGCATAACGATGAGAACATTGGCAATACAATATCTGGCTACGACAGCACTCCTGGTATGCTTTGCCGCGGCCGGCTGCGGCGGCGACAATGGAACCGACTCAGACAACTCGGCGAACTCGACTTCTCCCAAGAAGCAAGAGACCGCCCCGGCGCCGGCGAAACCAAAAGGCCTGATCGGGTTGTGGATCTGCAATCATCAGCAGGGATCAGT
Source organism: uncultured Planctomycetaceae bacterium (assembly GCA_964392945.1). Classification (GTDB taxonomy): domain Bacteria; phylum Planctomycetota; class Phycisphaerae; order SM23-33; family SM23-33; genus BS750m-G57. Next base: position 11,686 of record CAYMSH010000001.1, on the reverse strand, counting down.
TCGGTTGGATATCCGTTCTGAATCGGAGCTGACCCTTGACGGCGATCCGGCGAGGTACAAGCGAATCGGCGACAGCCTCCAGGTCACCGCCGACGGCCAGGTCGCCAACTACCCCATAAAGCTGTCGAGCGATCAACTCCTGATAACATTCCCCGGAGGCCAGCGCCTGGCGTTCGCGCGATCGGGGTCCGCCCAGGGCGCCAATGTCGCTTCGGCCGACGCCGCCAGCGGCCTGAACGATCCGCGATACCTGGCGACAACGCTGATGAACTTCGGCAGTTCATCGGGCGGAGGATCGAGCTACTCTCGGACCACTCGCGTTGTTTTTGACGGTTCCGGCCGATTCGTGGTCCGCAACGAAACGAATTTCAGCTCCGACGCCGGAGGGCGCTACAGCAACCCGGTGACGGCACAGGGCTCATATCGCATCGACGGGAGTCGCGTGATCCTGACCTTCTCCGACGGCGAGACAGGGGTAGCGCAGATAAAGATGCGACAGAATGACGGGCGCATCACCGAACTGACATACGAAGGTAATCTTTACGGTCCTGTTCCGTAATCTCGAACTTGTCGCTGCGGGACGTTCTAAGTCTGCCTATAGGGGTTGCCGTCCTCGGCTTGCGGGGCGGCGTCTTCGACGGCGAACTCTTCGGGTTGCGGCGCCTCTGGCGGTTCGGGGGGACCGGATGCCGCGACGACATGCCGAGGGCCTCCCAAGCGGCGAAAGAAGACAACCAGCGGGATGAGCGCCATCAGACCGCCGGCAGACATGAAGGAAATCGACGCGGCGACTGACGACGGCTTGCGGCCGTGCTCTACGACCAGGATCTTGTCAAAGTCGATCTTGGGGAATTGGCTTCGGATCAAGTTCTTCTCCTCGTCGCCGATGGACTCGATCCGATTCATCACCAGACCGGAAACGGATTTGTATTTCTTCCTCCCGCGGGGAACGTCCCCGACAGTGTCGTAGGCCTTGCTCTTGAGCAGAACGACGAAGTCCTTCAACGACGGCCAGTCGGCGTTCCTGGGGATCTTCTTCAGCCCGCCATACCTCTTGATAAGAGCCTGCATCTTGGGTACGTAGGGATGCTTGTCGGAGATAACCGGAGACCAAACCCAATTGAGCGGCGAAGACGATCGCATGGTGTCATCATCTCCGTCATAGTCGTAGTCATAAACACTCAGATGGTACATGCAGTGATGCAGCCCGATCTGGATGTGATTGTCGGGCAGAGGTTTTCCCGCCTCCAGGTCGGCCAGTTCTACGTCGACGGGGTCCGCAGACGCCTCGCTTCCGACTTGATACTCGAGAACCCCATACCAGATCAGACACCCGCCTAGGAATATTGAGATGAGTCCGACCTTCATCGAGTCGCTCATGGGCTGCTCCCTTCAGAGGCGCCAGGATCGTTAACGCAACATGCGGCCCGAAACAATGCGGACCTGTCCGTTAATTCTAGGCCCTCTTTTGGCGAATGCAATATGGCCGTGAATTCTTCCACCTCGTCGAAGAACGCATATCGTGCAATACGCCGCCGCGGGCGACAGTTGAATATGTCAGGAGATATCTCAAATGAGAACACGCCTTGTAGTGACAGTGTTGGCGATCGGATGGGTTTGCGGCGCGACGGCGGCCGAGGATTACGATTACTACAGGCGCCTTCGCTACCCCAACAAGCCGCTCGACGGCGTGGGGCGTGACAAGGTCGATCAGGAAGGCGGCTCCGCGGCGGTCGGATACAAGCGGCGCACAGTGCAATGGTGGCCCCGCAAAGGCCAGGACATCATCGACATCCCCGCCGGGGCTCCTCTTCGCACCTGGACGCGAATCATGGGCAAGAACGACCCGTCGAGCGTCGCGGGCCTGGGCAAGCACTGGCCCCAAGGCGCCGGCGAAACGTTCAAGGCCCATCTGGTCGCCCTCAAGGGCTTCGGCACTTCGACCGAGATTTCCGGAGACCTCCATCCGTACGTCCCGATCGCCATCCTCCGCATGCCGGATGGAACTCAACGGGCCGTAACCGACTGCCCGCCGGTCTGCCGCATGATAAGCGCCGAAGACGGCAAGTTCATTCACGACACTTGGGAAAAGGCATATCCCAAGCTCTACGCCAAAGGCGCCCAGGGCGCTCATATCCTGTCGGAAAAGCCCGCCGGCGGATACAAGACGGATCTGGAGTTGAAGAAGTGGACCCAAGCGGCCCCGAGGTTCAACGCTATCGAGCCGCGCAAAGATGCGAAGTATCCGCTCTGGGGCAAGGATGACGAGACGCTGGTCTTTCAAACGCCGCACTTCCACATGATCGCCATACCCAAGCGGTTCGGCAATCCCAGGCGATGGATAAATCCGAAGAACCCCCAGGACCAGAACAACTACCGCAAGTGCGTGATGGAGTTCGCCGAGAATCTCTGGACATACGTAGAGGCCGCCGGCGCGTCGATGCCCTTCTGGCGCCTTGAGGGCGGCAACTACAAATACGTTGTCCAGGTCCAAAGCTCCGGCCACGGCGGGTCCGGCGGATGGATGCACTGCGGCGTCGGCGACATCCGCCCGAACGTGCTGGGACACGAACTTTTCCACAGCATGCCCAACGGCGGGTGGGACGGGCTGTTCCTGGAGACCATGTGCGATTCGGGAATGCACACAGCCGTCCCGGGGCAAATGCACATGTTCAAAGGCAACTTCAGCTATCCGTGGCGAAATGTGAATCGCGTAGCGTACAAGGCGTCCTGGTGGGTCTTCGCCCTGGGCGACAATCCCAACTGGGGCTACGGGATCAATACGGTGCTTGGATCACTGGCCAGCCCAGCCGAGTCCTCGCCGTATCACACCATCGCCCGCCTAGGCCAGAAGAAAGGGCTCTGGACCAACGGCGTGCGCGGCTTCGGCGACTTCTTCGGCCAGTACGCCGCCCGAATGGTCACCTGCGACTTCGTCCAGCAGCTCATGATCAGGGACAAGTACGGAACTCCGCCGCTGAGTTGGGTCCAACCGGTTTACGGACACAAGAACCGTTATCGAATCAACAACGCACAGGCGCCCAGGTGGTGCGGATACAACACCATCCGCCTCACACCGGAAATAGGCGCAGCAAAGATCACCGTCGATTTTCAGGGGATCGTGGACCCGGGTTTGCATTCGGATTGGCGTGCGTGCATCGTGGCCGTCGACGACACAGGCAAGGCGCGGTACAGCCCGCTGTGGAACAAAGGCGAGATGACCTTCGCGCTGAAGGCTTCGGACAAGCGGTTGTGGCTTACAGTCGCCGCGACGCCGAGCGCATTTCCGGTAATGCCCGAAGGCAAGCGAGGCCGTTGGGGCGACACATATTTCACGGGAATTCACGCGCCGCGATACCCGTGGGAAGTCGCGTTGACCGGATGCAAACCGGGCCGGCCTCACCGCATGCAGGGCGACGTGGTCAATCTCGACGATCTGTTCGGAATGTGCGACGGCGACAGGAACTACTGGGATCGCCCGATCAAACAGGAGGCGCCGATTCTGCTGACTGATCCGGAAGGCGAACTGGCCCAGAAAAAGCTCAAAGGGATGCTGGTTCGCATTGAGGCGGCGCTGGCGGACCTCAGCGGAAAGAACAAAACGCCGGCGAACCCCAGATCCAGAGAATGGAGCGGGCAGAAACGATCAAGACTGACCGACATGGCCGCCCGCGCCAAGTTCCTCCAAACCGCCGTCGCGGGGCGAGCCCATCCAAACGGCGGCGGATTTGTATCCGAAGATTCAAAGGTCGCAAAGACCGCTTATGTCGGTCCCGGCGCCATGGTGCTCAACGGCGCCACAGTGGAAGGCAACGCCTGCATCAAGGGCTCGGCGATCGTCTTCGGACCCGGCCCGGTGATCTCCGGCAACGCGAAGGTCGGCGGAAAGGCCTGGGTGTTCGGAGCCATTGACTTAAGCGGCGAGGCCCGCATCCTCGAAGCGGCCTGCGTGAGCACTGGCGGCGACACGCGATCCGGCGTCAGCAAGCGACGAGTAAAGATCTCCGGCAGTGCGGTGATCAAGGGCGACGCGTTCGTCCAACTTCGCGGCTCGGAGATGGCCCTGACCGGCGGCGTGGTGGTCGACTACACGCCGGTGCTGAACGTCAGCGACAAGGGCGAGTTCCAGGTCGGCAGATTCGTTAACCCTCCGGCACGCAGATCCAGGCAGACGCTGACCAGCGGGCAGGACGCCGGCGCCCTCTACGCCGACTGGCGGTTCAACACGCCCCAGGGTGCAACGCTGGACGACTCCTACGTAAACAACAACGGCATCCTGTTCGGCGCACCGCAGTTCGCCGAAGACGCCGGGCGAAAGTGCATCGTATTCAACGGCAAGGATCAATACGCCGAGGCGCCGGCCTCGGTTGCGGATTTCGGGGCGTTGACTATCGACATGCTGATCAAACGGCCGGCCGGCAAAGGCGGACGCCTCTTCGACTTCGGCACGAGCTTCGATGATTGCTTCTACCTGACGGTCTCTAAGGCCAGCGGAAAACCCGCCCTGATCGCCAGGCATCAAGGCCGAACGCTGCTGCTGACCGCGTCGCAGGCGATCGCCGCCGACAAGTGGGTCGCCCTGCGCGTCGAGATGAACGGTTCGAACGCCGCGATCTATATTGACGGCAAGAAGATCGCCGAAAAGCAATTCGCCTTCAGCCCGCGAACGGTTTTCCCTGGCGACGCTCCCGTGGGTAATTTCATCGCGTGCGGCCGGAAGAAGGACGATTTCTTCACCGGGCGATTAGACCACTTCCGCATATACCGCAAAGTGCACGAAGACTTCAGCAAGGTCCCGCCACCGCCCCGCGCCCTGACGCAAGTCCAGGAGGCTCCGCCGAGCGATGACAAGAAGGCCCCCGGCAGGAGCATCTGGGAATTCCAGCAGGGGTTGAAATATCACACGTCGGCCGACTGGGAGGACCGCACCAAAGAGGAAATACAGGACAAAGTCCCGGCCAAGATGAAAAAGTGGCTCAAGGACGTCAGGGGATATTGATCCGGCCCGGTTGGTTTATTCGGCCAGGCGAACGCTCTTGATGAGCACAGGCATAATCGGAACGTTCTGGTGTCCTGCGGCGAAACCTACCGGCACAGTAGCGATTCTGTCGACAACATCCATCCCTGAAATCACTTTGCCAAATGCGCAGTAGCCGAAGCCCAGGGGTGTCGTGTCGCGCTGATTGAGACCGTCGTTATCGACAAGGTTGATGTAGAATTGCGCAGTGGCGCTGTCGACCACGCCCGTTCGCGCCATCGCCAGCGTACCGCGATCGTTCTTCTTGTCGGGGCTCGCTTCATTCTTGATCTCGGCGCGGGTGGGCCTTTCGGTCATAGTCGGGTCGAACCCGCCGCCCTGGATCATGAAGCCGCGCATCACGCGATGGAAAATCAGTCCGTCAAAATGCTTGGCCTCGACATAATCCAGGAAGTTCTTCACGGTGATCGGAGCCCTGTCGGACCAGAGCTCGGCTCTTATCACGCCCATCGACGTATCTATTGTTACCACGGGCCGGGACGGTTCGGGGTCGGGTTGCGGCGCGGCCTTTTCGCATCCGAAGGCAAACACGATCGCGGCCAGCAGGCATGTCAGCATTGTTGTTCTTGTTCGCATCAGGGAGGTCCTTGCTCTGTTTGTGTTGCGTGCAATGTAGTAAACTGTAAGGAGATAAGCAACCCCAATACAGGATGCGAGATTGTGCTGAAACTACCGTCTATTATCGTTATTCTTCTGACGGCCGGGAGTGTCCTGGCCGGCGAGCCCGCCGAATCTAAGTACGCAAACCACATCGAATACGGCAAGTACGCCGCCTGGCCGGAGTACGCAAAAGTTCCGGTTTCAAAGATAAAGCCGCAGCCATGGCGGGATCGTGACGACATTATCGACGGGTGGGACTTCTCGCTGCCGCCCGGGGTCGGAGTGTCTGACAAGTCGCTCCTATGCGTCAGTCGTAACGCTCGCAGTCTGCCGAAAGTCAACTTCCCGGCCAATCCGGTAGTCTCGCTCTGGGTCCGCTGGAAGGACCTGGAGCCCGAGGAAGGACAGTACAAGTTCGACAAACTCACCGGCGACATCAAGCGCGCCGAACAGGCCGGCTACGGAGTGGTGATCCGGCCAATGACGGCGGTCTGGGAGTCGCTGGCGCACCCTGACGAATCGAAAACAACCGACAGAATGCGACGCAGCAAGAAGTGCGCCCCTGACTACCTGGTCACGAAGTACGACGTTCCGCGGAAGAAACAGAATCCCAAGAAGAACTGGCGGTTAGTCAACCTTGACGTGACGCACAAGGATTTTCATCGCCGTTACCTGAAGCTGGTCGCCGCGTTCGGCGCCGCCGGCATTCCGCAAAAGAAGACCGTCAAGGGGATCATCGTCGGATACGCATCGTCAAGCTGGGGTGACGAGGGAATAGGCCCGCATGGACAGCCCGATCCGCCCCACGTGCGTCAGCGGCTGGACGCCTGGGCGAAAGCCTGCAAAGGCGTCGAGCAGAAGGTCTGCATGGGCGGCGTGAGCCCATACGGTTTGGATAAGGGGTTCGGGACCCGCGGCGGATTTGTCGAGATGTACATGTACATGCTGCCCAAGGCGCATCTCGGCCAGGGCGTGAATGACAACGGCTACGTCATCGTCGATGAGTCGGCGCCGATCATAAGGACCGGAGCGTTCAGCGGTGATGAAAACGAAGAATACGGCGAGAACTGGACCCATCGCTTCGGGCCGCTCGAATCGTTTACGTACCGTTACTTCACATCATCGCTCCGCGTGATCCAGATGCGGCGGAACTACCTGCTGCACAGCCCGTTTTCGATCTATCCGGCGATGCTGCCGTACGTGTCGCAGGAGATGGGGCGCACCGTGAAAGACACGCCGGACGTCTGGTGCTTCCTGCGGGAAAGCTACCTGAGGCCAAATGTGGTCCGCAAGCAGAAGCCCACTGACCGGGAGCGGAAGTTCGGAACTCCGGCCAGGAACTTTGAGCGATGGCTTTACCAGCGCGACGCCGAAGGGTTCCAGACCGCCCCGGCGGTGAAAGTAAAACAGCCCACGCGGATATGGGTCATACAGAACGAGCGGCGATTCGACTTCGTCGCCCGGGCCGGCAAGCGGATCGGTTTTGCGATCGACGATCGTTTCCTGACCGGCGGCCCGCATCGCGTGGCGGTGAAGATATCGTACTTCGACATGCCCAAAGGCGAGTTGAGCCTGCGCTGCAAAACGCAAAAAGGCATGACCGCTAAAACGCTCAAGCTGGGAAACACCGGCAAGCTGAAGACCGCGACATTCTTCCTGAGCGGTGCGGTATTCAACGCCAAGGGCATGGACTACGACCTGACAATCGAAGGCGACAGGGAAGCAGTCGTGTCGTTCGTTCGGGTGATAAAGCTGGGCAAGCGGTAGTGCGAGCATCTGGGTCGCACATCGACGCATTGTTTTGTTTGCGATTCAGGATTCTCCACTATGACTGGGCTCATTGATGCTCGTCGCAAGTTGGATTAGAATCCAGGCAGACATTCGCGGCCGCTCGGGTTGGATTGCATCGTTTTCCTTATAGCTTCCTACGAGGTGGAATATGGGCTTCGGGCCAGTCAGATCATGGATCATTACGGTTTCAGCTGTTTCAGCGTGCATCTTGCTTTCGTGTTCGGCCTGTAACGTGATAAGACCGGGCGGGCAAGACGGATCTCAAGTCACGGTGTATCGTTACACCCGTGACTTAAGCCCCGGCGACAGAATCGTAGAAGATGACTTGATGCCTGTCCAGATAGCCAGGGAGACTGTCGAAAGTTTCAGGAGACTGCTGACAAGAGATGAGGTCGATACGCTGGCGATCAACCAAAGGATTAATCAACACATTCGCAAGGGAGATTTCGCATTCAGGGATCACTTCGTTCGCGGCCTCAATGACCGTTCTCCAGCGGTGAGCATCATGGACAGAGATACAGTCCAGTTGTCGATCGTCGTCGACCACAAGCACATGCCAGACAAAGCCCTTCGGATTGGAGATTATGTCAACATCCTGGGCGCCCTTCCGACCAAGGACGGGAAGTACAAGACATATCGCATCATTGAATGGCTCAAGGTAGCAGCGATCGGCCAATTCGCCTACCCTGACGATTCTCCCAGCACGAGGCCGAACGCGGCGGAATGCTGCCAACCGCACAAAATGATCACTGTCGAGATGAAACGCAAAAACCCCGACGTCTCACTGCAATGGTCGCATCTCCAGAGTTATCTACGCGGCAGTCCGATCATAGAGATATGCCCCGCCCGGTTCATGCCCAGGAAAGGCACGGCGGGCGTCATCGCCGAGGAGTTGCTGGGCTTCACCAAAGAGTGCAATCCCGAAATCGTCCCAGATCCGCAAGACGACAAACCCCATCACTGACGGCTCCACGAGACGAACCGATGCGTTATTTCCCGTCATGCTTTGCACCCAGCGTGTCGACCAGATCCCAGTAGGCCTTTTCGGCTTGCAGCATTGATGCGTTTGTGAATTCGGTCAGGATCTTGGCGACCGCTTCGGGCGAGCGTTTGTGGGCCTCTAACGCTGCGGCCTCGACGGTCTTTCGCTTGGCGAAGAATCCGTCTTCCAGCGGCTCGCGGACCTTCAGAAGTTCTCGAATGTTGTCCTGGTAGCGGGCGGCGGTCATGTTGTCAATCTTGTCGAACGCCCATCTGGCCGAGTCGCGGGACGGCTTGCGGCGATCGTACGTTCGCCACGATTTGGGGAAACTCGTGGTCCCGGCGTAGATCGGGGCGAAGCAGCTGGTGTGCGGATTGTCGAGGAAGAACCATCCGGCGCAGCCGATCGGGTCCGGCAGCCAGGGCCGCGACTGGGCGACGAATCCGTGCGAGCAGTCCTGTACCGCTATCGGGCGGATGAACCGCACCTTGAAACGTCTCTGGAGTTTCGCCGACGGGTAAGGCGTCGCCAGGGGACTGCCTTTCCAGTTCGGATGGCCCTCGACGTCCAGCGGGGTGCCTTTGAACGTGGATCGCATCACGGCGATCACGTCGCGAACGCTTGTCTTCTTGTCCGGCTTGATGGAGAACGGATAGTCGGCTACGTTCTTCGTAACCGGCCAGTCTCGCGACGGGGCGAGCATCTTGTGGAACATGTACAGGCGGTTGCGAACAAACGAAGACTTGAGCGACCAGCCGCCTTTCGGCGGGCTGTAAGCCTCCTGCCAGATAAACGGCTTGCCGCCGGCCGGGTCGTACCATTTGTTGTCGATCGCAAGCTGCTTGTAGCCCTTCGAAGCCATGAACTCGTCGGGCTTGGCCAGGTCTATCTCGCGGATCCTGCTGAGATTCGCCATGCAGAAAACGTGATCGTCCGGAATGCGCCGCGCCGCCCAGACGCATCCGGGCTTTCCGCTCGACGGGCTCCATCCGGCGCCGACGCTGAACATCTCGAACACCCAGCACTCCTTGCCGTCGGCGATAGACAGCGACTCGCCCTGCCGCTGATACGAGCCGAGAAAACCGTACTTCTCGGCGAGGGCGCCCATGAGCCTGATCGCCCCGCGGGCGGTTTTGGTCCGCTGAAGTGCGAAGACCTGGAGTTGCTCGATAGTCATGATCGCCTTGGAGCCGCGGGTGTCCTTCAGCCTGGCGTGCTGGGCCAGAGTGCTCTCGGCCAGCGTCAACTGATGCTCGTTCATGAACGGATAGCCTACGTGAAAGTAAGCGTATGTGCGCCGGACCTGCGGGATCCGCCCGATCTTCTTCGGCGGCTTTGTGCTCTGCCCGGTGATGCCGAGATAGACGTCGGCCATCGCGCCGTCGGGAAACTCGCCGGCCGGCACGAACGTAATATTCGAATCGAACATACCGTCGGCCGTCTGTGAATTGATCGTAGATCCGTCAGTGCTGGCCCTGGCGCCGACAACAATAACCGTACACGCGCCGCAAACGCCCTGGCTAAGCGCGAGTGCGAAAACGATCGCCTTGAACTTTGCAGTAAGCCTCATGTCGCATCCTTTGGAAACAGGAGAAACTCCACATCACGCACAACACAAAGATTCGCAAAATCAGAGAGAGAAAGAAAGGAAAAAGCCGTCCCCGCCCCACCGTAACCCCCGCCGTCGCCGTCGCCGTCACTGACTACCGGGCCGTCAAGCCGCGACTACCGCCGGAGCTCCGTAACTTGCCCATGAGGTCAGCGAGTTGTGGTCGAATTCCAGACCGATGCGATAGCCTTCTTCCATGCGGCTGAGGCATCGCCGCACGGTGGCCTGCATCTGGCGTTTGCCATGCAGCGAATCGGCCGGCAGGCAGACCACGACTTTCTGTCCGGGATAGTACCATTTCTCGCTAACGGCTCCGACGCCGCTGCGGGACAGGTCGACCATATCGACTTGATCTATCACGCCGCCTTCATGCGGATCGAGGCGAATGCATCGCACATCCATATTCATCGATGCCCGCGAATGACGCCTTCGTTCTAAGCTTTTTACTGTGCTCGTCACCATATCCGTATTCTCCTGCTCCGCCCCGTATTGAGCTTTATCGGACCGGCGCCCAGACGGCTGAAATAAGAAGCGAGATTAATCTGGAATTCGGAATCTACAGCAGCCTGACAGACCGGCCGGGCGCCGAGGCCATGTTCACATATGGTTCACAGGTTCCCGCCCTGTGACAACCGCCGCCCGGGGCAAGATACTCGCAATACTCGGAACCGCATTACCGGTGTCCGAATGCTGTCATTATCGTAACTGCCTGCTATAACATATGTAGCGAGCCCAGCCTAAACTTTCCCCTTGACACGCCTCGGCGGTTTGCACTAGTTCACAGGCTGAGCCGTTTTGGCGTCCCTGTGACCATGCGTGCCAGGCGGTCAGCGTTGCTGTCTGAGAGCCGGTGCTAGAGCGCCGTTTGCGGCTCAACGATAGCGGCCAGGATGCCCAGGATGATGATCACGATCAAGATCTCGACGAGCGTGAAGCCGCTGCGCAAATTGCCGGGACGCATGTGCCGCATGGATCGATTCTCCAAGGCCCTTTCAAATAGAGCCCTATCGGTTCATCGACGGTTTCCGGATCCGGCTTCAGTTCCGGCAGTTCCGGGGAAACCTGGCGGATTCGCATCTTTAGTGCGACCGAGCGGCGGGTAATAGGGCGCGGTCATCGCGGGCGAAACGCCATTGAGCCCTGGATCGGTACGAAACAGGCGCAACCGGAACTCGCTTCAGGCATCAGGATCAGCCCGCCGGCTGGGATGATGTTGATCCAACACCCAGGTCGCGAACTGCGCGACAAGGGCTTGGTCTTGCCATTTTTGGCGTTGGCCATCATCGATCCGCCGCTCCGCCAGAAAAGATGCCCCGCCGAAGCCGATCGCTCACCGCACTGCGATTTGCTCAGCTTGACAGGCGTGTCGGCGCCGGTTTTCAGGGCGAACGAGCTGTTGTAAAGATAGATCGTCGGGCCGACTATGGTAGGCCTCTTGACACTCTCGCCATGCATGCCTCGCGTGTTCTTGGTCGGTATGAACGTTCGTCTCCAGGTTTCGGCTCCGCTGTCGCTACGGTGACACCGCAGGAGATACGTCGTGCCATCCTTGTTCAGCGATCCGGAGACGACAACGTTGCCGTCCTTGTAGCAAACGTACAATGCGTTCCTGGCCTCCAGCTTGAGAGGAACCCGCCATATCTTCTTGCCGCGCTTTAGGTCCAGT